>JANYBJ010000200.1 GCA_025360845.1 bacterium
CATCCGGCAATAGCCGAGAAGGATTTCTGGGTCTGTTGGGCGCTCGATTTCCTTTTCAATGATTGCGAATGGAAGGCCCACCTGGCTTTCAAGGGAGGTACCAGCCTTTCCAAGGCATTTGGTCTTATCGAACGTTTTTCCGAGGACATCGATTTGGTGCTCGATTGGCAGCTCTTGGGGTATGAACAGGACGAGCCGATGCGGGAAAGGAGTGCGACGCAACAGGATTTTTTCGGCAAAGAGGCCAATCGCAGGGCGGAGCGATTTCTGGCGGATGAACTCGCGCCCGCGCTTCGGCGGGAACTCCCCTCGCGCGTTGCTGGAATCATTGAGGTCAATGCCCGGAATGAGAACATCCTGATTCGGTATCCAAGAGCCTTCTCTCTTGATGCGATACAGCCGGAAGTGAGGCTTGAGATTGGGCCGATGGCGGCGTGGTTTCCCCACTCCATCCAGACTATTCGTCCTTACGCGGCGGGACACTTCCCAGATATGTTCAAGATGCCCTCCGCACAGGTGCGCACCATCGATGCCGAACGAACATTTTGGGAGAAGGCGACCATCCTGCATCAGGAAGCGCATCGAGCGCCTGAAAAGCCGTTGCCTCCGCGCTACTCCAGGCACTACTATGATCTCTATCGCATGGCCCTCTCGCCGGTCAGGGACAACGCCTTGCGGCGGTTGGACCTGCTGGAGGATGTCGTGGCCTTCAAGCAGCGTTTCTACCGCTCGCCTTGGGCATTGTACGAAGCCGCGAAGCCCGGCAGTCTTCGCCTCCTGCCACCCGAACACAACCGGAAGAGCCTGGTTGAGGACTACACGAGAATGCAGGCAATGCTTTTCGGATCGATTCCACATTTCATGGCCATTGAGCAAGGCCTTGCCGTACTTGAACAATACATCAACATGCCTGGATCGGCTGCGCAATAGACTCTCGTGTCATGTTGCCAAGACGGGTCGCATACTCTTTGAGTTGCTGTCTGCCGCCGCCATGCTGGAAAGGGGGCTTCTCCCGCGATACCTCCCCCTCCGTTACGCCTGCGCCCCGCGGCATGCCCTGTGATTGTCCCCCACGGAGAACGAGATTACGGATTGCCCGTCCCGAACGTTTCGCGCTGCTCGCCCCAGACTACCGGGATATCTTTGGCGAGTTTCGCCAGGGACAGGCCACTGGGTTCGCTTCCGTCAAGGATTGTGACGACGATGTCCGGGGCAAGCAACGTGAGTCGCAGGTGGCGGCTGATATACGCGGGGTCCACGCCGACCTGCCTGGCCAAGGCGGCGACCGAATCCACCTTCCCCGTCTCCAATAGATGCGCCCATCTATGCGCGCGCGCCAGCGCGATGACCAGCGCGGCGTTCTCCTGCTTCGCGGTGTCTCCGAGGAGGTGCGGCGGCAGGACGATTTCCTTGCGTCCGCCCCGCTTCTTGATGGTGAGGGGAATCCGGATACGCAGGATTCGCCCACCGTCCTCGATGGTCCGCTCGGCGCCTGCCATATCGAAGAGGAGACCGCTCATGAGCCCGTTTCCTCTCCTTTGGCCATCATTTCCCCGGCAATCCCCTGCAACCCCTCCAAACGGAACGCCACGTCCAGTCCGCCAGTTGTCAGCACGGCCCGCGCCACCAGCAATTGAACGATGCGCGCCTGTTCGGCGGGGAACAGCGACTCCCACAGCGCGTCCAGCGTTTCGAGGGCCGCCGCGACCTCCCGTTCATCGTAGGGCGGTTCGGTCGAGCCGTCGAGGGCACGGGCGGCGCGAAACGTCCCGGCGATCATCTCCGGCGACCGGAGCAGGACGCGCACATGGGCCAGCACCGCGTTTTCTATGTCTCCCGCGGGGACGGTCTTCACCGGGCACGCGCCGTACCCTGACTTGGAAGCATGCACGCACAGATAATAGCGGTACTGCCTGCCGTTTTTGCGGGACCAGGTTACGCCCATGGCGCACCCGCAATGGCCACAGCGCAGAATGCCCTTGAGCAACGCCGGCGTGCGCGCGCGGAGTTTGTTGCCGCGAGCATGATGGTTCTCCGCCAGAATCGCATGCGCCCGGTCCCAGAGGTCGCCGGATACGATGGCCTCGTGTTCGCCGGGATGCA
>JANYBJ010000202.1 GCA_025360845.1 bacterium
CGGAGGGAGGGAGAAGGCTGTCAGGTGTTTAGGCTGTTAGGCTGTTCAACTCCTAAATTCTCCCTAACTCCTCACAGGTGGTTAGTGCCTTACGGCTTCGTAACAGTGATAAAAAGAACGTTGTTGCCCCCTCCCTCGCCCTCTGGGAGAGGGTCGGGGTGAGGGTTGCGGGCTCCGCCCGCGTTGGAATAAAGAAATGAGGGGGGCAGTATGACATCTCGTTCACAGGCTATTCTGACGGTTATTTTTTTGGTGTGCGCGACACGCTTGGCCGGGGCGGCAACCTTTCAGCGCCTGGAACTGCTGCCGGCTCCGAAAATCATCGCGGCGGCGGAGGCGTTTCCAGGCGGCGGCTGGGAGGCTGACAATCTGCTCAAGCCCGCCACGCCCAGCGGGTATGTCGCGGAGTACGCCTCGCGCGACAAAGGCGTGCAGACCTTCGTCGATTTCGATTTCGGCGGCGCGGTGCGGCTGGCCGCGTTCCGTCACATCCAGCGCAGGGGAACGGACTCGATCGCCGAGGCGGTCCTGCTGTTCAGCGACGCGCCCGATTTCGCCGCACCGAAGGCCACCGTGAAGGTGACGCATGTGGACGAGTCCGAAGGGCTGACGCTGGCCACGTTCGCGCCGGTGGCGGCCCGCTACGTCCGCTGGCAGGTGACGGCGCAGGTGAAGGGAACCTCGAAGAACGTGGGCGGCAAGGGGGTCGAGTTCTTTGCCGCAACCGCGTCTGATCCCCGCCCGACGGGGATCGCGATCGAGGGGCGGCCCGTGCAGGTGATCGACCGCAAAGGAGACGCGCTGACGCAGCCGCTCAACGTGACGCTGGACTCGCCTTACGCGGAGCCGGTGAAGGCGACGCTGTTCGTCGCGGGCCAGGACCCGAAGCCGGTGGAGCTGACCTTCGGGAAGCAGACGGTGCCGTTCACGATTGCCGCGTCGGATGCGGCGCGCGCCGTGGAGGTCTCGGTGGCGGTGGGCGGGGACAAGGTTGTGACGAAGCCGGTGGCCGTCAAGCCGGCCGCCAAGCGGACCATCTACGTCCTGCCGCATTCGCACAACGACATCGGCTATACGGCGCTGCAGACGGACATCGAGGAGCGGCAGATCAACAACCTGCTGCAGGGCATCGCCGAGGCGCGCCGCACGGCGGACTACCCGAAGGGGTCGCGTTTCATCTGGAATGTCGAAGTGATGTGGTCGGCCGACCTGTTCCTGCAGCGTCTTCCCGAGAAGCGAAGGGCCGAGTTCTTCGAGTCCGTCAAGGCCGGGCAGGTGTCGCTCAACGGCATGTACCTGAACGAGCTGACGGGGCTCTGCCGACCCGAGGAGCTGGTGCGGCTGTTCCGCTGCGCGACCCAGCTTGGCGAGCGCACGGGCGTGCCGGTGGACTCCGCCATGATCAGCGACATTCCCGGCTACACGTGGGGCACGGTCACGGCCATGGCGCAGGCGGGCATCCGCTACTTTTCCGTGGCGCCGAACTACTGCGCACGGATCGGAGACATTCTGGTCCAGTGGGAGAACAAGCCGTTCTGGTGGATCGGCCCCGACGGCCAGAGCAAGGTGCTGGTGTGGATCCCGTTCCTCGGGTACGCCACCTCGCACATTTACGGAAAGATGTCGCCTGCGTTCGTCGAGACCTACTGCGCGGGGCTGGAGCAGCGGGACTACCCCTACGACATCGCGTACCTGCGCTGGTCAGGAAGCGGCGACAACGCGCTGCCGGATGCCGCCATCTGTGATTTTGTGCGCGACTGGAACGCCGCGCACGCCTGGCCGCAGTTCGTCATCTCCTCGACGGGCGAGGCGTTCGGCGCGTTCGAAAAGAAATACGGCGACAAGCTGCCTCAGGTGCGCGGGGATTGGTCGCCGTATTGGGAAGACGGGGCCGGCTCGTCGGCCGCCGAGACGGCGATGAACCGTGCAAGCTCGGAGCGTCTGCGGCAGGCGGAGACACTCTGGGCGCTGCTCGCGCCCAAGCGGTATCCGGCCAAACGGTTCGAGGACGCCTGGAACAACGTGATGCTCTACTCGGAGCACACCTGGGGCGCCTATTGCAGCGTTTCGCAGCCGGGCATTCCCTTCACCCTTGGCCAGTGGACCATCAAGCAGTCCTATGCGGAGACCGCGAACCTCCAGTCGCGCGAGCTTCTGAACGACGCGGGGCAGGTCGTTTCAGAGGTCAAGGAGCGGAAGGCCGCGGACAAAGAGCAGCCGGCGGAGGTGGATGTGTACAACACCGCCTCGTGGATGCGGACGGAGGTGGTGCTGCTCCCGCAGCGCGAGGTGTCCGATCCCTGCAACAGCGTGACCGATGTGCAAGGGACGCCCGTTCCTTCGCAGCGCCTCATCAGCGGCGAGCTGGCCGTTCTGGTCCGCGATCTGCCGCCCTTCTCGGGACGGCGGCACCTCTTGAAGAAAGAGGGGCAGGCACCAGCCCCGGAAGGCCTGAAGGTCGGCGGCGCGGTGATCGAGAACGGCAAGCTGCGCGTGCGGCTGGACGAGCAGACGGGCGGCATCGTCGAGCTGTATGCGGCCGGGATCGCGACGAACCTCGCGGACACGGCGAGCGGCCATGCGCTCAACGACTACCTCTATCTGACAGGCGATAACGTGGCCGCGCTGCAGCGCAACGGCCCCGTCAAGATCACCGTGGGCGACCGCGGGCCGCTGGTGGCGTCGCTGCTGGTCGAGTCGGACGCTCCTGGCTGCCACCGGCTGTCGCGCGAGATCCGGCTGACCGCCGGCGGGGAGTCGGTCGAGCTGTTCAACCGCGTGGACAAGAAGCGGCTGGAGGTAAAAAGCTACGAGGCGAAAGAGGGCAAAGAGAGCGTCAACTTCGCTTTTCCGTTCAACGTGCCCGGCGGCGAGATCCGCATGGATGTGCCGTTCGGCGTGTTCAGGCCCGAGCTGGACCAGATGCCCAGCGCGTGCAAGAACTGGCTGACGGTCGGCTCTTGGGCGGATGTGGCGAACAAGGATTTCGGCATCACCTGGGTGACGCTCGACGCGCCGCTGGTGCAGGTCGGCGGGGTGACCGCGAACCTGACCGACACGCTGGTCAACCCCGACGCCTGGCTGAGAAAGATCGGGCCCACGCAGAAGCTCTACTCGTGGGCGATGAACAACCACTGGGGAACGAATTACCGGGCGTTTCAGGAGGGGCTGGTCGTGTTCCGCTTCGTGCTGCGCCCGCACCTCGGGTCGACGGACGCGGACGCGACGCGCTTCGCCGCCGCCGCGTGTCAGCCGCTCGTGGCCCTGCCGGGGCGCGGCCCCGCGCCCGACACCCGCCCGCTGTTGAGCGTGGAGCCTGCGGACGTGCTGGTCACCGCCCTGAAGCCTAGCGACGACGGCAAGGCGCTGATTGTCCGGCTCTTCAACACAGGCCGCACCTCCGCGTCCGCTCAGCTCGCGTGGGGGCGCAAAGCGCCGCGCCGCCTGTGGCTGAGCGACACGGGCGAACGTCCGGGACAGAAGCTCTCGGCACGCGGCACCGTCGCGTTGCCCGCCTCAGGCGTGCGTGCGCTTAGGGCCGAGTTTGCGGAATGAACACCATGCAAAAGAAGTCCGTCGCGACCGCCTCTTCAAGGGACAAACAGGGCAACGAAAAATGAATCTGCGAAGGACGTCGACTATGTTGAACCCTCTGCCCGTCGTGCCAGAAAAAACGCAAGGCCGTTTTGTCAATGCGTGCAAGCTGCTGAGCCTGCTCGGGCTTTTTCTCTCCGGCTGCGTTGCGCCCACAGGAGACCCGAAGCCGCTGGTCGTTCTCGATCTGGCGAAGAGCCTGGGCGCGCTGAATCCAAAGGACCCCGCGGCGCTGCGGCGGCACTACGACGAGGTGCTGCTGGCGACCTGTCTGCAAGGGCTGGCTAACCGGAAGGAGCCACAGGTCTTTGTCCGCTACAATGCCGCGCCCGACGACTTCTGGTTTCAGAAAATGACGGAGCCCGGCGGGTGGATGTCCGGGCGCAAAGTCGAGCGGGTCGGGAGCGTGCGCGAGTTGCTGGCCAAGTTCCCGAAAACGTTCAAGGGCCTGATCGTTTGGGACGAGCGCGTCCCCGCGACATCGAATGTCGGGGCCACCGTGGCCGGCGTCGAGGGGCTGTTGGCGGTGCGCTTCGACCCGGCCGAAGGCTCGCTGTACCGGGAGCTGACCTCCGGTGCGGCCCCGCTCCGGGTCGTCCGCAAGCTGCTGGCGGAGGACGGCAGCCCGCTCTTCACGGGGAAAGGCATGATCGCGGGCACGGCCCGCCCGTCGACCGGAAGCGCCAAGAACGACGCGTACCTGTGGCTCCTTGAAAACTACATCAGGCCGGGCAAGACCAACCCGCAGATCTTGGGCTACTACCTGGACGGGTTCTGGCTGACCTGCTGGACGGGCGGCGGATTGCAAAACCACACGGTCAACAACCTCGACATCCTCATCGCCAACCGGGGAGCGACCATCGATTTGAATGTCTGGGAAGACGAGGCGACCGTGGACGATCCTGCGCAAGCGCCCGGCACGGACCTGAAAACGCTGCGCGAGATCCTGCTGGCGTGCGCGAACAACACCCGGCGAAAAGAGATGATCGCGGTTTACGGCTTCCCGCCTTGGGCCTACAAATACACCGACTTCAAATCGCCCTACTGGGCCGCGAAAGGCAAGCATGGCGGTGTTCCCACCGAATGGAAATTCGCCGAGGTCATGACAGCCTACAACGCCTACATGGACGCGGATGCGCTGGGCTACTCCTCGTTTCCCAACGCCTCGTTCTACCAGCACTACCCCGTGCCCACGGTCGTCAAACAGGACGCGACGCCGACGCGTGAGCGCCTGATCAAGGACGGCGTGCTCGATGCGGACGGGCATTTGCTGCCGGTCAACTACTACGCCTTCTATCAGGGGGATTTCGATGCGGCGGCCTGGGTCTACTGGCATTTCCCGAAAGTCTTGAGCGATCCCGCGCGCGGCACCCTGCCGCTCACCTGGGCGATCAACCCGAGCCTGGCCCAACGTTTTCCCTTCGGCATGCACTACCTCCGCAAGAACAGCGCGCCGCATGAAGTGTTCGTCGCGGGGGAGGCGTCCGGCTACCTGAACCCGGCGAACCTGCAGTCGCCCCGCCCGGAGCCGGGCTTGCCCGACGCGCTGGATATTTGGGTGGCGCACAACCTCAAGTGGTACCGCCAGTGGGACCTCTCCGTCACCGGCTTCAGCATCGACGGCAATACCGCGCCGATGTCGGACCGCTGTTTTGCCGCGTATCAGAAATTCTCTCCCGGCGGGATCGGGCTGCAGAACGCGCCCGCCGCTTTCGGAGTGCGCCAGAATCTGCCTTACCTGAAGATGATGACCGATCTGCCCACGAACGACGGCCAACCGGTTGACGACAGAACCGTCAACGCCGTACGCGACTTTTTCGACCTGGAGACGCCCAACTTCGTCCTTGTGCGTTCCATCCTGCAGACGCCGTCCTATTACGCGGAAATCCAGAAGCGCCTTCAAGCGCCGGGCAACCTGCCGAACAGGCTGGTGGACATGCCGACCCTCTGCTGGCTGGTGCGGGAATTCCAGAGCGACCCGCGCCGCAACACGAACGACGCGTCATATGCGGATAAGAAGTCCGTCAGCGCGACGCCCGAAAAGCGCGACGGTCTCAGGCGGCGAACCGTCGCCGACGGGATGACCACGGTCGAGAAGGCCTATGGCCAGTCCATGTGGCGGGTGGCGGGCGGAACCGTCCCCTATCTCTATTTCGACGTCGACAACGAGTTCGCCAAAGCGCTCGCCGGCAAAGGCGTGCGGGTCAGCGTGGCCTATCTGGACACGACGCCCGGCACGTTGCGGCTCCAGTACGATTCCAGCGACCAGGCCGCCGCGCTTTCAGGCGCTTACAAAGGCGCGGCCGACGTGCAGACCCTCGGAACGGGCAAGATCGCGACCGCCGTGTTCGACCTGCCGGACGCGCTCTTCTCCGGCCGTCAAAACGGCGGCGGCGACTTCCGCTTGGACGTGGGCGGAAATCCCCTGCGCGTCCTCTCCGTCCAAGTCGAGAAATAAGAGTAGCGAGACCGCGAGCTGTGGCAGGGGGAAGAGTCAAACTCGGCCTCCAATTTCTGCGGAGCAGGATCCAGCCAGGGCCGACGCATCTAAATTTTGTCTGCACGACTTTCTTGCCCGCAATAACGCCCGTCTCTCCCAGAAAGCATGTTTCAGGGGCCCGAGAAGGCAAGGACCGCGCGAAGTTGACTTGTCTGATTACGATTACGAGTAGGATTAGGATTAAGATTACGAAAGCGCGCAATCGTAAGCATAATCATAATCGTAATCCATTCCACCAGTCCCTGTTCCGACTTAATGAGTTAAATTTTAGATGCGTCGGTCCTGGGGAATCCACTGGACGATCTGGCGCAGCGTGGTGTACGCTGTCTTCGCTGGCCTTGGGAGCGCGCCCTCGGGGGCGCTGATGAGCGCGTTCAACCGCGCTTTGTCGTGGTCACATTTGTTCATGCGGCTGTAGGCTACAGCCGCGACCGGCCCCAAGGCCAGCGTTTTCTTGATGAA
>JANYBJ010000002.1 GCA_025360845.1 bacterium
AGTTTCTGCGCGCTCATGGACGAAACCACGGTTTTCCCCTCGTCCACATTGCGGGAGATGACCACGCCATCCACGGGCGAGCGGATGGTGCAGTAGTCGAGGTTGGTCTTGGACATCTTGACGGAAGCCTTGGACTGCTCGACGGCGGCCTTGGCGATTTTCAACTGTGCGACCAGTGCGTCGCGTTCGGAGGTGGCTGTGTCGAGGTCGGACTGCGCCAGCATTTTGCGGCCGGCGAGATCGGTCTTTCGGTTCAGATCCTTCTCCGCGAAAGCGAGCCTGACGTTGATCTGCTCGACGTTCGCCTCGTTCGACATCAGCTGCGCACAGTCTTTTGCATGTGTGGCTTCGTAAAAGGCGGGGTCGATCAACGCCACGATCTGGTTGGCGGTGACAACCGAATTGAAATCCACATAGAGCCGCATGATGGGGCCGTTGACTTGGGTGCCGACATCAACTTTCTTGATCGGCTGGATCGTGCCGGTTGCACGGATATCTTGGATAACCGTGCCGCGCGTGATCGTGGCGGTGCGGTAGGCGAGAGGCACTTTTTTAGGATGTTTTTTGTGATAATAATACCACCCGCCCCCAGCGGCAGCCGCAAAAAGCACAAGAAAGATGAGTTTTTTCATGAAGGTTCCTTCGACCAGTGTGCCGGCTATTTGTTTTCCACCGGCTTTTCGTCTGCGGCAACGGGATCGCCGATGAGCAGCGCGATGCGCGCGCAAGCGGCCTGCTCATCGAAGTGGGCGCGGATCACATCGGCCTGGGCCTGGGTCAGGGTCACTTGCGCATCGGTGCGTTCGATCGAGGAGGAGACGCCGACGCGGTATTGCTCGTTGACGATCGCGAGGTTCTCTTGGGCTTGGCGCTCAACCAGCCGTGCGATCTCGGTGCTTTTGCGGGCACTGACGCTTTGGGTTACGGCATTGACCAAATCGAGGAAGAGGGTCTGTTCGGCATCGGCAACGCTTGCCCGGGCGGTGCGGAGCTGTGTCACCGCTTCCTTGATCCGATCCGTTTTGCGGAAGCCGTCGAAGACATTCTGCGCGAGGTGCAAGGCCCAGGAGAAATTCCATGCGAAAGGAGCGTCGTGTCCCGAGAGCCCGGTGCTTGAGCTGAGCGAAAGGTCCGGATAGAGGTCTGCGATGGTCTGGTCCACATAGGCCGAGGCCGCGCGTTCGCGGGCTCTCAGGACGGCCAGAGAGGGAGAGTTGCCGCGAGCGCCGGCCAGCAGTTCCGCAGCGTTCTCGGAAGGGAGAGGCAAGTCCGCCTCGGCGAGTGTGAAAGCGGGGTTTTCAGCAAGCCCGAGCGTGCGGCAGAGCAGCGCGTGGGCGACGACGAGGGAGTTGCTGGCGGTGATGACCGTTAACCGCGCGTTGCCCCAGTCGACATCGGCCTTGGTCACATCGTATTGCCTCCGGGTTCCAACCTCCGCCATGGCGCGCACCTCTTCCAAGTGCTGCGCGTACTGATTCTCACTTTCGAGGGCGACACGGAAGAGACGGTCGCTCCGGAAATGATTGAAAAAGGCCGTGCGGACGTTGTAGGTGATCTGAAGTTCGGCGTCACGGAGTTGCTGTTCGGCGGCGATGAGCGCCGACAGGGCCTGACGCTCCTGGGCGTCGAGTTTGCCGAAGTCGTAGAGGAGCAGGTCCAACCCCAGCGAGCCGCTCCACGAGTCGCTCATGTTCGTCTTGTTCGGACGGCGCCCGTAGGCATTCTGCGTGCTGCGGTTATAGTTGCCGCCGGCCGAGATCTGCGGCAGGCGTCCGGAGTGTACCATCTTGCACTGCAGGCGGGCGGACTCGACCGCTTGTCGAGCCTGAAGGATCGAGGGATGATAGTTGCGTGCAACCTGCTCGAGGTTGGTGAGCGAGTAAGGATACTTGTCTAAGAGGCCGGCCTGGACCGCTGTTACGGTGGTTTCGCCGGGCAACCGGTCGGTGGCGGATTGCGCCTGTCGCGCTTGTTTCACGCTTTGACAACCACATACACATGCAAATATGACAACGGGTACGTAACGGAAAAGTTTCATAAGGTGGTCATCGTGTGAGAGGGGTCCTATTTTAATGGCGGGCGGTGTCGGTTGAAGCGGTTGCGTCCAACAGTTGAGGCTCCGTGTAGGCATCCCACCGGTCAAGGCCCGCGTAGGAGGTCCAAATCGTTTCGGGGTTCAGCGTTTCCGCATAGGAACTGTAGCCGAGCGACAGGTTGAGCTGGTCCGCAGAGACCGAGTATTCAGCCCCGCACGGGTAGTTGCAAGTGCAGGGACGTTGACCGTTGCAGTGGCAGGGGCAGAAGCAACTTGTGGCGCCCGTCTCGGCACGCTCCACGGCGGGGGCCGCAGCCCAAACGGTTTGCTGGGTTTCGGTCACTGTCGCCGCGGGCTGCTGGAGAGCCGGTGCGGCGCCCGTGTTCTGAACCACATAGGAGGTCGTTGCAGGCTCAGTGACGTAAACGGTCTCGGTGCGGGTCACGACCGGCGCGGATTCGTAAACGACGACCGGCGCAGGGTCGTAGAGGTAACAGGTCCGATAGACCGGCCAAGGGTTGTAAACGTAGGAAAATCCGCCATACCAGTTGTTGTTCCAGCCGCCGTAGTAGACGTCGGAGTAACCCCAGCCGCCACACGACCAACTGTCATAGTAGCGCGTGTTGTATGCGTAAGCGGGCGAATAGGAGGCGAAAGAGAGGCCGTAGGAGCCGTTGCTCCAACTGAACCCGAAGCATCTGCTCGCGGGATACACCACCGGTCCGCACCAGACCGGGCTGAAGGCGTGGTGGGAGTAAGGGTAGTCATAGTCATGATGATCATAATCATGAGAATTGTGGCCGCCATAGTAGGTGTTGCGGTGTTCTGTCTGCGGTGGGAACCAGCCCTGTCGGTTCATGTGATCGTTACGGTCGGGGGCGCGGTAGACGGACGGGCGGCCGTCACCGTAACGGCTGTTTTGGGTCGGTCTGCGGTTGGAAGCCGAGAAGTCGCGACCACCCTCGATATGCGAGGGGATCGCACCCGCGATTACGCGGTTCCCCGATCGCACGTCGTCCGCACTGCGGCGTGTGGATCGCGTGCTCGGGTTGTCAGGTGACAGCGAAGCGGTGCGTGGCCGCATGTTGTCGCTTGCCGAGCCGAAACGCATGCTGGAGGCGCTGGTGCCGCGCCCGGTCGCTGTCGAGGAGAGCCGGGTGTCGGGTGCGGCGATGCGTTGGAAGCCCGAGCGCGTCGTCGTCGGGTCGTTCGAGGCAACGGATAAGTCGCGAGCTTGCTGACGCGCCGAAGAGGTGGCGTCGCTGCCACGTGTCGTCGCACGTGAAAGGACTGGCTGATTCCCGGTGTTGCGGGAGATCGTCCGGTCGGTATTGTCGGCAGGCGCCATCGTCAATGCGGTGTTGGCTGAACGTGGCTGAGAGGAAAAGATGGGCGCTTGGGGGGTGGTTTGCGTCCTCTCTGTCATCACACGCGGCTGCGTGCGCTCGATAGGCGTCGGGGCAGGTGTCCGCTGGAGATCTGCGGCTGTGGTGCGGCGGGGCACGGTCGGTGTGACAGAAGCGATGTTATCCTGGCGTCCCTGGAACATGCCGCGTGCAGTTCCGCTGTTCCGCGCGTTATCATCGCTGGCAACAAGCGGGGGCTTTGTCTGTACGGTTGTCCGAGGGGTGTCGGCGACGGTCCGTATGGGCGCCTCGCGGACGACCGTGGTTCGGGGAGTATCCTCGGCGCGGAAACGGGAGGGGGCTGCGCCGCTGTTGTCGGCAACGACGCGCGGGGCCGTGTAGGTTCTTACCTGCGGGGGGGGCGTTGCGCGGGCTGCGTCGGCGCCAGAAAACGCGCCTGACGAACGCCGTTCAGGGGCGGCCGTATAGGCGGTGACAGGCGACGGTACGGAGCGTGGTGTGACGGAAGGCGCCTGCGCCACATTGACCGGTGCGGAGTCTCCGCGCGAGAAACCGGCGGCTGCCCGGGAACCAGACTGGTCCTGACCCGATGTCCGGCTGGCGCGTGGCGTGTCCTGCCCACCTGAAACGACTGTTCCTCGCGAACCGGCGCGAACGTCTTGTGAGGTGTCGGACGAACGGTCCCCAAAACCGCGTGCGAACGCAAACTGCGCCACACTTATGAAGGCCATTGTAAAAAGGGTTGTTTTTGGATTTTTCATCACTGCCTCCTTCGAAACGGAGCCATGCAACGAGATTAGGTTTTCTTTTCTATGAACAGTGTAAAACGTCACTGGGGCCGCGTCAAGCCGAGTTACAGGAGACGCTTTTCACTACGGTTAAATAAACGGATCGGTGGTCGTTCTATTGCCGTTGGGTAAAAAAATTTAAACTTTTGTTTAAACAGACCACTTAATTACTTTGAAAATGAACTAGTTGCAATCAATAGTATTGCATAAAACGAGGGGTGTTTTATTGCTTTTTAGCCACCGAAGTCGAGAGGGGGACATGGCCAGCATACACAGGCACCCGAAGCGTCAGTTTTACAGCGCGTTCTTTCGTGACTCTGAAGGGAAACTCCGGTGCAAAACCACTAAGAGGAATGGAAGAAGAACGGCTGGCTCAAAGAGCACCGCACGTCGCCGCAGGAAATCGCTAAATCTCTTCGCGATTGTCCGGCGCGATCTCACCGACGCGAAAGCGCGGCAGGTTTCAGCCGACTGGCGGTTCGGCATCGCTTACAACGGGGCGCTCAAACTGTACACGGTTCTGCTGGTTGCTCAGGGGTATCTGATCGAAGCGCCCATCCGCCTCTTTGTCTTCAGCGACCGGATCGAAATCGTCAGTCCCGGACACCTGCCCAACAGTCTGACAGTTGAGAAGATACGGACCGGCAACTCGAATATCCGCAATCCGATCCTGGCCTCGTATGTGGCAAAGGGCATGCTTCCCTACCACGGCATCGGCTCCGGCATTAAACGCGCGCTGGAAGATTGGCCGGACATCATATTCACCGACGACCGCGACGGGTGCCTTTTTGTCAGCACTGTCTTGCGGAAACCGGCCGTGTCCGGTGCGGGCGATGCACTGACGGGCGCAAGTGAAGAAAGTTTGGAGGAAACGCCGGGGAAAACGCCTATGAAAACGCTGGGGAAAACGCCGGTGAAAATCATGGAGTTACTTATGGCCGACCCGAAGCTGTCCATTCCGGAACTCGCGCGGGCTTTGTCGAAGTCCGAGAGCGCAGTTGAGCGTGTCGCCAGAAAATTGCGCGAAACCGGATATCTCCGCCGTATCGGTCCAGACAAAGGCAGACACTGGGAGGTCGTCAATAATGCTCTCTTGTAAAGCAGGCGGGATTTCGCATGTACACCGTCTGCAGGTTGTTGGCCCCCGTTGCATGTAACATTTTGATTGCACGGTAACAATAAAAATGTTATCGTGCAATTGTTTGTTACACGGAGGTCGCCATGCAAAATCTTGCCGAGGAGTTGGAATCCTATTTGTCCGAAACTTTCGGGCTGGCCGTGCGCGTGAAACGAGACCTGAAAGCCGCAGAGAAGCTTCCGATCTTCTTCGGGGCTCTGTATAGCACCTGGGAGACCACGATTGCCGGGCATCCCGTCATCCTGCTGTTTCAGCGGAAACGCGAGGCTGTAAGTCCTGCGCAGGTTGCCAAGCATGTCGTCGTCGCGCGTGCGGCTTTGGGGCGGGATGTCGCTTTTGTGTTTCCAACGCTTCAGTCGTTTGAGCGAAAGCGGCTCGTTCATTATCACGTTCCGTTCATCGTGCCTGAGCGGCAGACCTACTTGCCTGACCTGTTGATTGATTTGCGCGATTTGGTGCGCGGGCGGCGGGACGGTATGCCGGACGACGGGCGTGTCAAACACCTCTCGACACCTGCTCAAGTTCTGTTGCTTCACGGCTTGCAGAATCGGCTGGACGAGGGCGGCAGGTCTTTGAAGAGCTGGGCCAAACTGCTGGAGTACTCCGGCATGACGGCGTCGCGGATTTGCGATGAGCTGGTCGGTCTGGAACTGTGTGAGTCGGAGCAGAATGGCAAGCGTGTCCTGCTGCATTTGGGCGCGGACAGACTGGCGCTTTGGAATAAGGCACTCCCGTTTCTGAGGAGCCCGAAGCTGAGGGTCGCTCATGTTCAAGTGGCGAGACCCGATACGGTCTTGTGGTACAATGCCGGCCTTTCAGCGTTGTCTCGCTACACGATGCTTGCGGAAGGGCGCAATGCGGTTTACGCGATGAGCGCCGCCGAATACCGCCGCGCAAAAGAAGATCGGCGTCTCGTCGAGCAAGCCAGCGCTGATGACAGTTCCATTGTGGTTGAGCAGTGGCGCTATCGGCCGGCCAAACTGTCCGAGGATAACCGTACGGTGGATCGTCTGTCGCTCTACCTTACGCTGAAGGATGATCGCGACGAGCGCGTTGAAGCGGCACTGGCCGAGCTAATGGAGGGCGTCAAATGGTAAAGGGTCTGGAAAAATTCGTGAAGCACTTCGAAGGACTCGAAGATGCGTACGTTCTGATCGGCGGCGCCGCCTGCGACGTATGGCTGGACGTGAAGGCGTTGCCGTTCAGGGTGACCAAGGACTTGGATTTGGTCATCATTGTCGAGGGATTGAGTCCGGAGTTTTTCACGCGCCTTTGGGATTTCATTAAAGCCGGGCACTACGAGAGTCTTGAGCAGAGTGCTGAGCGGCCGGAATTCTATCGGTTTATGAAGCCAAAGGACCCGAGCCACCCGTTCATGATCGAACTGCTGACCCGCAATCACTTGGATCTGCCCGAATGGGTTCACTTGACACCGATTCCAGCAGAAGAGGACATTTCCAGTCTGTCGGCCATTTTGCTGAACGACGATTATTATCGTTATGTGGTCGACACTCGCGTGCGTATCAACGGCATACCCGTCGTGCCCGCGAATTGTCTCATACCTCTCAAAGCCCGCGCTTGGCTTGATCTAACTCGGCGCAGAGATGAAGGTGAGAAGGTAAAGGGCGACGACATTAAGAAACACAGGAACGATGTGTTCAGGCTTTTTCGCTCGCTTGCGGCTTCTGACCGGTATGCGCTGCCCGTCCAGCTTAAATCGGATCTGAGCGCCTTTCTTGAGAAGCACCCGCAAGAATCGGAAGATTGGCAGGGGATACGCCAGTCGGTAGGCACAGACGAGTTAGAAACTCCGCGTGTCATTCTCGACCAGTTGCGAACCATATTCGGCCTTGATGACAAGAGTGCGGATTGAGCGGCGTAATTACTCACATGACACCCATGCGATTAATTTAGAAGAATCGCACCATCGGGGCAAGCGGTTTCACGGAGGGGTCTAATGCCGACAGCCGACGGGAGTTGACGATTGAGGAACTGACCAAGGTCTGCGAGTCGGTTCAAGGCGAGATGCGGATACTCTTCGCGGTCGGGATTTATTGCGGGCTGCGGCTCGGGGATGCGGTACAGTTGAAGTGGAGCAACGTGGATCTGGTCCGCAAGTTCATCATGGTCATCCCTTCGAAGACCGCTCGACGCGCGCACGGCAAGGTCCTGAAGATCCCGCTTCACCATTCGTTGCTGTCCATGCTTTCCGTAACGCCGGAAGCGGGGCGCGGCGGGTATGTCTTCCCTGAGCTGGCGGCTCTCTATCTACACGATGACACGATCCTCGTCAAACGCATCAAGAAGGTTTTCAAGGAGTGCAAGATCGAGACCATGAGCAAGGTTGAAGGGCGGAAGAAGATGGCCACAGAGGTCGGCTTCCATTCGCTGCGCCACAGTTTCGTCAGCCTGAGCGCGAACGCCGGCGCTAACCTTGCGGCGGTCCAGGCGGTGATCGGGCATTCCAGCCCGGCGATGACCCGCCACTATCTGCACGCCGACCAGAACAACGTCAAGAATGCAGTGGCCTTGCTGCCTAACGTGACGGGCATTACGACCCAGCAGGAGGAGAAGGATGCCGCGCAAGCCAGAATGAAGGCTGCTGTGGCGGCGCTGGAGGGACTGACGGCTGACCAGCTGAAGAAACTAATCGAGAAGGCGGGGGCCGAGGTCAAGAAGCTCAAGATTATAAACGCTTCAAAGGTGGATACAGCAAAAGCAAGCCGGGCCGTGCCGCATGAAGATTCGGTTCCTTGCCCGAACGAGGCTTCCACTGTATATGGGTCGTGAAGGGCTACTCTCGGAATTGGAGGACGGGAACGAGGGGCGTCGTGTGAACGGCGTGAACTTGGAGGGTGCCAGACTGAACTTCGACGCGATCTTGCACCAACAACGCTGGACAAGGTACAAGGTACAAAATGTACGAAATTCACTGGACGAGCTGACATAGGGTCATGTACGCTGTATTTGTTGGCGTTGCGCGTGTGCTCTCGATGGTGGTGACAGAGTGCTTCAACTCTATATGCAAGGCGTTTTTTGGGTAGCATCGCCAATTTTCTTTCGAGATCAGGCAGGCTAGACATCATGGGGGGCTTAGAGCATGAAAGGCAGGCTGGGCGACTATCAGGCAGCTATTTGTTGTTCTTTCATCGGTTGGTTGTTTTGCGTTATAACCTATTTGACAATAGTAAGTTAGAAACATAAAACAGCCGTTGAAGTTGCCGTGACACGTTCTGTCACGCACTATTTTTAGCAAGTTGATTTGGTTCAGATGGTAACCAGTATCCGTCAGTATTGCAGAGACTTTTTTGATTGGCAGACGAGCGCGAGTCTGTCCACAATCGTAGCCATGATGTGTTGTATCATGCCAGGACATGAAAGAATGAGATTGCCAAAATGAATCTTCATCCCCTTGATATCGCCAGCGTTGCTGGGTATTTCATCCTAATGGGTGTTCTCGGTTACATGACCCGTCGCACGAAGAACTTTAGTGAGTTCGCGGTGGGTGGGCGATCAATACCGCCCTTCATGATATTTGCAAGTCTCGCGGCCACTATTGTTGGGCCAGGATTTTCGGTCGGGATTACTAGCAAGAGTTGGACGATGGGTTTTTTGTTCTATTTGCTTACTGTTACATTCGCAGTTCAAACACTCTTAACCGGACTATTTTTCGCACCACGTTTAGCTATGGAACGTGACTGTAACACACTTGGCGATGTTATGCGTAAACGCTATGGTCGTTTCAGTCATTTGCTTACGGGGATATTGTCCGTGGGATTGTGTATCGGATTCACCGCTGTGATGGGGAAGATAGGAGGGGCAATTCTTCAAAGCATAACCGAGTGGCCGATGGCGGTCTGTATTGTGGCTGTAACGGGAGCAACAGCCCTTCTGACCTTTACCGGTGGCCTACGGGCTACGATTGCCACAGAAGGTATGCAGTTCTCGATGATTGCCATTGTTGTTCCGGTCATGCTTCTAATCTCTGCGGGCAAGTCATCAGTCTCAATTGCCGAGCTTTCGGCAAAAGCGAATGAGCTCACCTCCGTGGCCTTCCACGGAATGACCACATGGCAACTTATTGGTATTGCCGTATCGTTTGCACTGGGGGAAGTTCTTATACCACCTTATGCAAACAGGGCGTTGTCTGCAAAAAGCGTATCCGCTTCTAAAGCGGGATTTCTGCTCGCAGGCGGTTTTGTAATTATTTGGCTTGCGATTGTCGCTTCAATAGGTATTGTTGCACATGGAATTATTCCTGCAGAAACAAAGCCTGACGATGTGTTTGTTGCTGTGGCCCGAGCGGTGCTGCCAGCGGGATTCTTTGGTGTTCTATTGGCTACTATCGTAGCTATCGTGATGTCTAGTCAGGAATCGGTGCTTAATTGCGCTGCCGTGGCTTTTGTTCGAGATATTGTGGGGATATTCGTGTCACCTAGTGAGAAGGCGGCACTTCTTATTGCTAAACTGAGTACACTCGGCATTGCGATCATCGCCATTTTGGCAGCACAGTTCTCGCCCTCAATCATTGATGGGTTGCTCCTGCTGTATTCGATCTGGGCACCTACTATCCTAGTAGCCTTGATTGCGGGACTATATATCAAGAAAACGCGACCGCTTGCGTCTTGGCTCTCTATCCTCGGAGGAGCGGCAGTTTCGCTTGGGTGGCAGTTCGCGAAGGAACCTGCTGGAGTGCCAGCGATCCTTGTTGGGTTAGTTGCGTCCATGATCCTATACGCCATCGGCCATGCTTTCGGCAGACCAATTCAGATGAAATCAGGTCAACAAGAAGCGGTGATATCCTAAAGGAGGCTGTTATGCTCAAAATCGTAATCATTGTGTTCTCGGTGATCGCAATCACTCTAGGAATTGTCGGCCTTTTTTCGGTTGTCCGCTTCGTTGCGCACATTTATCGGGATGTCAAATTAGCGCGTCGTGTTGCACACTGATGGACTTAACATGATTTACCTCGATAATAATGCGACAACCCGGCCACTGCCAGAGGTAATCTGTTCTGTCCATAAAGCGATGAATGAGCTTTTTGGAAATCCGTCAAGCATGCATCCTCTTGGGGCTGATGCTCGACGGACTCTTGAGGCATCGCGTGAAACGGTGGCTAATGGTCTTGGTGCGATTAGCGCTTCACAGATCGTCTTTACATCCTGCGGCACAGAGAGCATTAACACGGCTTTTTCACTTTTAATTGATGAACGTATTTCGCAAATCGCTATTTCGAGTGTCGAACATGCCGCAGTGATTCAGGCTGCTTCCCGATGGGCCAGAGGGCGTTCAATCCTTCAAATACCAGTGTCTCGGGACGGACTCCTAGATGTTGATGCTCTAGCAAGCTTTATTCAAAAGGCACCATCGTTAGTTTCTGTAAGCTGCGCCAATAACGAAACTGGGATTTTGACCAATATCCCTGCTTTTGCGGAGATTTGTCATCGTCACGGTGCTTTGTTACATGTCGATGCGGTTCAGGCTGCGGGAAAAACACCCTTAAGCCTCTCTGATCTTTGCTGTGATGCGGCCAGTCTCTCGGCACACAAATTTCATGGTCCGCCGGGATGTGGAATACTATATCTCAGAACGCCAAACATAAGAAATTTTGGTGGTCAGCCAATTCTCCCCGGACATCAGGAATTTGGATTTAGAGCAGGAACTCACAATCTACCTGCTATTATTGGGACTGCAATTGCTGTGGAGTCGCTGCGTGATGGAGCGTCCGCCTATGTTGCCACTGGCCAACTGCGGGACCGGCTCGAAAATCGGCTGCTGTCATTGATTTCCGGAAGTCAGATACACGGTTTTACGGTATCAAGACTGCCCAATACAACAAGTATCTATTGCCCTGGGCGGAATGCGGCCGATCTCGTCATGCGTTTGGGACAATTGGGCCTTGCGGTATCTGCGGGTGCGGCTTGCTCCAAAGGAGGGGAGCCATCCCACGTAATTCAGGCGATGGGTTTTTCGCCTGAGCGGGCAAACAGCACCATACGTTTTAGCCTTAGCCGTTTCACCACGGTTGAGGAAGTGGATGAGTCTGCCCTTCTTTTAAAAAGAGCATTTTTAAGTACGCTCCCCTCAACCCTATGAACTTAAAAAGATATTGCCCGAAGAACTATGATTCGTTGTCCGAGCTTGTGCATCTTGCTTCACGAGATGCGCACACGGTTGTTGTGCAAGCGGGACATTTTCTTCTGTATTATGACGAGGTTGAAAAAAAAATATTACCTTGCATTGAAGAATTTCTTGTCGAGCCTCGCCATGCCGACATACGGGCAGATTACGCTCAATTTCCGGTGCTGACTTGGAGTCTCGGACTTCGCCTGTTATCATCGCTTCCGGCACATGATAAGCGTGCCATGGTGGTGGTAAATGACTGGCAATATCTTCCTAAGGAATGCAAGCGATCCGATTTTTACATGAGTCAAAAACAATTGCCAGGATGTTATGCAAAAGAGTTGTCCCGCTATTCCGATAGTATCACCTTATTCGAGCCGAAAAAAGTGAGCTCAGGAATTTCCACGGCGCCTTTTTGGAGTGAGATGAATCTTCGTAATCGCTACCAGAGGCATTTTTCTAAACTCATCACTTCTGGTGGTTTGCCCAAAGACGCTATTTTGGAGATAAAGCCTGATGCAGTGTATTGTTCCTTCCCCGATCTTGCGGGTGTTAAGCGCGAAGTATATTGTTCTTGTCAGACGGGGGATTGTGCTGGAGAAATTGCAGAGATGCTTTACGAATCCGGTCTGCGAGCAGGTGCTACCTGTTTCATTAATATTTATCCACTCGTCTGTCGAGAGTTCGTTGAACTTGGTTCTCAACTTTCGGTCGACTTGCTGGGATCTTCATGCACGACTGTTTTGAATATTGGGGTACAGTCAACGGCTGTGCGAGACAATAGCCATCTGATTGAAACCGCGGAGGCTTCGTTGCATCAATGAAGACAAAAAGAAAAGTCGCATCTGTAATTAATGATTATGGCGATTTATATGCCAACAAAGACTTGTTTAACAGCTTGTTTCCTAATTTCCATGGATATCAATGCGAGGCTGCTGATGTAATATGGAAACGAATTCTTGGCCGTTGTGGTGTGGATATTGGAATGCCTCAAATTGAGTGGATCATTGATCTTGGATGTGGAGAGGGGACTTTAACCCAGCAGTTGGAAAAATGTGCTAATAAGGAAGAAAGGCCGGTACGAATTGAATTTATTGGTGTAGACCATTCAAGTTCAGCGATAGATAAAGCCCGCAAAAGGGTTAAAGAAAAAAATCCACGTTTCATTTGGTCTACTTGTAATTTTAATGAATTGTTTGAACGACTTACAACTGAGTTCGGTGTTAAATGGGATCGGACCGCGATAATTTGTTTAAGTCATACGTGGTTTCATTTTGATCAAGAACAGATAAGTAACGCGATTAAGAGTTTCCGACCTGCACTCTTAGTTATCGACGTGTTTCACAGTTGGGACGATACGATTACCCAGTTAAGTGCAGCTGAGAAACAGGAAGTGCTTGAGTTTGGGAGGCCGCTTGATGACGCAACTTATTGGCTTAAAACAATTAGAAGTGGCGATTCATTAGTTCGCCGCGGACTTTGGAAAGTCATGGCAAGTGGAAGCGAATGGGTTTTCTCTAGTGATCAATGGGCTTTTTCCACTGAAGATCTTTTTGGGCGAGATATTGTACTGGAATCAGAGAAATCTTGTGAAGTCTTGAGTCGCTCTCGGAAACAGGGTTTAATCGGCGCTTCCGGGTTTGTGGGGGGATTTGTGACAGCTTCGCATGAACGTGGCCACCGTTCAGGGGTTGTCAACAGCCGCGCCGGGGGGCTTTCAAGGCCCCCACAAGG
>JANYBJ010000246.1 GCA_025360845.1 bacterium
CCCGCGAGGCACGCCCACGCCCCGAGAACCGCCGCCATCATCGCCGTCAACCGCATACGCACCTCCGCTTTAAATGGAAAATAATAACACAAACATGATGCGGAAAAAATCTCATTTAACCGACCGAATCGAACCTATCGATTATTTCGCTTCCGTCGGGAACCGCGCTCCGCGCCTCAGTAGGGCCGGTCGGAGAAGCGCGACTGCCGCTGCATCTTGACCTTGGGCTGTTCGAGATGCAGCGCGTACCACTCGTCGCCCAACCCGGCGTTGGAGAAATGGCCGACCCGGTTGTTGGCGAGGTGCTCGCGGTTCTTCTTCATCGTGTCGTTCTCCATCTTCTCGCACGCCTCGATCAACACCTTGTGCGCGCCGTCGATGTCTTTCTTCTGCAACAGAATCCACGCATAGAGGCCATAGAGCAGGGCGCCCTGACCGTAACGCAGCCGCGCCGTGTGCTTCCTGAAAACCTTCTCGATCCCCTCCTCGCCCGTCATGTACATGCGGGCGACCTTGATCGCCGCCATCATCGGGTCCACGATCAGCGCTGTGGGAAGAAGCTCGTCCACCTTCTTGAACTCTTTGAGCATCCAATAGAGCTGGATGCGCATCGTGGCGATCTGCCGCTGCATGAGCGGCGCCCACCGGTTGTAGCGCTCAAGCCCTTTTGACTCCTCCAGCGCTTTTTCCACAAACATCCGCTGCTCGCGCTCGATCTCCTGCTGCGCCTGTTTAATACTCCCGGGCGGCCGCATCTGCCATTGGTTGACTTTGAGCTGCAACCGCTTCTGCCCGTCCTCGAGGATCTTCTGCACGCCCCCCATCGCGACTTTCATCCGTTTCTGGATCAGGTACCCGCTCAGTCCCTGTCCGGCCACAAAAGCCAGCACGCCCCAGAGCACCGACCAGCCCCAATTGGCCGCACCGGTCATTCCAAACGCCGCGATCAGCAGCAACCCGGCAAACGCATTGATCAACACCGTCAACATCTCTGTAATCTCCTTAACAGCGGTTCACTACCCAAAAAATCAAGGCGTATAGTTTACTTTGAACAAAGGGGATGGGCAACAGCAAATCCCGGCAAGATGCCACAAAAACAAAAGGCACAAAGACACGTCTGTTTCGTGCCTTCGCGCCTTGTGTTATCAGAAGCCTCTTAGAAACGGCCCATCGCGCTGAACTTGGCGTAGCGCTGCTCCACCAGCTTGTCCAGCGGGATCTTCTTCAGAACCGCGAGGTTGGCCAGCACCGCCTTTTTCACGGCCGCGACCGCCGCCGTAACGTCGGCGTGCGCGCCGCCTGCGGGCTCCGGCACGATCTCGTCGATGATGCCGAGTCCCTTCAGCGAGTCCGCCGTGATCTTGAGCGTCTCGGCCGCGAGCGCCGCCTTGGTGCCGTCGCGCCAAAGGATCGACGCGCACCCTTCGGGCGAAATCACCGAATAGACCGCGTTCTGCAGCATCAGGATCCGGTCGCCGACCGCGATGCCGAGCGCGCCGCCGCTGCCGCCCTCGCCGGTGACCACCACGACGATCGGGGTCTTGAGCGTGGACATGAACTCCAGATTGTGCGCGATGGCTTCGGCCTGTCCGCGTGCCTCGGCCTCGCTGCCGGGATACGCGCCGGGCGTGTCCACAAACGTCACCACCGGCAGACTGTACTTTTCAGCGAGCCGCATCAGGCGCATGGCCTTGCGGTAACCCTCGGGGCTGGCCATGCCGAAGTTGGCCTCGATGTTCTCCTCGACGCCGCGGCCCTTGCGGTGACCGATGAGGACCACCTTCTCGCCGCCGATGGTGGCGAAGCCGCCAATCATTCCACGGTCGTCGCCAAAGAGGCGGTCGCCGTGAAGCTCAACGAAATCGTCGCACAACAGCCGGAGATAGTCCGCGATGTTCGGACGCTCCGCGTGGCGCGCGATCTGCACGATATCCCAGGGGGAAAGTTTCTCTTGTGTATTCTTTGCCATAAAAATCATTCCGTTTCACGTAGGGGCCGGCCTCCGTGCCGGCCCTTATGGTTTCAGAACCCCGCGTAGCGAAGGACTTTCGCGAGGAAGGCCTTCATCTCCTTGCGCGGCACAATGTGGTCCAGGAACCCGTGCGCCAGCGTGTACTCGGCGGTTTGGAAATCGTCCGGCAGCTTCTGCTTGATGGTCTGTTCGATCACGCGGCGTCCGGCGAAACCGATCAGCGCCTTGGGCTCGGAGATGTTGAGGTCCCCCACCATCGCGTAGCTGGCCGAAACGCCGCCGGTGGTCGGATCCGTCAGAATCGAGAGGTACGGCAGGCCCGCTTCTTTCACGCGGGCGATCGCCGCACAGGTCTTGGCCATCTGCATCAGCGACACAATGCCCTCGTGCATGCGCGCGCCGCCCGAGGCCGACACGATGATCAGCGGACGCTTCAGCGCGATGGCCTTTTCAGCCGCCAGCAGAATGCGCTCGCCCGTTCCGCTGCCCAGGCTGCCGCCCAAAAACTTGAAGTCCATCACGGCCAGAACGACCGGGATCTTATCGATTGCGGCGGTACCCGTCAGCACCGACTCGCCCACGCCGGCCTTGGCGATGTTCGCCTTGGCCTTGTCGGCATACGCCCCGCTGGAGTCCGTGAACTTGAGCGGGTCATTGAAACTCACCTCGGCGTTCAACTCCTTAAAGCTGCCCGCATCGGTCAGCAGCGCCACGCGCTCGCGGCACGCCAGACGGTCGTGATGATTGCAACGCGGACAAACTTTGTCGGCGGCGCGCCAAGCCTCTTTCGCGATGTACGCTTTACATCCCGGGCACACGACCCAGATCGCTTCCGTCGGCACACGGGCCGGAGCCTCAGCCGACTTTTCAAACCATGCCATACTGCATTACTCCTTGGTTACTCGTTTCAATCCACGCGACCATCCGGGGTTCGGCCCTATGGAAAAATCAAGGGACCGTTGTGACTCAGTCAAAGTGACAATATCAGATATTTTGTCATTCTGACAAGTCCGTCACCGGACTTTTTGCTTTTTCCTGCGGCACCAGGCTCTCCAGGTACAGGGAGCGCGCCATGGCCCAACCCGCAGCCCCAACGCTGCACAGAAGGATGGGCAACGCCGCGCGCAGATAAGAAAAGTCGCTGTAGACGAACCGGTTCCACAGCGTTAACCACAGATAGCCCGCCGCGATGCAGAACGGCAACATCGCATACCACCGCACGCGGGCGCCGATCAGGATGCGGACCAGCAGCGTCAGGACCGCGAGAAACGGAGCCGAAACCCACGAGATGCTCAGAGCGTACAGCGACAGCGCCTTCAGCAAGCCCAGCGGACTGCCCCCATGAAAGAGGTTCGGAAAATTGTAGAAAAAGACAAAGGCCTGCGGCACCAGCAGAGTGACCAACAACAGCTCAAGCCCGACCCTGCGCCATGCTTTCATTGCGTCCGCCTCCATTAGCCCACCCCATACCCGAGCACCGCTCGCAAAGCCTCGGTCGCCCGCGCTTTCACCTCGGCCATGTCCGGAGCGCTTCCGATCAGTCGGCTCATCGAGGTCACGCCCGCACTCCGCAGGCCGCAAGCCACGATGCCGCGGTAGTCCTCCAGATGCGTCGTGACGTTGAGCGCGAAGCCGTGCATGGTCACCTGACGCGACACGCGGATGCCCAGCGCCGCCAGCTTGTCGTCCCCCGCCCAGACGCCGCGGTTGCGGCCGTCGCGCCCCGCCTGAATGCCGTAGGTCGCGACCGTACGGATCAGAGCCTCCTCCAGCGCCGTCACATACTCCAGCACCCGCAGACCCGCCGCTCCCAGATGGATGATCGGATAGCCCACGAGCTGTCCGGGGCCGTGATAGGTCACATCCCCGCCGCGCGTCGTCACCACCCGCTCGATGCCGGCCCGCCTCAGCGCCTCTTCCGAATAAAGGACGTTGTCCGCAGAGGCCGAGCGCCCCAGCGTATACACGGGCCGGTGTTCCAGCAACAGCAAGGTGTCCGGGATCTCTCCCGCCACGCGCCGCGCATGCAACCGCTCCTGCAAGGCAAGAACCTCGCTATACCCGGCATCGCGCCCCAGATCGTCGACCGTGAGAACCCGCATCGTCCTCTCTCCCCCAAAACACAAAAGCCGGTCACCTTACTCACGTACGATGACCGGTCTTCAGAAAAGATACGCTACAAGCGGCGTGTTACGCCATTTTCGCGACGCTCTGCGCCACGCGGGACTTCTTGCGGCTGGCGTTGTTCTTCGCGATCACGCCCTTCTTGGCCGCCTTGTCCAGCGTCGAAGTGTACTCGGAAAACAGCTTTACCGCCTCTTCCTTGTTGCCGGAGGTGATGGCCGCAAGCACCTTTTTGCGCATCGTCAGCACGGTGCTTCTCACCGACCGGTTGCTCAGGCGACTGGCCTCAGACTGTTTCGCACGCTTGACTGCACTCGTAATATTCGCCATGAAACGTTGCTCCTTAATCCTCTTCCTTGAAACGCATGAAAGGTGAATATAATACCGGATCTGGCAGTCCGGTCAATACGGAAGAGCAAAAATTATGCTCCGAGCGCCGCATTGAGGGCTTTCACCAGCTCCTCGCCCCGCTGTAGACCCACGAACTGCTGCACAACCTGACCGTCTTTGAAGATCATCAGGGCCGGGATGCTCTTCACCGCATACCGCACCGCGAGTTCCCTCGCCTGGTCCACATTCACCTTGGCGATCTTCGCGCGGCCAGCCATCTCCGGGACGACCTTCTGCTCCAGGATCGGGGTCTGCATCTGGCACGGCCCGCACCACGTCGCCCAAAAATCCACCAGCGTCACACCGGTCGCGACCGTCGCGTCGAAATCCGCGGTCGTGAGTTCCAACAACTGTCCAGCCATAACACCCTCCTCGTAAACGTTGATTTGAATTACTATACCCCTCCCCCCGCCGCGATGCAAGCGCGATGCGAGGCTCCCTTTCCAAGCCGCGTTCAGCGGGCGGGCTTCTGATTTTTACCGGCTTCGGGGACCGGTTCATTGAAGCGTCCCATCCAGACCCAGCAGCTTTGGCATACGCAGGTTAAACCCCGACCGCAGGTTCCATGGATATCCGCACAAGCCAGCGGCCTGATCGCGGCTTTCACGCGCGACAGCATGGTCGCATACGCCGGATCAGCGAGTCCGCTGAACCCGTCTGGCAACTGGCCCCAACCGCCCGACGATTCCGGCAAGGCCGCCAGGAGGATGCGGCTTTTTTCGGGCTGTCCCACGTTCACCAACGCGGAGAAAGGCTGCGCGGCCAGCGTCTTGCCGAAACGCTCCCCGATCTCGCTCCGCAACCGTCTTTCGCCTTCCGGATCGACCTCCCGTTGATCCTCACGGTTGAACCCGTAGTCGCCGTATTGCGGAGCGTTAAGATCCATCCAGACGATCAAGGCATCCCAATCCCCCTTCGAAAGAGCCACGCCGTGATGCCCTTTCTTCAGCATCGCGGTCAGCGGGCTCACCACCGCAAAATAGTCCTTGGGCTTGCTGGCGTCGCTCTCCTTGTACCACTCCGCCTGCGTCACCATTTTGCGCTTGATGAACTCGTCATAGGCCCCTGGCCCGATGAGCCTCGGACTTTTTTCGTCCAAGTCCCCGAGGCCATGGCACCGGATGCAGTAATGGTCCAGGACCGGCTGTACCGTCCGCATGAAACTGAAGCCTCCCGGATAGTCCAGCACGGGTGTCGGCTCGGGTACAGAGACGGACCGGCTTTTAGAAACCTGAGCGGGGGGCACCGTTTGCTGCCGATTCTCGTGACACCCCGCGCAGCCGATCATCTCGCCTTTATGCGCGTAGATGAACGAACGCATGGTCATCACCGCCATCCCGTCCGCATTGAGCGCCTGCAACTGAACCGGAATTCCGGCTGGAATGCGGAAGGTCGCCGAGCCGTCCGCCGCCACGGGCACGATGCCGAGCGGACGCCGCGGCAGCTCGGTGAACACGCTGCTGCGCACCGCCTTCTCGGCCGTCGGCTGGTTGAAGAGCTGGTTCAGCCGCAGAAATTTCACGGAGCCCTTTTCAAGCGGCTCGCGGCAGTCATACACATTCTCGAGATAGCAGACCCCGTAGTCAGGCGCGCTCTTCTGCGACGGCAGCCGCGAGGGGATCACCGGCGGTTTGGTGCGCTTGCGAAGCGGCATGGGCGAGAACGAGCCGATGGCCTCGTCTTGGAAGATCAATTCGCGTCCGCCCAGCGTGTCCACCAGCCAAATGCCGAACGCGTTGTTGCGCGGCCACGCACCGTGGTATTCGCCGTCCTTGCTTTTCCACGTCACTTTGTCCGGGGAGAAACCGGCGAGGAACAGCGTGTCGTTCAAGGGGAACGGGTTGGCGTAGCACCCGGGCTGATCCCAGCCCTCAGACTCCGGCCAGGCGATCTCCGGCGTGACGCGCGTGAGCGGCGCCGGGCCGTCCTCGCCCTTGTGCGTGTCGATGGTGATGAGCGAGCCGGCCGTGATGAAGTGGTGGGCTGCCGCCGTCGCGACCACCACGTGCGAGCCCGGAATCGCCGTTGCCTCGGTCTGTATGCACGGGTGACGCGTGTAGTTGCCATAGAAATGCGCGGTGCCCGTCCCGTCGGGGTTGGTGGTCCACAGGCTTTGCAACCACATCTCGTTGCGGTTGATGTAGTCCCACCGCGTGTAGACCAAACGACCGTCGTTCAACACCGAGGGCTCCCATTCGTTCGCCTCACCGTAAGAAAGCTGACGGACATTCGCCCCGCCGGCATCCGCCCGATAGAGCAGGAACGAGGGCGCATAGCGGCCCCAATGGCAGCGACCGAAACTCTGACAGCGCGTTGAGGTAAAGGCGAACCCTCCGTCGGGCAGGTAACAGGGGTCCACATCCTCGACCAACACGCTCTGGCGCCCGCACCAGGTGGTCAGCGGGTCACGCGGCGTGCCGGTGAGTTGGCGCACCCACGAGCCGTCTACGGCCGCCTCCCAGATGAAGTAGCGCAAATGCGCGGTCGGGTTCACGTCATACCCCTTCTGCTTGTCGATGAAACACGGGTTGTCCGGGTCCAGCACGCGCACGGCATCGCCGCTCGGCCCCTTGCCGACGGCAACCATTCTGGCCAACGTCGGCACCTCCAGGCCCGCGGCCGCGGGAGGGCGTGTGGCCGTATGGTCGCAGAAGGCGAAGATCACCCGGTCGCCGTCCCAATGCAGATCGGGATTGAGCACCGTGCCGAGCGGCAGCTTGCCCTTTAAAGGTTCGCTCTTGCGGGGCGCGGTCTTCCAGTTGTCGATCACAACCAGCCCGGGGCCGGGACGCGAATACCGCCCCGGATACTGATCGACCATGTGGGTGTTGCAGGAGTAGGGCAGGCTGCGCTGACAGAGCAGCAGCCGCTCGAACTCCAAAGCGGGGTGGGAAAACAGGATGCGCCGCCGCAGCGTGCGGATCTCTTTTTCAAGCGCGGCGCGCGGCGCGGCCTCGTTCACTTGCGGCAAACGCGCCGAGAGCGTTTGCAGTTCCGCGGCCAACTCAGGACGTTTCGACGTCTGCTCGACGTACGCGAGAGTCCGTTGCGCCAACGTAAGCGCCTCCTCGGCAGAATCGGCAAACACACTGAAGGCCAGCAGACCCAACACTCCAAACCAAGCTTTCATACGACTCCTCGTCCCTGTGCCGCACAGAGCAACTTCCGCGGAAAGATCTCCAACGGAACTTACATCCATACTCCCCAATCCGTTTGTTTTGAGAAGCGTAGACATATTCGCCGCCAGCGTCAAGGGGGGAACAGACCGGGGGCGCAAAAGGGCCACATTTCCTCATTCCGTCCAGACCGAATTATGCTATATTGAAAACGTCATTGCGTGTACGGGCTTCCGTTCGCGTTGCGCACTTAACCTCCACCGTGTGATGTCTTTCACATGAATCTTCTTGGTGATCCACTTTTTGCACGTGACGAGACGGGCCGACTCAAATCCCGCGTCGGCACCCTCTTCCTTCGTACGCCGGGTCTGGTCACGCAGGCCGGCATCCACGCCACGCAAAGACTCGCTTGGATCAAGCAGTTGAATCGCGAGCGTTTGGCAGCCGGTCAGCCCAAACTCCTGAACGACGAAATCGATGCCGAGATCACACATTCGGTCGACCTGCTTTTCGACGACCAGTTCGTGCTCATCCGTCCCGACCCGAACGTCATGGATCTCGCTTTCGAAGCGGACGAATTGCTCCAAACCCTCGTTTCCAAACGCAAGATCCGTTTCCTGAATACGCAGCACGAGAAAGTCCGCGACGCTCTGCGTGCCCGCGGCGAAAACTGGCGCATGAGCCGCATCCCGGTCTCGCCCGAGGAGATGAACAGGCTCATCGCCAACTCCCGCGTCAGCATCGCCGGCGTGCCGCTTTACTTTTACAACCGTTCGACCGGAACCCGTTTCCTCACGCTCGGCGACTTCTCTTGGCTGGCCTCGCGGTCGGATGACATCTTCAAGGCGCACCTCGCCGAAATCGCGCTGCACAGCTCCATGCGCAATCGTTTCGGGCATCCGGAGATCGACGTCTTTCCGCCCGGGTGCGCCTTCACCCGCCAGGCCTTCGAGGCCCTGAATGTGGAGGGGCTGACGATCACAGCCCTTCGCGCGGCCTACGCGAAACTTCTCACGGCTTTCCGTCACTCCGTCCCTGAACCGTTGCTTGACGAGACCTCGGAGAACATCGAGTGGCGCAATCTGATGTGCTCCACGCTCATCACGCAACCGAACACCGTCACTGCGGACGAACTCATCCAAGGCATCTCGCCCGAATTCTACATGCAGATCGAATGGCTTCCCGGCTGCCGAATCGAAGAAGGCGAACTGATCTTTGATCCCGTCTGCGAAGAGTTGGATGCCACACCCGACGACCCCGAACTGAACGCCCTCTGCGACCCTCGGGCCAAGGCGGTGATTTTCAACTACCTGCGCGAGTTCGGCACCATCGAGTACATTAACATCGGACGCATCTCACGATCGCTCTCGGCCCGGGTCCAGACGGCCCAGCGTCGCCCCAACGTCTACATCGTGCAGGTCAAGGAGGCGGACAAATCCATTCCGGAAGTGCGGATCCTGCGCTTCCAGAAGTGGGGCGTCGCCGAGCACCTCGACGAGGGCAAAGACCTCATCCAATCGATCATGGAGGCTGTCGAATACACCGACTATATCCTCGACCGCCGCCTCGGCTGCAGGCAGCTCGGCATGAACCTCCCCGAAAAGTTCACGACCGGACGCATGCCTGAAACCTATTACGGTTCGAACATGTCTTACCAAGGCACGCGCTGCTGGGCCATCTATTTCGAACGCAATTACATCAATGGCTGTGCCACCGATAAGATCCAGCCGCACCGTTACACCGACCTTGAATTCAACCGCCAGTTCGCCCGCCTGCTGGGCGAGGCCGCAGCCGTCAATTGCGTTGTCGGCCGCGCCAACCTCGACAAAGGGGTCATGTTCGATGACGGCGATGAAGTGATCGAACTCGACGCGGCAGGCCGTCCGACACATCTGATTGTATCCGACCACACCGGTGCCTTCATGCACTACGAATTCCCGCTGAACAGCACAGCAAACGCCTACGCCAATCCGGTCAACAGACGCGCCAAGCACCTGTGCAATGCGGCGGAATTCGCCGAGATCTATCTGGACTCTTTCCGGAAACGCTTGGAGCGGGTACAGCAGGAGTACCGGCGCCGCCAGCGCGCCTTCGACACCTTATTCAAGAACCGCCCCATCGACAAAGCCGGCAGTCTCGCCTATCGATGGCAGTGCATTTTGGTTCGATTAGCCGGCACCGATGCTGCGGCCCTCACCGAAGACATCCGCAGTCACGTCTCCATCTTAAACCCGTGAACAAACTCATTCTTTTCAAAGGCGAGCAGCTTTGGGTCCGCAGGAGCCAGACCGGAGCCGAGTGCCTCTTTGAGGCCGACCCTTCGCAGTTCGCGACCGTAGAGCCCGTCGGCGAGACCGTCGGCATGGCGACCTCCGACGAGCCGCCCGCGACGGGCGCGGAACTGGTCAGTCTGCGCGCTTTTTTTGACCTCGCGCCCGCCGAAGCCATGGCGCAAGCCAGTCTCGCGCGCCAGCTCCTGCACTGGCGTCAGACACACCGCTTCTGCGGGGTCTGCGGAAAACCTCTCGTCCGCCACCCCCGCGAGCGTGCCATGTCGTGCGCCGGCTGCGGCCACATCGTTTACCCGCGCATCAATCCCGTGGTGATCACGCTTGTCCATCGCGGCGACCAACTCCTGCTGGCGCACAAGGCCGGAGGCCTCTACCCCTTCTGGAGTCTCATTGCGGGATTCGTTGAAGCGAACGAAGCCCTCGAGGAAACCGTTGTCCGCGAAATCGCCGAAGAGGTCGGCGTACGCGTCAAAAACATCCGCTACGCGGCCAGCCAGCCCTGGCCGTACCCCAACAACCTGATGATCGGTTTTACCGCCGAATACGCCGGGGGCGAGATCACTCCCGACGGCGACGAGATCGCCGAGGCCGGCTGGTTCGACCGCGATCATTTGCCGCCCCTTCCCTCACGCATCAGTATTGCCCGCCGCCTGATCGACGCCTTCTTCGAGCAATAAAAAAAGATGCGGCCCGCAAGCCGCATCCCGTGAGACCTGTCCGGGCGATCAGTCGCGGCCGCGTTTGCCGAGCTGCTTGTCGGCCATGAACAACGCGCCCTTCGAGCCTTCGCTCATCTCGAGCATCCAGATGATATCCTTGGCGTTCGCCTCTTCTTCAACCTGCTCGTTGATGAACCACTGCAGCATGTTTTGCGTGGCGTAATCCTTCTCCGCCACCGCCAAGTCCGCGATCTCGCCGATCCACGCCGTCACCTTCTTTTCGTGGGCCAGTGCGTCCTTGAACATGTCCAGCAGGTCTTTCCACTCGGTCTTCGGTGCCGCAATGGCAGCCAATTCGACCTTCGAGCCCTGCTCCTGCAGGTAGTGGGCGAACTTCAAGGCGTGCGCCTGCTCCTCTTTAAACTGCACGTTGAACCAATTCGCAGCGCCTTTGAACCCCTTATCCATCGCATCATTCGCCATCGCGAGATAAAGGAACGCTGAATAAAACTCCCGGTTGACCTGGGTGTTGATCGCTTTCGCCGTTTTCTTGCTGATCATCGTGTGTCGCCCTTTCTTTATACCTCTTCCCTTGCACATAACATACGCGAGGTAAGTGGATATTAGTCTATCAGACTCAGACGAACATGTCACCCGCACTTTTCGCGATACCGTTATAAAAAAAGAACCCGGGAGCGTCAACCCCGGGCTCTTTTTTCGATTCCGTGCGGGAAACGCTTACTTCGCGGCTGCCAGGCGGGCCTGGATCTCGGCCAGCTTGGCCTTGAGAGCGAACGGCATACGCTTGCCGAACTTCTCCCACGACTCGGCGACGCCTGCCAGTTCCTTCTTCCAGCCCTCGACGTCCACCGTCAGCAGCGCCTTCATGTCCTCGGCGGACACGTTGCAGCCGGACAGGTCGATCGCATCCTCGGTCGGCATGATGCCGATCGGAGTCTCGCGGCATTTCGCCGTGCCTTCGATGCGCTCGCAAACCCACTTCAGCACGCGGCTGTTCTCGCCGTAGCCCGGCCACAGCCACTTGCCTTCAGGCGTCTTGCGGAACCAGTTCACAAAAAACACCTTGGGCAGCTTGGTCTCGTCCGTGCGGAGCGCCATGCTCAGCCAATGCGTGAAGTAGTCGGCCATGTTGTAGCCGCAGAACGGCAGCATCGCCATCGGGTCGCGGCGGACGACGCCGACCGCGCCGATGTTGGCCGCCGTGGTCTCGGAGCCGGCCGCAGAGCCCATGAACACGCCGTGCGTCCAGTCGAACGCCTGGTTGACCAGCGGGATCGTCGCCGGGCGGCGCCCGCCGAACAGAATCGCGCTGATCGGTACGCCGGACGGATCTTCCCATTCGGGGGCGATCACCGGGCACTGGCTTGCAGGTCCCGTAAAGCGGGCGTTCGGGTGCGCGGCCTTGACCTTCTTGCCTTCCGCGTCGCGCATGTCCGGCGTCCAGTCGTTGCCCTTCCAGTCGATCGCGTGCTTCGGCGGCTCGCCGTCCATCTCCTCCCACCAGATGTCGCCATCGTCGGTCAGGGCGCAGTTGGTGAAGATCGTGTTCTTAATGATCGTGCGCATCGCGTTCGGGTTGCTGTGGTACGAGGTTCCCGGCGCCACGCCGAAGAAGCCGTACTCGGGGTTGACGGCATACAGGCGGCCGTCGTCGCCGATGCGCAGCCACGCGATATCGTCGCCCAGCGTCTCGACCGTCCAGCCGGGGAGCGAGGGCTCCATCATGGCGAGGTTGGTCTTGCCGCAGGCGCTCGGGAACGCGGCGCACACGTAATGGGACTTCTTCTCGGGCGAGGTCAGCTTGAGGATGAGCATATGCTCGGCCATCCAGCCCTCTTGCTTGGCCAGCACCGAAGCGATGCGCAGCGCGAAGCACTTCTTGCCGAGCAGCGCGTTGCCGCCGTAGCCCGAACCGAACGACCAGATCGCGCCCTCTTCCGGAAAGTGGGCGATGTATTTCTTCTCGATCGGGGCGCAGGGCCAGGAGGTATCCTTCTGACCGGCCTTGAGCGGCGCGCCGACGGAGTGCAGGCACGGCACGTAGTCGCCATGCGCCCCCAACTGCTTCAGAACCTTGGTGCCGACGCGCGTCATGATGTGCATGTTGACCACCACGTAAGGGGAGTCGGAGATCTCGATGCCGATTTTTGCGACCGGCGAGCCCAGCGGGCCCATCGAGAACGGGATCACGTACATCGTGCGGCCCTTCATGCAGCCCTTGTAAAGGCCCAGCATTGTGCTCTTCAGCTCATCGGGGTCGCACCAGTTGTTGTTCGGTCCGGCGTCTACCTGCTTCTTCGACGCGATGTAGGTGCGATCCTCCACACGGGCCACGTCCGACGCATGCGAGCGGGCCAGATAGCAACCGGGACGCTTCTTCGGGTTCAGTTTAATGAAGACGCCCGCGCTGACCATCAGGTCGCAAAGCTCTTTGTACTCTTTCTTCGAGCCGTCGCACCACACCACATTTTTGGGCTGGCACAGTTTCTTGATCTCGTTGACCCAGGCGATCAACTTCGCGTTCTGGGTAGGCGGCTTAGCGGTGGCGGCAGCCTTGGCGGGCTTCTTCGCAGCTGTACAGCTGCAGGCGCATTGGGCGGTTTTCTTGCAGGCCATGTGTCGTCTCCATGCTTGTCGGTTAATGGCGTTCCCATCCGGCGGCATGCTCCAAGCATGACGGACGGGAAAGTTGGCGCGATAGGATACAGGTTTTTTTGGCATCGGACAAGTGAAACCAACGAATATTTTCGCCTGGGAATATCTTTATTATCCCTTCAATTGGGCGAACCGCGCACAGAGCGGCAATGTTCCGACCAGCGGCCGCGCATAATCGATGAACGCCTGCGTCACGTGATTGCCCGCCTTGTTGATGAACTCGTCGGGCATGCGACGCGTCTCTTTGGCCACGCTGCGAAGGGGCACCACATCGAACGACACCCCGTACTTCTTGGTCGGCTTGCGCTTGACCGCGATCGAACCGCTCGACATCTCCTCGCACACCGCCGCCTGCACGGCCGCCACACCCGCCAGCCGCGCCTCCATCGCATCGGTCGCCGAAGCGATGCCCGGGAACGAGCGCTGCAAGTAACCGAAGGTGTCGGCCCGCACGCGCTTGATCCCTGCCTGCTCCTTCACCACCTTGGCCAACAGGTCGCCCAGCGCGCCGGTGCCGCTCAACTGCACGTTGCCGTGCGAGTCGGTCTCCTGCGTGAACTTCGCGATGATCGGCGTGCCGTCCTTGTCGGAGATGCCCTCGGAGACCGCGATCACACAGCGCCCGTATTTCTTCATTGAGGCCTTCACGTCCTTCACAAAGCCCTCGATGCTGAAGGGTCGCTCCGGCAGATACACCAGGTGCGGCCCGTCGTCATCGTCCTGACGCGCCAAGGCTGCGGCCGCCGTGAGGAAGCCCGCGTTGCGGCCCATGATCACGTCGATCTTGACTCCGCCCAGCGCGCGGTTGTCGAGATCGTCTCCCTTGATCGCGCAGGCAACGAACCGCGCCGCGCTGCCGAAGCCCGGCGTGTGGTCGTTCTCGCGCAGGTCGTTGTCGATCGTCTTGGGAATGTGGAAACAGCCGATGCCGTAATCCTCTTTGACAGCCTCTTCGTTGATGATGTGGACCGTCTCGGCCGAATCGTTGCCGCCGATGTAGAAGAAATAGCGGATCTCCAGTTTGCGCAAGACGCGGAAGATCGCCTGGCAGTCCTCGGCCGTGGGCTTGCGGCGCACCGAGCCGAGCGCGGACGAGGGCGTGTTGGCGACCGCCTCCAGCGTCTTGCGGCTCTCCTTGCGCAAATCAATGAAGGTCTCGTCCAGAATGCCCTGGATGCCGTGCAACGCGCCGTAAATCTTGCCGACCTCTTTGTTGTCACGCGCAGCCAGCACCGCGCCGACCAGACTCTGGTTGATGACCATCGAAGGACCGCCGCTCTGGGCGATCAGCATATTGCCTTTTTTCATGATTCGCTCCTATTCACCTCGTTGAGCCGGTTATGATATACTGACCTCATGCTCAAAGGCAAACATCCGTTTCCGTCGACATCCGATCCGGACACCGACGAACCGTCCGGTTACGCTTCTGCACCCGTCGAATCTTTGTATCGGGCGGAGCCGACCTCCGTACGCCGCCAACTCACACCGCGCGATCAGGCCCGCAACCAAGGCGTCAAACGGCTCTTCGATCATATTATCCCCGGCTTGCCGATCGATGCCGACCCGCCCGAAACCCGCCAGGAGCCGGTGAAGTTTTCGGAACTCATCGAGAAGACGCTGAAGCGGCTCAACATCACCGACAGCCCCTGGCTCGACGAACTGGTCCGGGCCTGGCCTCGGCTCGTGCCGCCGGAGGTGGCGAAAGTGACACGCCCAGGCAAGTGGGACGACGGCATCCTCTACGTCTATGTGACCTCCTCCATGCACCTCTTCGAAATCCGACGCGCCCACCTGAAGCGCATCGAGCAGACCGTGCGCGCTTTCGCAGGCGACGACCGTGTCAGGCAGGTGCGACTCATGGTGAACAGCGTCCCCCTGCCCTATCACTGATTCGATGTCAAACGGCGTCACTGTTGCTCCGTGTTCCCGTTCAAAACAGCCTGCATATTCCTTGTTGTGAGAGACATGCGATGTGTTTTTGTCTTTGTCCGGCATGGCCGGTGTGGTCAAGATCGAGAACGCGGCGGAGTTCGCACAGATCATGGAGGCCGTCCGCGCCGCCGGCGAAGGTACGGCGGCGCTACATGTGCGGTTGCGGGGTGCGACGCGTACCCTGTCCGCTGTCCAATCTTCTGCTTTGCGTCTGAATGTCGTTGCAAACCGGTGCTGTTCAGCCAAGGTCTGTAAGGTTTGCGTACTTTTTTGCATACAAATACCAAGAAGATCAAATCAACAGCTCATTCAACATGCGCGGGAAACCGTGCGTGAAACCAAAGACTGCTCTGTCATGCGTGAAGCCCTGGCCGTGCTGCTGCCGGCGGAGACAGGGAGCACGCTGAAGCAGACGGCGCCAGTTCCCGCAAGTCGAAAGGCCTGGCCGTTCCCGAGAACATGCGGTTGCACAGGCTGCCGGGGTACTCGCCGGAACTCAACCCGCAGGAACACGTCTGGGATGAACTCCGTGAAAAGGAGTTCCCCAACCGTGTCTTTGACTCGATGGACGGAGTCCTCGCTCAACTCAACGCCGGGTTGCCCCGGCTGGCATCCACTACCGACGGGTTGCGGGGAACCGTCCTTACCGATGACGACGGCCATGCTACGCGTAGCCGCGCGCCTTGGCCTCTTCCAGAATCTGCGCGGTGGTGGTCGCGCCGACGCGTGTCACGCCCAACGAGCGGACGCGCAGCAGGTCGTCCAGCGTGCGCACACCGCCCGCGGCCTTGATACCCACCGAGGGCGGACAATGCGCCCGCATCAGGCGCAGATGGTGATCCGTCGCACCCGCGTAGGCGTAGAAGCCGTTCGGCTGCTTCACAAATCCGTAGCCGCTGGAGGTCTTGACGAAGGCGACGCCGATCTCCGAGCAGATCTCGCAGAGCCGGATGATGTGCGCATCCTCCAAATAGTCGTTTTCGAAGATCACCTTGAGCCCGGCACCTTGGCTCACGACCCCATCGTTGAGCGCCCGGATCTCGTCCGCCACATAGGGCCAGTCGCCGCCCAACACCTTGCCGATGTTGACCACCATATCGATTTCCGTCGCGCCGTCCGCAAGCGCGGCCTCGGTCTCCTTGACCTTCATCGCCGTTGCGCTGTTGCCGTGCGGGAACGCCACCACCGCGCAGACGCCGACATCGAAGCCCTCCAGCACGCAACGGGACAGCGTGACCGCATAGGGTTTCACACACACGGTCGCCACACCGCAGGCTTTGGCCAGTTCACAACCAGCCACGGTCGCCTCGTCGGTCATCGTCGGATGCAGCAACGAATGGTCGATCATCTTCGCCAACGTCTTTAAATTGACGGTCTCTGTCATGTTATTTCTCCGCTTTCGGTTACATAATCTGTCACTGCCCACCTGGCGACACCCAGGCTACGCGCTCACTTTGAAGGCGCGATGATGAGCGTCCTGATCTCGCGGGGTTGCAGATCGCCCAGAACCACGTGCAGGTCTTTCTCCAGGCCAATTGGGGTTTCGCCGTCCGATGTGGGCGAGGAAAGCCTCCAAGGACCGCGAACCCCTAACCAACGCTTCGGGTCCACGTCGAAAGTGAACGGTTGCGGCGTGCCGCTCGTGTTCACCACAAAAACCGCCAAGCGTCCGCGGTCATCCTTCCACAGCGTCGCCAGCACCGCAGGCAGACGCGCCGTGTGCGGCGTATGGCGGTTCCAAACATGCGTCACGTCCGGCACATCGTTGTTCGGGTGAACCTCGTCGATTAACTGACCGTATACCATGAAATCCTTGGCCGCCTGACGGGCCCGGCAGAGGGCGTATTGGAACCGCTGCTTTTCACGATGCTCTTCCTGCAAGATCCAAGGATCGTTCCATCCCGGTTGGCTGCCCCACAGAAAATCCCGCGCCTGGGCCGCGCAGAAGGCGTCGAGCGAGTCCTGCGGCACCTGCGGACTGGTGAAGTAGATCGTGTATCCGGAATACACGGCCGGCAACAGCGGCACGTCCTCCTGCTGGCGCGGGTTCCACGCGAGGCATCCGTCGATCATGTCCATGTACGGCTCGGACGAGTCTTCGGTCGTCAGCGCGACGCCTCTTTTCGCGGCCTCGGCCTTCACGTCTCGCAACATCGCATGGTAGCCGTCGACCCAGTGACGCCCCCCTCCCGAGGGATGGCCGTGCGCCGCATCGTAACAGGTCACCGGCGCGGCCGAACCGATCTGGTCGAGATAGATGCCGCCCACGCCGCACTCGTCCATGAGGCGGTGGCAGACCGTCTGGATCTTCTCCTGCCACACCCGCGTGTACGGACACATCGGCACCAGATTGCGGCCCGAGCCGTAGGTCTCCACGTAGTTTGTTCCCGATGGCTGTTTACAGGCTGCGGGCGAGGCTGCCGCATAGCTCGGGATGTCGCGGTCCCACAACCGCGCGTTGATGTACGGCATCACCGTCTGTCCGCGCTGCGACATCGCGCGGGTCGCCTCAGCCATTCCATCGAGCGTCGGGAAATACTCGGGATAGCTGTTGTCGAACGGGATCTGGTGCCAGGAGTACCAGTGAACGCCGAGGGGCATGTCAGGATAGAGCCGCGCGGCAGCGGCCATGCTGTTCGTTACGCCCGCCGGCCCGCCCCACAGCAGCATCCAGAAACCGAGATCCGCCAGACGTTTCGGGTAATCCGCACGCTGGCGGATCGGGCCCTTGGCCGTCCACGGAGCCCGCTCTGTCGCCCAGGCACGGTAACGCCGCGCCGCCTGCCACCAGTCGCCCGCATACGCCGCGATCACCACCGGATAGTCCGGCGCACCCGCCGCGCCGGGCACGCCCGCGTTCTCCGCCGGCAGGCGGAACGTCACATCTTGCTCGGACGTCACCACCAGGCGTTTTTCACGGGCCGCACCGTCGTGCGCCGCCAGATAGAGGCCCGCTTCGCCGAGATTGAACGCCAGCATCTGAAGCGGACAGCCGAACGAAGGATAATGCCCGTCGAAACCGCCTTTGTGCCGCCGCAGCAGCGTGCCGCCCCAGTTGCCGCGCGGCAGAAGCACATCTGCGGAGCCCGGCTCCGCCACGCTTCGCAGCAGCGGATAGTCGCTCGACCACAAGCCGAACCTCCTGCTCCGGTTCGTGACCTTCAGCCGCCACGCACTAGCGCCGTCACCGGCTTCGAGCCGCACCTCGGCCCGCACGTCCACAACTCCAGGCTCGCCCGGCAGGCTCAGCCCCTTCCACACGAAATCGATGCCGCCGCGCATGCGTTCGGCCGTCACCTGCAAGGCCCCGCCGGTATGGTTGTCGAGCACAACCGACTCCTGCTTGCCCGCCGCATCCGGGGGCGTCTTGAAGGTCAGCGCCCACAAGCCCGCCGCGCCACCGCTTCGGCTCACGGGGACGTTCGCCCTCCAGAAGGGGTCAGCCCGTCCTGCGTCACCCTGGAGGGCGAGTGTCCTCTCGGGCCGCTGAGCACCCGGCGAACTCTCCTGCGCCGCCGTTTGCACAGGAGCACGCGCATGCACAAAGCGCGTGTCAGCAACCAATCGATTCTCGATGCCCAGACAGTCGAACCCGTTCTCGGCGCTATCGAACGCCACGCGCAGCGCGCGGTCCTTCAACTCATAGGCCCCGCGCGCCGGATCGGACTCCACAGGCACCCACGGCTTGCCGTCCTTAAAGAAGCGGATATCCGGCTGGCGCTCTCGCCCCATCCACTGCGAATACCACGCGCCGTCCTTGGCCGGGCCGAAGTAGAGACCCCCGTCAAAACTGTGCGCGCGACTTTCCCAAGGCGTATCCGAGCTTCGCACATAGTAAACGAACTCGTCCGACGCGTCCCAACACGCCGCTCCGTCGAAGCCCGTGCCGCAGGCGTTCGTGCCGTCTGTCATCACGGCCCACTGCGGCGCGTTGACCCCTTTGCTGCGCTCGCCCTTCTTCTGCATGACGTGCGTCTGCGGCGGGTCGCCCGCCACAAACGCCTGGTAATACAGGTCCGTGCGCGTCAGGTGCATAAAATGCAATTCGCGCCACGGCTCGTCGTCCTGCTTCGTGTAACGCGCGGAGACCTCCACCACCGGCGAGAACGCCGCGTAGCTGTAGCGATAGACCGCGCGGGGATTGCCCGGCGTCTCGGAAGCCTTCGGACCGAACCCCGTACGCGTTTCGACGGTCACGCGCAGCGGGCTCTTGAAGACCACCCGCGACTCGGCGTCCGCGCAGTCCTTTGCGCAGTACTGCGTGACCCGGCCGTCCTTCTCACGCACGAGGCGGTCGAGAAAATGGAGCTGCGGATCAGAGCCGCCGGACTGCACGAACGCGATGTCACGCGGAAACCCGCCGCCGCCACTCACCGGCTGGTTCAGGCGAAAATAGCCATTCTCAATCGCGATGGACGACGCATTCGAGGTCACGTTCAGATCGCCCGCGAACTCGACGGCGCCACGCTCCGGCACGAGCGTGAACCGCCGCACCGCGCCGGGCGCGGTCGTGCCGGAAAGCAGCCAGACAAGTGAGGGGCGCTCCCCGCTCGCGTCGAGGCCGCACGGCACGGGCACTGTTTTCCCGTCGGCCACCTCGGCAAGCGTCTGATTTTCAAAAAGCCGCACCCACTCGCGCGTCACCGGCTGGCTCACGACCGCGTTGACGCGCTCGCAAGCGCCGTTGCGCACTTCCAGCGTATAGTCCGCGCCGAACAGTGAAGCGCACAGAAAAATCAGACTTGTCGCCAGTCTCCATTGCCTCATCATCCACCTCAGCATGTTGCCCAAACGAGCGCCGCCTCACTTGCCGAGCTGCTTCATCTGCGGGAAGAGGATCACGTCGCGGATGACTTCCGTGCCGGTCAGCATCATCACCAGCCGGTCGATGCCCATGCCCAGGCCGCCGGTCGGCGGCATGCCGTGCTCCAGCGAGGTGATGAAGTCCTCGTCCATCTTCTCGGGATCGTCGCCCGCCTGATCCGCAAAGGCCGCGCGCTGCGCCATCGGATCGTTCTGCTCCGTGTAGCCGGGACACAGCTCCTTGCCGGCGACCACGAACTCGAACACGTCCACCAGCTCGGGGTCGTCCTCGCACGCCTTGGCCAGCGGCACGAACTGCCGCGGGATGCGCGTCACAAAGGTCGGCTGCCGCAGCGTCTTCTCGACCACCTTGCCGTACACCTCGTGCGTCACCAGCAGGTGGTTCCACGCCGGGGCGACGTCCACGCCCCTGGCCTCGGCCTTGGCGCGCGCCTCGGCCAACGGCAGCTCGAACCAGTCCGCGCCCATGACTTCCTTGACCGCGTCCCTGTAGGACACCTCGCGGTAGGGCGCCGTGAAGTCGAGCACCTCTTTGGCCTCGCCGTACTCGACCTTCATCGTGCCGAGCACCTTCTCGCAGAGATGCGGCAGCAGCCCTTCGATGATCGCCTTCATCGACGTGCGGTCGCCGTAGGCCTCGTAGATCTCCAGCACGGTGAACTCGGGGTTGTGCGTGCGGTCGATGCCCTCGTTGCGGAAGTCCTTGCCCAACTCGAAAATCTTGTCGTACCCGCCCACGATCAGCCGCTTCAGGTACAACTCCGGCGCGATACGCATCACCATCTCGGTGTCCAGCGCGTTGTGGTGCGTGAAGAACGGCTTGGCCGCCGCGCCGCCCGCCTGCGGCTGCATCATCGGCGTCTCGACCTCGGTGAAGCCGCGCGCGTGCAGGAAGTTGCGGATCTCGGCGAGGATCGCGCTGCGCTTGTTGAAGCGGTCGCGCGACTCGGGGCTCATCATCAGGTCGAGATAGCGCTTGCGGTAACGCTCCTCCACATCCTGAAGCCCGTGGAACTTCTCCGGCGGCTGGAGGATCGCCTTGCCCAGCAGCGTCCAACTGTGAACCTCGATCGTCGGCTCGCCCATCTTGGTGGTGAAGAGCCGACCCTCGACGCCGACGAAATCGCCGAGGTCGAGATACTTAAATCCCTCGAACTGCTGTTCCGTGAGCAGGTCCTTCTTGATGAAAAGCTGGAAGCTGCCGGTGCCGTCGCTGAAGGTCGCAAAGGAGGCCTTGCCCATGCGCCGCACGGTCATGAGCCGGCCCGCGGCCCGCACGGTCTTGTTCTCCTCGAAACCCGCGCGGATCCCGGACAGCCGCGTGCGCTCAAAGGCCTGGCCGAACGGCTTGAAACCCAGTTCCTCCAGCTTGCGCATGTTGGCGATACGTTGTTCGCGGTACTCGTTGTTCGACAGCGGCTGTTCGTCTGACATCTCTTCGTCTTCCTTCCATAAAATTAAAACAAAAGTGTAACATACCCCGCCGCAGGTTGTCACTCCCGAGGCGTGGCGGAACAGCAATTCTAAATTTGGCTTAGGCCGCCATGAGAGAATGCCCTTACGGGCACACTACAAACGGATTTCCCGAAGCTTTCTTGCGTTCGTAGTGGCGCCGTGAGGCGCTTCCTTGCCAAATTTGGAATTGCTGGTGGCGGAATCCGAACTTAACGAGCTGCCCTTGGGCTTGGCGCCGGGGCCTTTCTTGGCGGCCCAGTCGGCCTGGCGCGCCACGCCCATCATGATCGCCACGTCGTCCTCCGAGTAGACCCCGCGCGAGAAGATGCGCTGCACGCCCTGCATCATGTGGTCGGCCTTGTCCTCTTTCATGAAACCGATCAGCAGCAGCATCTCGCGCCATTTCTCCATGAGCTTCTGCTTGTGAACGGCCACCGCGGGCAAGGATTTCTCGACCGGCGGCTCGTAGGTGCCGAGCGCGCCGTAGAGTTCGTAGCAGCAGAGCAACACGGCCTGGGCGAGGTTGAGCGAGGTGTAGTCAGGATGCACGGGGATGCGGATCAGGTGCGTACACAGACCGATCTCGTCGTTGAAGAGCCCCTTGTCCTCGCGGCCGAAAACCAGCGCCACTTTGCCGTTCGCGGCCAGCCGCAAAAGCTCCGGGGCCACTTCGCGCGGCGTCTTCACATGCTGACGGTAGAGCCCGCCGCGCGCGGTCGTGCCGACCACGAACGCGCAGTCCGCCACCGCCTCGGCCAGCGTCGCCGCCGCGCGCCGCGCGTCCAGAATATCGGTGGCGTGAACCGCCAGCTTGGCGGCGTCTTCCCAGTTATCGCAAATCTGCGGCCCGGCCAGCATCAGGTCGCGGATGCCCATGTTCGCCATCGCCCGGCAGACCGACCCCACATTGCCGCTGTACAACGTGCCGACCAGCACGACCCGGATATTCTTCAGCACCTCAGCCATGTCCTCCGCCTCTCGTAATGCATCCTGTCGGAAACAACATCCTCACTCGCCCGAACCTGAAAGCAGGATCGTCAGGTCATAAGACCAACTGAACGGGTACAGCGCGGGCTGGCCCTGCGGGTTGATCGAGTGGCCTTTGTCGGCCCACAGGAAGAACCCCCGACCCGCGACACCCTCTTCCGCGTTCTCGCGTTCCGGTACCAGCACACCCTCAAACATCAGCGGCTTGGACAGGTGCGCGGCACCGTAGTCGAACCACGCATTGAAGGACCCCTTGAACACGCCCGTCGCCTGTGTCCAAGTGACCGACAGCCCCACGGTGTTGGTCGCGACGCCGTACGCATACGCGGCACCGCCCTTCACCGGCACGCCTGCCTTCGGCGCGGCAAGTCCGGTCATGAGGCCGGTTTTATTGGTCAGAACCGTCAGCGCGACCCCGTCCGGAGCCCACCAGACCGACGCGTAGCGGTTGGTGCCGACGGTGATCGCCGGCGGCAGGGCAGCCGCGTCCGTGCCGACCGCCAGCACCCTGTCCCTGTAATAGCCGTAAAGGTTGCCGAGCGTGTCGTACCAGCCGCCCATGAGGCCCAGTTCGCGACTGAAGCCCGCGCCATAGGCCTGCGTCGCCTGCGGGTTGAAACTCTCCCAGAGCGGGGGCTCGCCCGCCAGGGCACGAACGATCACACGTGTCCCCGCGCCCTTGAAGAACTCGGCGACACCGAAGAACCCGCCGCCTTTGTAAGCGGCGGGCGCGAAATTGAGCACCGTCCACACCCTTCCGGCCTCGTCGAGGATCAGGGTCCCGCCTGCAGACACCGCCGTGCCGTCCGCCAGCTTGCCCGCCGTCTTCACGCCGCCTGTTTTGTCAACCGTGAACGTCAGGTACCCGCTGCCGTACTCGGCTCCACCCGGCAATGCCGCCGTGTAGTA
>JANYBJ010000227.1 GCA_025360845.1 bacterium
GCGCAAAGAGGCGCTGGACCACGTCTTGCTCTCCGGCCCTCCGGGCCTCGGCAAGACCACGCTGGCCTTCATCTTGGGCGAGGCCATGGGCGTGCACGTGAAGACCACCTCTGGGCCCGTGATCGACAAGCCCGGCGACCTCGCCGGCCTGCTCACAAGCCTCGAGCCCGGCGACATCGTCTTCATCGACGAGATCCACCGCATGCAGCGCACCGTCGAAGAGTATCTCTACTCCGCCATGGAGGACTTCGTGCTCGACATCATGATCGACCAAGGCCCCAACGCGCGCTCCGTGCGGCTGGAGCTGCCGCGCTTCACGCTGATCGGGGCCACCACCCGCAGCGGACTCATCTCCGCGCCGCTGCGCTCGCGCTTCGGCATCACCAACCGACTCGACTACTACAGCGTCGCCGACCTCAGCCTGATCATCGAGCACTCCGCCGCCAAGCTGGAGATCAGCGTGGAGCCCGAAGGCGCCCGCGAGATCGCCGCCCGCTCCCGCGGCACGCCGCGCATCGCCAACAACCTGCTGCGCCGCGTGCGCGACTTCGCCCAGGTGCGCGCCAACAACCACATTTCGCGCACCGTGGCCGACGAGGCCCTCACGCTGTTGGAGATCGACCCGCGCGGGCTGGACGAGATGGACATCCGCATCCTCGAAACGCTGGCGCATAAATTCAACGGCGGCCCCGTGGGGCTCAACACCATCGCGGTGTCGGTCGGCGAGGAGCCGGACACCATCGAAGAGGTCTACGAGCCCTTCCTGATCCAGGAGGGCTATCTGGAGCGCACGCCCAAAGGCCGCCTCGCGACACCCGCCTGCTATAAGCGCCTAGGGCTCGTCTCCGCCGCCCGCCAGAACGAACTGCCGCTGTAGGTGTGAACGCCGCCGCAGGGCTGTGGAAAGACCGTGACGGCCTTCCCGACATCGCGGCGCCCCGTGCCGCTTGGGGCCGGAGGTAAGCTCGGGAGTCAGGGTTTCTCGTCGAGCAGCGCGTGCAGCGCGTGCCAGCCCACCGCCCGGACGCCGGGACACAGCGGCATGGGCGCGGCGCGATCCGCCGTGTCGGCATGCACGATCGCCGCACGCGACACGGTCCTTTTCCCAATGGCCGCCGCCAGGCGCGTCAGGGAACGCGCATCGTCCGGCATCGGCGTGCGGGTGGCCTTGGCCTCGATCAGCAGCAGCCGGCGGTTGCCCTCGTCCACCACGAAATCAACCTCCAGTCCCTGGCGGTCGCGGAAGGTGTACAGCCCCCGCTCCTGCCCCCGGTTCAGGCGGTGCTTGACGATCTCCGAGGCGACCAGCCCCTCGAACAGCGGCCCCCGGAAAGGCGAGGCGGCCAGATCCGCGTCGTCCCGGATTCCCAGCAGCGCGGCCGCCAACCCCGAGTCCGCGAAGTAGACCTTGGGGGTTTTGACGATCCGCTTGCCGAAATTCTCGAAGTAGGGCGGCGTCAGGATGAGCTGCCCGGTGACCTCCAGGATGCTCAGCCATTGGGTGAGGGTGGGCACGCTCACTCCCAGCGGCGCGGCCAGGTCGGTTTTATTGAGCATCTGACCGCAGCGGCTGGCGAGCAGCCCCATGAAGCGGCGGAAGGTCGCGAGGTCGCGAATCGAGGTGACGGCGCGCACATCGCGTTCGAGATAGGTCTGCACGTACGAGCGAAACCAGATGTCCGCCACGCCGGGCGCGGCCTGCACCTCTGGAAAGCCCCCGAGCCGCAGCGTCATGCCCGGCAGCTCCTCGGCGGAGAACGGCAGCAGCGAAAAGACCGCCGCACGCCCCGCCATGGACTCGGTGACGCCCTTCATCAGCGGGGCCTCCTGAGAGCCGGTAAGCAGCCACAGCCCCTTGCGCTCCGGATGCCGGTCGATGCGGGCACGCACGTAGGCGAACAGCCCGGGCGCGTTCTGCATCTCGTCAAGAATGACGGGCAGCGTCAGGCTGTCCAGAAACGAGCGGGGGTCGGCCCGCACCCGCGCCACCACATCAGGATCTTCCAGCAGCACGTGTTGGCAGGCGGGGAACAGATGCCGCAGCAGCGTGGTTTTGCCGGAGCGCCGGGGTCCCGTCACCAGCACGGCGGAAAAGTGGGCGGCAGCCCGCAACACCTCAGCCTCCAACGTTCTCGTGCGGTATTTCATGTGACATTTATAAAGCAGCGGTTTAGAATTGTCAACACATTGCTTGCCCCGCTTACACGAAGAACCAGAACGGGCGCTCCAAGGTGGCATCAGAAACCCGCCGCGTCGGAGAGGCGGAATTCGCGGGCGAGGCAGGGCTTTTTGGTTTTATCGTCGTAGCCGACGGTCATCCAGCGGGCGCCGCCGTCGCGGAAGAGGATCAGGACGCGGCCATAGACCTGATGCTCGGCAAGCACCTTGGTGGCCTCGTCGTCGCGCTGGTAGTTGAGATTGGGGTCGACCAACAAGACGCCCTCCTCGGTCTTGCGGCCTTCGACGCCGATGACGAAGTCGGGGAAGAAGCCGCGCCCGTCGGGCATGAGCACGCTGACGGACCAGGGTTTGTGCGGCTCGTTGCGGTGCCACCATTTGACGATGCCGTTGGCGTCGCGGTCAAGCAGGTCGGCGAAAGGCCGCTCCCAGGTGTTCAGCCCGTTCGGGATGATGCCGTAGATGTTGCGGGTGGAGGCGGGCATCAGCTCGTCTGAGGCGATCTCGGCGGGAAGGTCATCCGTTTCGCGGATGTCCGCCGCGCAGGCGAGCGCGGTTTTCTGGGCCTCGTACAGAAGGTCGGGATTGGAGGCGAGAATCACGTCGAGGAAGGCGGCGACTTTATCCGGAGCGTCCGCGCCGTCCATCGCCTCTTCGCGCATGACCATCTGCATCTTGCGGAGCAGGGCCTGGCGCAACTCGCGGGGATCGAAAACCTTGCTGCGCTGCAAAACCGCGCTGGCGAGCCGGGCGGCTTGGTCCGGGGAGAGGTCGGCGGCGAAGTTGAACTCCTGCTGGACGGTGTGGCAGAAGACGTCCAGCGTGCGTTTCTCAACCGGGATCTTGTTTTTCAGCGCGTCGAACAGCGCCCGGACAGGAACGATGAAGCGGTTGGCGCAATCCTCTTCTGTGACTTCGTTCTGGAGGCTGACCACCTGGGTTTTGAAACGGCGGGGCGCTTCGGGGTGCAGCGCATAACGATGTTTGCCGACCGGTCCCGCAACCGTCACAAGGCGGCTCGTCTGATAGGGTTCTGTATCGCCCTGGTCGTGCGTGCCGTCAAAGAAACCGTTGAAATTGAAGCCGGTCGGCTGGGCTGTGCCGAACGCGGCCGGTGCCGAAGGCGGGACCGCGTAGTGTAACGGCGCGGGCGCAGTGTCCAGGTTGAAACTGGTCTGTCCGTTGGGAGCGACGCTGGCGATGGCGGTCGCGTCGCCGATGCGGTAGGCGATGGTGGCCGTACTCACCTTGGCGTATTCGGTCTGAATCTGGTTGATGAGCTGTCCTGCCCTGTCGATGCCGGCCTGGGCATCGGGGTCGGCGAGAAACACGTAGCCGTAGTTCAGCGGCGAGGGCAGCGAACCGTTCCTTGCGCGGGCATGGAGTAAGCGGTGGACGCGCAGGATGCGGCCGAGAAGCTGTGTGCCGAAGTCCTCATCGCGGCTGGCCCGCATGGAAACGAGGGTGAAGGCCCGCGGCGCGTCGAAGCCCAGCGCTACCGCCATCTTAAAAATGAGCACCTCGCGGCGCTCGTCGTTGGCGAGCGCGAGCAGCCCGGCATCGGGCTCGTCCGCCGTGTGGACGGCGATCTGTTCCTCGGTGAAGCCCAGACGCAGAAGCTTCGCCTTCAGGCTCTCCACGCTCTTGTCGGTCGAGTCGGCTTGCACGAGCAGGAGCGGGATGAGCGGGACTTTGATGTCGGCCAAGAGCGTTTTCAAGGCGCGGTGCGCGGCCACGCCGTCGCGCAGGGCAGTGCCCTGAAGATCGACCAGCGAGCGCTTTTCCGGCTCCACGAAGTAGGCGGCGCACTTGACGCCGGACTTGATGAGCCCGGCTTCCACGGCGTCGGTGCGGCTGACGCGGATACGCTGCAGCTCGGCGATCTCCATGGCCTTCTCGAATTCCTTCACGTCGGCGTCGTCGGGCGTGGCGGTGATGAGGATGGTGTATTCCGGTTTCAGGATCTCGCGAAAGAACTTCGCGGCCAGCGTGTCCTTGCCGAAACCGTGGTGCGCCTCGTCGACCACCACGCCGATGCGCAGGCCTTGGGCGCGCAGCGACTCGATCAGGGTGTCCACGGACGGGTTGCTGTCGCCCTCCTTGCGCACGTTGCGCTTGTCTTTGACGCGCGTGGCCACGGTCTGCCAGGTGGTGACGAAAACATCGCCGCGGCGGCTGCCGGCGGCGACGCGGTCATCCGTCAGCTCGCGCAGGCGCAGGCCGTGGAACTGCTCGCGCAGGAAGGCGGCGGATTGGCCGACCACGCCTTTGAAGGGCGCGAACCAGAACCACACGACATCCTCGATCTGGGTGAAGCGCTCCACGATGGTTCCTGCCATGAGGGTCTTGCCGGAGCCGGTCGCGGCCTCGATGAGCAGGTAACCGTTGTGGTTCACGACGTTGGCGCGGCCCGCCGCATCCGCCCCGGCGGCGGTCAGCAGCTCTTTTGCGGCGGTGAACAGGCCGACGCCGCTGGTGACGGCCTCTTCCTGAAATCCTCTGAGTGACTGGATGCTCATGTGGGGTCAGCCTTTCATGCCGAAGCGGCGGGAGAGGCTCTCGGGAATGGCCTCGTGCTGGACGTGCGCGGCGCGGATGTGCTGCCGCAGGGTTTCGGGTTGCCACGAATAGAGGGTGACGGCGGCGCAGCCTGCGACGGCCTTGCGCAACGCGGGCAGGAGCGCGGCGGAGAAGCGCGGCACGTAGGCCAGCGCCGACTCGCCGTCGCCCGCCCAAGAAAAGCCGTCGGGCGCGAAGGGCGCGAGCGTGTCGCGGTGGATCATCTGGAGAGCGGTCCAGACCTGGGCGTGTTCGATGTCGAGCAGGCGGCCGGGGGCGATGCGTCGGCAGCGCAGATAGGCGAAGTCCCCGCCCAAGGCGGGCATGTCGCCGAAGCCTTCGATCACACGCCGGATGCGGCGGGCGCACACGTCGCGGCAGAGGTTCTTGTCGGGCGCGTCGGCGCTGGCCTCGGCGTTGGAAACGAGAATGAAGCGGCGGTTGCCGTTGTCCTCGGCGTTCAGCTTGAGGACAGCGTGGCCGGTGGTGCCGGAGCCCGCGAAGAAGTCGAGAACGATGTCGTCGGGGCCGGTGGCGATGCGCAGGATGCGTTCGATCAGCCCGGTGGGCTTCGGTGTGGAAAAGGCGCGGGCGTCTTCCGGCAGCAGCGCCATGAGTTCCTTCTTGGCGGTGTCGTTGTGTCCGACCTCATCGAAGGTCCACCATGTCGTGGGCACCACACCGTCGCCGTTGCGCAGCATATGCTTGTAGCGCTTGAAGGCGGGCACTTTACCCTTGCCGTCTTTGCCCCAATAGATCAGGCCCTCAGCGACGTGGCGCTGATGCTCCTCTTTCGAGTATGACCATACCCGCGTGCGCTTGGGCCAAATCTCTAGACCTGTGTTTGGATTTGTGACGGGGTAATAGAGGTTGGGGCGCTCCTCTGCGCTCTTATTGCAGGTGTAATTGTCTGGCCGGAAGATGCCGTTGGCGTCTTCCAATGTGTACAAGCGGTCCTTTTCCTCGCCGCGCTTCAGGAGGTTGCGCTGCCACATATCCGACAGGCGGTAGGCGAGCACGTACTCGTGCATGGGCGCGATGGTCTTGTGGTCGTTAGCGGATGAGTAGCGTTTCTGCCAGATACAGGTGGCGACAAAGGCGTTCGGGCCGAAGACCTTGTTCATCAGGAGGCCGAGGGCGAACAGTTCGTTATCGTCGATCGAGACGAAGATGGAGCCGTCCTGCCGCAGAAGATCCTTGGCGAGCAACAGGCGCTGGTACATGAACTCCACCCAGGTGGAGTGTCGCCACGCGTCGTTGACATCCACAAAGCGGTCGTTGTAGACAAAATCGCGGTTGCCGGTGTTGTAGGGCGGGTCGATGTAGATGCACTTGACGCGGCCGGCGTGGGTCATGCGCAGGTAGCGCAGGGCGTCGAAATTGTCGCCCTCGATGACGAGGTTCTGCCACGGCGCGGCACCCGTGCTGTGCTCGGGCTGGAGGTCGAGCGCGACGAAGTCGGCGTTGACGGCGTTGTCGCGGTCGATCTCATTGGCCTCCCAGACGAGGCCGAAGCGGGTGGCGTCGCGGCGGTCGCGGGCCTCCAGGAGGCGGACAAGCTCATCGTGGGTCAGATGGTCGTATTTCGGCATAAATTCACTCATGGCGCGGGGCGGTTCCCGCATTCAGCTTAGAAACACAAAGTGTAGCACCGGACGGGACGGCAATGCCAGCCACATTATTGACACAAGAACAAGAAACAACTCAAACCGCTGTTGAGCCGCATGGCGGATGTTTGCTACACTTTCATCATGAATATCGCCCATCTTCACCTGAAGAATTTCAAGTGTTACAAGGATCTTGCCTTTCAGTTTGATCCTCATTTCAACCTGTTCATCGGTGAGAACGGCAGTGGCAAAACATCGATACTCGAAGCTTTAACAATTGCGGCGGGAAGTTGGCTCTTGGGCATCCGAGGACAAGATTCGAGAAATTTCAGAAAGTCCGACATTCGCAGGACCACGCAGTTTTCGAACAAGAGGTATCTGTCAGAACCGCAACTGCCCGTGGTTGTCGAGGCGGAGGGAACCGTTTCCGGGCAGTGCCTGACGTGGTCAAGGGCCATCGAGTATGAAAGAGGACGGACGTCTACGCGAGGCGCCAGGTCAATCCGGTTATTGTCTGAACAGGCGTCCGAACACGTCATGAACGGTGATCGTGTCATCCTTCCGCTGCTCTCTTATTATAGCGCCGGGCGCCTTTGGCTTGAACCCCGCGACTCCACGAAAGGCATCCATGTAGAGGACGAGGAAGAGGTTCGGCAACCGCAAGACTTCGCCAGCGTGCATGAGGCGGACCAAGCGTCCTACTTCATCTCCCGTTTGGCCGGGTACCGATACAGCGTGGATGGCCGGTGTAACTTCCGGGATTTGATGAATTGGATGATCTATGAACGGCGGGGTGAGGTGGATGAAGAGGAGAGGTCACCCTATCTAAGAAACGTGTTGGAGGCGATCGCGGACTGTCTGCCTGAAGTAGACAAAGTAAAGGTCAGTCTCCGGCGTAAGGAACTCATGGTCAGCTTCATTGAAAGAGGATGGGTGCCCGCTTCGGAATTGAGTGACGGTTACCGGGTGATGCTGGCGGTGGTCGGCGATATCGCGTTTAAAGCTGCGCTTCTCAATGCAAGTGTCTCGGATGACATCCTTCGTGAAACGCCGGGAGTGGTGATGATCGACGAACTTGACCTGCATTTGCATCCGGTTTGGCAGCGGCGCGTTGCCTGCGATCTGATGCGTGTCTTTCCCAAGATCCAGTTCTTTTGTACGACGCACTCGCCTCAGATCGTCGGTGAGTTGCCGCAGACGCAAGTTTGGGTACTTTCTCCGACTGAGTGCTATAACCCGCCCGTGGCTTTCGGTTCTGATTCGACTTGGTTGCTCGACCATGTGATGGGTGGCCGATCACGTTCTGTTTCGTTTTGAAGCAGGCGCTTGAAAAGCACATTCGGCGAATCGAAGCCATTCGAGAGCAGCGGAGCAAACAGGCCCGCCAACGATAAACGAGTGCCCGTTTCACTCGAAGGCGACGAGGTTCTTTTCGCGCAGGCTGACGAAGCCGGGGGTGGAGGGCGAGGGCTTGCCGACGATCAGGTGGTCCACCACGCGGATGCCGAGGATGCGCGCGGCCTCGATCAGGCGGCGCGTGATGTCGATGTCCTCTTTAGACGGCGTGGGGTCGCCGGAGGGGTGGTTGTGCGCGAGGATGACCGAGGCGGCGCTGTAGCGCACGGCCTTGTTGAAGACCTCGCGAGGATGCACAGGGCTGGAGTCGAGCAGGCCGCGCGAGGTCTCGACGGGCTGGCCGATGAGCTTGTTTTTCGTGTCGAGCAGCAGCACCCAAAAAATCTCCTGCTGCAAGGAACGGGCCATCGGACTGAGGATGCGGTAGGCGCTTTCGGGTTCGCGGATCGAGGGCTCTTCGTGGCGCGGCGCCTGCGCGTGCTGGGCGGCGCGGCGGCCAAGCTCCAGCGAGGCCGCGAGCTCCATGCACTTGACTTTGCCGAGCCCCTTGATCTTCAGTCCGCGCAGCTCCTCAAAGTCGGCTTTGGAGAGACCGTTGAGCCCTCCGTAACGACGCAGGAGTTCGCGTGCGAGTTCAGTGACGTTCTTGCCTTTCATGCCGGAGCGCAGAATGATGGCGACCAAAATCTCATCCGCCACATTCTCGGCTCCGCGGCGCTGCAGCTCTTCGCGCGGCTGCATGGCGAGCGGCAACTCTTTAACGGTCAGGGGCGTGTCGGGATAGAGGGTGCGGTCAGGGTTGTAGGATGGTTGCGGGTCCATGTTGCCTCCAGAGGTCGAGGACCCGCTGCGCGGTGTGGGCGGGCGGGTCGTTGTCGTCGATGTCCAGCCAGACGGTCTGCGTCTGGTGCCGAAACCAGGTCTCTTGCCGCTTGGCCAGTTGGCGCGTGCGGATCACGATGTTCTCGAACGCGGCTTTCTCGGAAAGCGTGCCGTCCAGCAAGGCGCAGACCTCGGCGTAGCCGATGGCCTGCAGGGCGGTGGCGGACCAGACGGGGCAGCTCTGCCGCAAGGCGCGCACCTCGTCAACAAGCCCTCGTTTGAACATGGCGGCGACGCGGCGCCCGATGCGGCGGTGGAGCTGTTCGCGCGGCAGGCGCAGCGCGAGGACGGGTGCGGCAGACGCATCGCGGTGCCAATTTTCGGGCAGGCTGCCGTGCGCGTCGAGGTGCTCGAGGGCGCGGACCAGGCGGCGGGGGTTCGCGGGATCGGCGAGCTTTGCCAGCGCGCCGGGGGCGCGTTCGTCGAGCGCCCGCTGGAGCGCGGCGAGGCCGTCGCGCTCGAAAAGCGACTGCCAGTGGGCGCGGCGGGCGGGGTCGGACGCTTCGCTGTCGAAACCGGCTGTCAGAGCTTTGATGTAGAGGCCTGTGCCGCCCGCGACGAGGAGGCCGGAGGTCATGGGCGGGACGCCCATGCCACAGGGAGCTTGGACTTGCGGACGGTTGCGGGGAACCGTCCCTACCGTGTTGAACGCGGCTTCGGGTAGGGACGCCTCCCCGAGGCGTCCGCGTGTCCCTGGACCTTGCGTGTCGAGTGCCTGCCGGGCGGCGGCGAGCCACGCGCCGGTGCTGAAGGGCTCTGCGGGCGTGACCAGGTCGATGCCGAAGTAGGGAACGCTGCCGCGTTCTGCGGGCGCGGGCTTGGCTGTGCCGATGTCCATGCCGCGGTAGACCAGCATGGCGTCGGCCGAGAGGATCGCGCAGCCGAGCTGTTCGGCCAGCACCTGCGCGACGGCACTCTTGCCGGTGGCGGTGGCTCCGGCGAGTATCCAGGCATGTGAGGGGGCGTTCACGTTTGCGGCGTGTTTTGCTAAATAGGAACGTTCAACTCTGAACGCTCAAGTGTGTTTCCTTCAACGTTGAGTGTTGGACGTTCATTAGGGATTAAGGGTTCCGAATTATTCTATCGTGGTGCCACTGGGTGACGATAAAGAGGAAGACGCCGCAGCAGATGGAGGCGTCGGCGATATTGAAGGCGGGGAAGTGGGAGGCGTGCCAGTGGAAGTCGAGGAAGTCGATCACATAGGTCAGGCGGATGCGGTCGATCAGATTGCCGAGAACGCCGCCGGTGATCAGGGACAGGGTAAAGGTCCCTCCCCAGAGGCAGTCGAAGAGCGGCTTGCGTTTCCAGAGCAGGAAGCCGAGGGTGATGAGCGAGAAGACGATCAGAAAGACCTGCTGGCCCGCCAACATGCCCCAGGCCGCTCCCCGGTTCTCGACATAGCTCAAATTGAAAAATCCGGGGAGCACGGCGTGTGTTCCCAAGGCTTTCAGGCGGGTCACGGCCAGAAATTTCGTGAGTTGGTCCGAGACGACAATGAGGGCCACGAGCAGCGGGACGCGCATGGGAACCCCTTACCTGCGCCCGCCGAAACGGTTCGGGCGCTCCATCTCGGACTGGCACTTGATGCAATTCTTGGCGAAGGGCAGAACCGACAGGCGCGGCTTGTTGATCAGGGCGCCACAGTTGTCGCACACGCCGTAGCTGCCCTTCTCGATGGAGCGGAGCGACTCGTCGATATTGGCGATGATCTGCTGCTGGCTGCTGACCTGTTCGAGCGTCTGAAGCCGCATGAAGGCGTCGGTGCCGTCCTCTTCGGGATTGATCTCGTCGTCACGCTGCAGCGCGGCGGTGCGCATGGAGCCGGACTGGCCGGTGATGCGGTCGCGCATGGACAGAAGCTCGACTTTGAACTGGTCGAGATCGCCTTTTTGGAAGCGTGGCTTCTTGGGTTCGGCAACCGGCTCGGGTTTCGGCACAAACTTTTGCACAGGTTTAGCGAGGGGGAGAGATACTTCGTTCACGGGCTTTTTGACCAGATCCTTTTTGGGTGCCGCAACGGCCGGGACGGGCTTTTTTGCGGGCTTCGCTTGGGGCGGCGTTTTTTTAACGACTTTCGGTTTCGCGACAAGAACGGGTTTTTTTGAAACGGCATTTTTCACGGGGTGAGCGGGCTTGCGCGACGCGGCTTTAGGCGGCTGCACCTTTTTGGCGGGCGTCTTCTTCATCGGCTTGACAACCGTTTTGACCGGTGCTTTTCTTAAGGTTATCTTGGTGCTCCGGGAGGAGCCGACCTTGTTTTTCTTCGTTGTCGCCATAGTCTCACCCCTTTTCTGAAAATCGAAACAAGCAATCGCCTTGAATTGGCTGTTAGTGTACACGTTTAAACAATAAAGACAAGTCCGTAACGTTGAGGGTTAAGCGGTTTCTCCGGGTTGGCTTTTGATCCACGTCCGGATGGTTTCATCCAACGGCAGGACCGCTTCGATCTGTGCGGGCTCCTCGCCGGCGGCGCTCGGAATCATGACGGCCTCGCCGGCCGCTTTGCCGTCGAGGCAGAGCGCCATGCGGGTCTTGCAGGAAATGATGTTCAGATGCTCGTCGCGGTCCCACTCGCCGAGGATGGTGTAGGTGCGGCGTGAGCCGTCCGGGAGGCACAGCACCACCGTCGTTCCGGGGCCGGCTTTGTCGTGCGGCGCGTCGGCGAAGTCCGTGCCTTTGACCTGTTTGAGTTCGAGCTGCATCTCCTGCTGGCGCTGCAGGAGCTGGCGCTGGAAATCCTTTGCGGCCTGATATTCGAAGTTTTCGCGCAGGTCGCCGTAGCTGCGGGCCACGGCGATGTCGTTGCTGTTCTTGGGCAGATCCACCTCGATCAGCTTTTTGTACTGGAGCTGGTGCTCGGTCAGCGAGCGCCACGAGGTCCAATGGATGACGGCCTGCGCCTGCGGGGCGAGCGAGATTTTGCGCTCGGCCAGCGCCGGGTCGAGCTTGAGCATGCGTCCGATCAGCGAGCGGTGGGTCGAAGGGTCCCACGCGGTTGACGCCTGGATCCGCTCGAAGAAGCGCTGGCGCCGGGGGGAGTCGAGCTCTTCGAAAACCGAGTCGAGCCACTTGGGCTGCTCGAAAAGCAGCTTCAGGTTGTTCTGCATGCGCAGCGACTCGCCGGAGAGCTTGCCCTCTACCAGCGCGATGGCGTGGTTCAGCAGTTCAATCAGCGGCGGCAGTTGCCAGGAGACCTCTTTGCGGAACCGGAAGATCCAGTTGATCAGCGTGGGCGGCGCTTTGGGAAGGGCGAGGAGCCTGCGGCAAGCCTCCTCGGCTTCGGGTGCCTTCTTGAGCGTGCCGAGCACTTCGTTCAACAGGCTGAACGGCATGTTCGGCAAGCCGCCGAGCATGCGCGCGGAGGCATGGCCGCCCTCGGCGAGCAGGAAGGTGGTCATCGCCGCGATGTCGCGCACGACCAGCGTCTCGGACGCTTTGATGTAGCGGTTATGCTCCCACAGGTGGGCGCGGAGCTGTTCGAGCGGCGGCGTGAGGAAGCCGAGGCGGCTCACGGCTGCGGCGAGCCGGGCGTAAAGCGCGGGATCCGTGTTGTGCGCACCTTTGATTGCGAACGCCAGGCGCTCTTCAAGCACGCCGCGACAGGCGTCTTCAAGGCCGGCCAGCTTGCCGGACTCTTCAAGCTCGGTGACCGCGTCGAGGATTTTATGCGAGTCCTTATTTGAAGCGAGGCTTTCGAACCAACCGTCGCCGTAGGACTCGGCCTCCGCGAGCAGATGGATGGCTTCGGCGCGCTTGGTCGGAAGGATCACCAGCGGGTCGCTCTTGATGTCTTTGCGGGCCGCCTCCCAAAAGCGCTTCCAGTCCGACGCAGGCACAAAGCCGTGTTTCGTGAGCAGGTCTTCGAGCCGGGTGATGGTCATGTCGCCGAAACTGCGCAGCGCGCGCTTCACCAGTTCGCCCGGTTGGTCGGCGACCAGGCGTGCGATGCCTGCGGTATCCGTGTGACGCAGGGTCAGGAGATGGTCGTGCGGGGCACGCGCCAGGGTGTCGCAGGCGGCCGCAAAGGTCATCGTGTGGTTGGGTTTGCCGAGGAAGTCGATGGCGATCCGCTTGTAGAAATCGTCGAGCCGCTTGACGGTGCCGAAGCCCCAGGCGGGATCGATGACCAAGGTGCCGGGCGTGAGCGCGAGCAGCAGGTCCAGGCGTCGGAACGAGTCGGCCAGGGGCATGTCGCCGAAGCCGGCGGTCTCGATCAGCGCGGTGACGAGGCGGTCTTTGCAGGACTTTTTGAGCGCGTCGCGGATGCCGACGGGCTTGAGCACGGCGGCGAGGTGAGCGGCGCGGTCTTTGATGACCTGATAAAGGCCGATGCAATCCGCGCCCTCGGTGAGTTCCTGCATCAGCAGGGTGGTCCACTCCTCGGCCTTGCTGCCGCTCTCGGTGACGGCGACGGTGTGAACGAGTGTCAGGAGTTCGGCTACGGCCAGAGGTTTCTTTTCGAGCAGGCCAAGAAACTGCGCTTCCGTTTGTGCGTAAGTCGATGCTGCATCCATGCAAAGATTCCTCGGGTTCAATTTGAAAAAGGGCATTTAAAATATCAAAAAGAAGAACGGATGGAAAGCGCCGCTTTTCACGGCTTACAGCAACGCTTTCAGCATCAGGGTGGTCCAGGTCATGCCGCGCACGAACTGGTCGATGCCGTAGGACTCGTTGGGGCAGTGGATCTTGTCCTCCTCGCGTCCGAACCCGACCAGCAGCGGCGCGGCGCCGGAGAGGTGCTGCAGCATTGCGACGACCGGAATGGAGGCGCCTTCCCAGCGGAAGAGCGCGCCCCGCGTGTCCATCTGCTGCAACACGTCGGCGGCGAGCCGGAAGATGGGCGAGTTGAGCGGCAGGCGGAACCCGGGCGCGCCGACGCACACCTCGCTGAGCGCGAGGGCCAGGCCGCGCGGACAGTGGTCGGCCAGGTGTTTCTGCAGGGCGGCAAAGGTGTCCGCGGGCCGCTGCTCCGGCACGAGGCGCATGCTGAGCTTGGCGACGGCCGTGGAGGGGATCACGGTTTTCGAGCCGGGGCCGCCATAACCGGAGTGGATGCCGTTGAGCTCGATGGTCGGCTCGAAACTGCCGCGCGTGACGAGGTCGAGCGCCTGCGCGCCGCCGGCGGGCGGGCAGCCGATCTCCTGCGCGTACTGCTCGGGGGTGACCGCGCCCTGCTGGGCGATCGCCCGCTCCTCGTCGGAAGGCGGGTGGACCCGGTCGCAGAAGCCGGCCACGGCGATGGTGCCGTCGGCGTTGTGCAGCGAGGCGAGCAGGCGGGCCAGGCCTTGTGCGGGGTTGGGTGCCACGCCGCCGTGTACGCCCGAGTGGAGGTCGTAGGAGGGGCCGGTCAGGGTCACGGTGAAATGCTGCACGCCGCGCAGACCCGCAACAATCGCGGGCCGGTTCTCGGGTCCGCAGGAGGTGTCGCAGACCATCATGACGTCGGCCTGCAGGCGCTGGCGCAGAATGGGGGCGAGGTCGTTGAGCGCGGAACTGCCGCTTTCCTCCTGCCCTTCGAGCACGATTTTGAGGGTGGGCAGCGGCTCGCCGGCTTCGATCAGCGCTTTGACGCCTTGGAGAAAGGCGAAGACCTGTCCTTTGTTGTCCTGGGCGCCGCGGGCGTGGACGCGCCCGTTGATGAGCGTGGGCTCGAAAGGCGGCGTCTGCCAGTCGCCGAGGGGGTCCTCGGGCTGCACGTCGTAGTGGCCGTAGAAGAGGGCCGTGGTGCCGCCCTCTGCGCCGGGACGCTCCGCGACGAGCACGGGCACGGGGATGCCGCTGCCGGGAGTGAGGATGTCCACGTCGAAGCCGAGCGGCCTGAGGAAGAGTTTCAGCCAGGCGGCGGCGCGCGCGCAATCGCCGAGGCGCTTGGGGTCGGTTCCGATTGTCGGCAGGCGCAGCAGCGCGAACCAGTCGTCCAGGATGGCCTGACGGTTTTTATCGAAATAGGCGGGAGCGAAGGCCGTATCGATCATATGTCGTCCTCGCGGGGCATGGAAAAAACAGAACCGTTGGTTTTTCGCACCGGAGTGAAAAAAACCAACGGTAAAAATGGAGGTGCGAAGCGGAATTGAACCGCTGTTCGAGGTTTTGCAGACCTCTGCCTAACCACTCGGCCATCGCACCTTGACGAAAAGTAAAAACTACTTTTTCATCTCTGCGCGAACACGCTCTTTCACCCGTTTGTTGCGGGCGTCACGGCGTTGGCGCTTGACGCGTTTTCTTAGTTGTTGTCCCATAACGGTCGCAAACATTAACAGAGGGGCCGGAAACGTGTCAACAGCAACTTGGCATTTTCTTCGGGCGAGAACGCCTGACGGGCCACACATGAACCATGTGCCGTCAGGGTTCCGTAGTCACCTTCCAGAATTTCTGCGACGCGCCATGCAAGATATCGGTGTACACGTTGATGGTGGGGGTTGCCGGCAGGCCGCCCTGCAACACGGAGAACCCTGTCACCAGATTCGTCGTGTGATGCACGGTGTAGAGGTGATTCGTGAGGCTGCTCCAGCGGATCACGACGGTGCCGCCGTCCGCGGCAACCTCCGGTTCCTGCATGACGGGCGGAGGCTCCGCCACGTCGAGGATCGTGACCGTGAAGACCTTCTGCCAGAACAGGCCGCCGGGCGTGGCGGACTGCACGCGGATGCTGTAGTTGCTCTTGGCCTCGTAGTTGAACCAAGCGGCCGACAGCAGGTTGCTGCCGCTGACCGCGAACCAGCCGTTATCCGTGCCGCCGGCTCCGGGCGCCAGCGTGTAGGTGAAGGCGTTGAGGGCGGTTGGATCCTCGGTGGACAAGCTCCCGATGAACGTTCCCGGCGGCAGGTTTTCGGCCACGGACGATGCCGAAAGGACGATGTTGGTCAATGAACTGTTACCGCTGCCCGTCGTGAAATTGAAAGCATCGGAATACGCGGACCAGTTGCCGGCCGAATCCTTGTACCGGACTCGCCAGTAGTACGTCGTCCCGCCGTGGAGCACGCCCGCCGGCACCGTCGTCTGCACAACAGGTATGTAGCTCTCGCCGCTGTTCCAATCCGGCGAGGCGAACGCGCTATCGTCATCCACCTGCCACTGGCTGCTGGACTGGCTGTCGGCGCCCGGAGGATCCGGATCCGAGAACTCCGTCGCCTGCAAGAGCGGCGTGAAGCTCTGCCCCGTCGCTCCGCTCGCCGGACTGACCGCGGTCGGCTTGTCTGGCGGCAGGTTCAGAAACCAGTGCAGGACAATGCTCCCGGAAGCGCCCAAATAGCCGTCCACCGCGATCTGGTACTCCGTGCCCTCATGAACCGGGAACATGATCCGGCTCTGCTGGCCCCCGGAATCGTCATTTGCGGCCAGTTCGGTCAGGCTGCCGACCGCGCTGCCCGTGTAGGCGGCCAGCAGGGTGTCGAAGCTGCTGTCGAATGTGTCGATGATCGCGGTCCCGGTTGCGGGGGCCGTCCAGCGCCACCAGACGGACTTGCCGCCGGTCTTGCCGGCATGGTTCGGCTCGCCCGCCTCCTTCGTCGCATAGCTGTCGGTGCCAATCGTGGCCCCGATGAGGCCAGGCAACACAATCGCATCGGCGAAATTGTCGTTCGTGGGAGTCGGGTCGGGCGTGAACGTCCAGTTCAGATACAGCAAGCCGCCGGGGTTTCCCATGGCGGTGTCCACGGCGATATGGTAGACCGAGCCCGCAACCGCGTGGAAGAAGATCTGGCTTCGGTGATTGCTATCATAGACCGAAACATTGTCATTTTCGGCAACGAGCGACAGACTGTCTACCGAACTGCCCGTATAGGCCGCCAAAACGGTATCGACATAAACGCTCAAACTGCCAAGCGTGTCGAAAGACGCCTGGCCGCTCGTCGGGGCCGTCCAGCGGTACCAGACGGACTTGCCACTGGCATAGCCCGCATGATTCGGCTCGCCCGTCTCCCGTGTCGCACCCATATTGTTGCAGTTGATGTAGGCGGTTGGCTCATACAACACGGTGGCATCGGCGAAGTTGTCGTTGTCGGGCTTGAATGTCCAGTTAAACGCGATGTCGCCCCCGGCGCCTCCATATCCATCCACGGCGACCGCGTAAGTAAACCCTGAGTTCACATGGAATGTGATCTGGCTTTGGGTGCCATGCCCCGCAGTATCGTCGTTGCTGGCCTCTGCCGGGACCTGAAGGCCTCCGTTGAGAAGGTAGGCCGCCAACAGGGTATCGAACCCGCTCCCGAACGTGTCGATGGTCAACTGGCCCCGACTCGGCGCCATGAAGGTCCACCAGACCGACTTGCCGCCGGTGTTGCCGGCATGGTTCGGCTCGCCCGGTTCCTTGCTGGCGTAGGTACTGTTCCGGCGTACGGAACCGCGGGCTTCATATAGAACAGTAGCATCCGCTATGAGGTCGTTGGCGGGAGCGACATGGATCCAATTGTAGTGAAGCTGGCCGTCGATGCCGCCCGCCCACAGTTCCAGCGCGTCGTTGGCATTCTGGCCGATCGCCACGGGCCACTTTAGGCCGGCACCTCCGCCCAGTGCGACGGGTTCGCTCCAAGCCCCATCCCAGGACATCCAGCTTGGAGTCAGTTGCGTGCGGCAGACCAGCGTGCCGTCGGCTTGGCGCATCAGCAGGAACAGCCGCCTGTTGTTCAGCAAGCTGACGGCCACGTCGGTCACGGTGCCGATCGACGCATGGGCCATGCTGATCCAATCGCTCCAGTAGCCGTTGTCGGCTGTGGTCTGCGTCTTGCTATACACCACGCCGTCGCCGCCCACCACGAAAGCCTGCAGCCGGCCGGCCGCATTGCAGCCCAGCGCTACGGAGCCGGTCAACGATGAACCGCCGAGGCTTTGCCAACCGCTCCAGCCGTAAGTGCCGATTTGGTACTGAGCCCGCAACGCCCCATCCTGGCCCACGGCGATCATCGTAAGCCGTCCCAATCCAGCGGATGCGACGGCGAAACCCTTCACGGGTGGATCTCCGTATGTCGCCAGATCGCTCCAGGCGGAGTCGAACAAGTTCTGCCAGCTTACGTAGACCAAACCGTTTCCGCCAAGAACGTTCACCTCCAAACGATTGTCGCGGTTCACGGTTGCCGTCACGGGCCCGGCCAGGTCCGAGCTTCCCATCGAACTCCAACCGCTCCAACTGCCGCCGATGCTGTTCTCGTGGTTGCGGTACAAAACGCCACCGGTTCCCACGGCGAACGCCTCGCGCCGTCCATCGGCGTTGCGCCCCACGGCGGGCGTGGGGTGCAATCCCGAGCCTCCCAACGATTCCCACGACAGGGACGGCGCGCCGGCTTGCGAAGACCTCCGCCCGAGCCAAAGCGCGCCGTCGCCGCCGATCACGAAAGGCTCCAGCGCGCCGACGGCATTCGTGGCCAAAGCCGGCCCAAACTGTAGGTCCAATCCGCCCAGATTCACCCAACCGCTCCAGTCGTAGGCCCGGGCGGGAGTCACCCCGCCCAGGCCGAGCAGCCACAGGCCCAGGAACAGGCTCTGGCCGATGCGGATCCACCCCAAGCGCGGTTTGCTGCGCAGGTCTTGTACGATGACAGTCGATTCAGCCTTCATGTTGCGGACTCCTTGTCGTTGGTTCTGAGGCTAGCGGTCACCAGGCGATTCGTACGCGGCCATATAACGCCCGATAACGACCCGTTGCAAATTTTGCCAGTTAAGGAATTTTACAAAAGAGAGCAAGGCGTGTCAATTCCGACGGCGATTCCAACTCGGCTTTTTCTTCTTGGTGGGATGGCTGGAATTGTGGTTAACTACGCGCCTTTATGCAAGCAACGGCGACATGCGGAACACCGGCCCCAGGCGTGTTCGAGATCCTGAAAGAGGACCGGCACACAGGCGCGAGGCTGGGACGGCTCTGGACCGCGCACGGCGCGGTGGAGACCCCTGTCTTCATGCCGGTGGGCACGCAGGCAACGGTCAAGGCGCTGGAGCCGCGCGACCTGGAGGAGCTGGGGGCCTCGATCATTCTGAGCAACACCTATCACCTCCTGTTGCGTCCCGGCATGGACGTGATGGAGGCCTGCGGCGGGCTGCACCGGTTCATGGGCTGGAACCGTCCGATCCTGACCGACAGCGGCGGGTTCCAGGTCTTCAGCCTGAACAACCTGCGCAAGATCCACGCGCACGGCGTGGAGTTCCGCTCGCACATCGACGGGGCCAAATTCTTTCTCGGGCCGCCGGAGGCGATGGCGGTGCAGCGCACGCTGGGCTCGGACATCGCGATGTGTTTCGACGAGTGCATGCCCTATCCCTGCGACGCACAATACGCTTGCCAGTCGGTGGACAAGACCCTATCATGGGCCGCTTTGTGTCTTCAACAGGAGCGCGCTCCCGGCCAGCTGGTTTTCGGCATCGTGCAGGGCGGCGAGTATGGGGCGCTACGGGAGCGGTGCGCGCGCGAGCTGACGGCCATGGGTTTTGACGGATACGCGGTGGGCGGCGTGAGCGTGGGCGAGCCCGAGGACGTGATGCTGAAGGGCGTGGAGGACGGCGTGCGCTGTCTGCCGCACGCGCGGCCGCGCTATGTGATGGGGCTGGGCGACATGTTCCAGATGTGCGAGTCGGTGTCGCGGGGCGTGGACATGTTCGACTGCGTGATCCCGACGAGGGTGGCGCGGCACGGCACGGCCTACACGCGGACGGGCACCTATCCGGTGAAGGGCGGCTCCTATAAGACGGACCAGCGTCCGGTCGAGGAGGGGTGTGCCTGTTATTGCTGCCGTCACTTCTCGCGCGCCTACGTGCGGCACCTGCTGAACGTGGGCGAGATCCTGGGCGTGCGGCTGCTGACGATCCACAACATGCACCGCTATTTGGAGTTCATGCGCGAGATGCGCGAGGCGATCGCGAACGACTGTTTCCGCGAGTGGCGGCAGGCGTTGGCGGCGGTGTTGCGGCCGGCGGGGTTGAAGGCGCGGGCCAAAGAGTCCAATTATTTAGGAGGAAACGAATGAACGCAGGAATGATGATGGCGCAGGCGGCCGGGGCGCAAGGCGGAGTGATGGGCATGGGGGGCATGATGATCCCGATGGTGCTGGTTTTCGGCATCTTCTACTTCATGATGATCCGCCCGCAGCAGCGCAAGGAGAAAGAGCGGCTGCGCATGATCGCCGAACTCCGCGCGGGCCAGAAGGTCGTCTTCGCGGGCGGGTTCATCGGCACCATCGCTGAGGCGCGCGCGAGCACGTTCTTGGTGGAGATCGCTCCCAAAGTGTCGGTCGAAGTCGCGCGCGGCGCCGTCTCCCGGGTGCTCAAGGACGGGGACGCCGTCACGCTGGACGAGACAAAGTAGGCGGCCCGTTTTTTAAACTTCATGGGTGAAAGATGTCGGGGGAGTGTGCTATACTTCTTCTTCCTTTGTCATTGTTAGGGTAAGTCGTGTCATAATGTGGAGCTGTTGAAAAATGAGTAGAAATGACCTCTGGAAATGGCTGGTGTTCGCCATTATCACTGTATTTTCCGTGTTCGTGGTATATCCGCCCAAAGATAAGATCCGGTATGGTCTTGACCTGTCGGGAGGCACGAGTTTCACGGTCGCGATC
>JANYBJ010000266.1 GCA_025360845.1 bacterium
GGGAGCGCGCCCTCGGGGGCGCTGATGAGCGCGTTCAACCGCGCTTTGTCGTGGTCACTTTTGTTCATGCGCCCGTAGGCTACAGCCGCGACCGGCCCCAAGGCCAGCGTTTTCTTGATGAAGGAAATTTGTGGGGGAGTTCTGGATTGACTCTTTTCACCCCCCCGCATAATAGGCGCCATTCATCGGAACCGGTGTGTCACCGGTCAAGCCTATGGGATGCTAGTGAATCGTGGCTTATATGGGGGCACAAAAAAACGCAAGTTGCTTATTTAAGGCAACTTGCGGAAATGGTGGAGGCGGGGAGAATCGAACTCCCGTCCGAGGCAGCTTCCTTCTAGTTTCTACGCGCGTGTTCTATCATTAAGTCTCGTCAACAGGAATGCCGATAGACAGGCTCACCTGGAGACCAGCAACCACGATTCGTCAAGACACGGGCGCCCGGCTACTCGGCCCCCGGCAGGATCTGCTAGTCGTCGCTTCCCCGCTTAACAGACATTGGCGGTTCCGCGTCGTGCCTAATTAATTAGGCAGCGAGTGCGAAGTTGTTGTTCGCAGTTAGGTTTTTTCCAGTTTTTTTACGAGGCCAACCGGAGTCCTCGGCACGCCACTAGAATTTCAACTGCCCCGTCGAAACCATGTCGCCCCCTTAAAAAAGGTGAGATCATTATCGCATAATCCGCCTGAAAGTAAATGGCGAACTGCAATCGCGGGCCACACGGCGAAGCGCCAGCGACTACCTACCGTTCGAAAGTGCGTCGTTCGAAATTGCATTTTCTGCCAGTTCGTTCATACTTTCTCGCGTGTTAACCGTGCCTCCATCCGCTAACCCAGTCATCTTACGCGACGCCGGCACCAACCGCTGGCTGCTGTTCGAACGTCCGCTTGAGATCATCGAGACCTTTCGGCCTGAAGAGGTGGCCGACAAGCTTGGCGCCATCGAAGAGGCGGTCTCCACACGCGGTCTCCACGCCGCCGGCCTAGTCGCCTATGAAGCGGCCCTCGGCTTCGACCCTGCCTTGGCCGTGCGCTCGGACGGCACATTCCCTTTACTTTGGTTCGGGCTCTACGATGCGCCACGCGAGGTGAAACTTCCACGTCTCATAGAGACCGGCGTCCCGTCCGACGACGAATGGAAAACCTCGTTCTCAAGTGAGGCCTACGCGCGCGCTTTTGAACACGTAAAGTGGCGGATTCACGAGGGTGACACGTATCAGGTCAACCTCACTTACCGCTTGCGGCGCGCGTTCGCGGAAACCCCGTGGCCCGTCTTTGTCCGCATGGTGGCCGCCCAAGGGCCGACCTTCGGCGCATTCATTGCCACCCGCGATTGGACCGTCTGCAGCGCTTCACCCGAACTCTTTTTCCGTCTCGACGGGAGCCGCCTCGAGTCCCGTCCCATGAAGGGCACCGCGCCGCGCGGCCTGACCTTGGCGCAAGACCGCGAGCAGGCGGCGCTCCTGCTCGCTTCCGAAAAAAACCGGGCGGAGAACCTGATGATTGTCGACATGGTCCGTAACGATCTGGGACGCGTCGCAAACCTTGGCAGCGTGACCGTCACGAACCTCTGCGCCCTTGAGAAATATCCGACCGTGTGGCAGATGACCTCCACGGTCTGTGCGGAAACGCAGGCCGCGGTCGCTGAGATTTTCCGCGCCCTGTTTCCGCCGGCCTCGATCACCGGCGCGCCCAAAGCCCGCACGATGCGCTTGATCTCCGAGGTCGAGACAACCCCGCGCCACATCTACACCGGCGCTGTCGGCTTCATCGCGCCAGACCGGCGTGCGCAGTTCAACGTGGCGATCCGGACCCTGCTGATTGACCACACGCGAAACCTGGCGGAGTACGGTGTGGGCGGCGGTATCGTATGGGACTCGGTCTGTTCGCAGGAGCAGGCCGAGTGCCGCACGAAGACCCTCATCTTGGACACAGATACACCGCCGTTCTCCCTGCTCGAAACCATCCTCTGGACTCCTGCCGAAGGCTACACGCTCCTCGAAAAACATCTGGCACGGCTCGCAGGCTCCGCCGAGTATTTCGATTATTCGATCGACCCGGCAGCCGTGCGGCAACGCCTGCAGGCTCTGGCCCGCGACCTCCCTTTGACTCCTCACAAAGTCCGGCTGCTTGTCGCGCAGGATGGGGAGATCACGCTGGAGGCCGAGCCGATTTCCGCTCCTTTGGACACTTCGCCGCGACCTGTGGCGCTGGCACGCCGTCCGGTTGACCGTTCCGCCCCCTTTCTTTACCACAAGACCACCCACCGCAGAGTGTATGCGGAGGCGTTGGCTTCGCGCCCAGGTTTCGATGACGTGATTCTATATAACGCCGACAACGAGGTCACGGAATCCACGCGCATGAACGTCGTGGCGGAAATCGACGGCGCGTTGTGTACGCCACCGGTCCCGTGCGGACTGCTTCCCGGAACTTACCGCGCGCGTTTGCTTGAAACAAACGAAATCACCGAGCGCGTCATCTCGATCACTCAGTTGCTTCAAAGCCCGCGTGTTTTCCTGATCAACTCTGTGCGCGGCAAGGTCCCTGTCACGGTCTCTCCTCTTTAATAAACCGGCGGCAAAATCTTTCCTTAACTTTTTTTAAAATCCCGGTTGACTTCCGGTGGCCGGGTCTGCTAATCTTCACGGCTCTTTCAGGGCACCCCGGGCAGCGAAGCCGGAAGGGTCCCGGGAGGGCGGCCGGGAAAAG
>JANYBJ010000269.1 GCA_025360845.1 bacterium
CGTTGAGCGGCGAGCGAGGGCGCAAGGTGGCGTTGACGGGGTTGCGCTCGCTTCGAACCTCATTCGTTCTTTCGCGAACCGCTCCGGCCGTCTATCATCACGGGTGTCTTGCGGTGAATGCTATGGATACTCGCGAACTCGAGCAGCGCTCCTCGGCTGTGACACTCTCCGACATGGAGGTGTTCATCTTCCCGGAGCTGATGTACAGCCTGGTGTTGGCGAACATCATGTCGCCGCGCATCTGGCAGTGGCGCGAGGATCCTTGGTTCAAGGGTGTCCGCAAGATGAAGCCGTATCGCCGGCTGCAGCGGCTCAAGCAGTACATCATGGACCACTACGTCTTCAATTTGGATTTGGAGACGTGGGGGCTGACGGATCAGAAGCGCGAGCTGGCGCGGTTCTCCGGTTTTCTCGCGCCGGAGGTGATCGCGCAATCCAACGCGCTTTTCGGGTATGAGGGCGACACCTACTACTTCGACATCGACATCCGTACCCACTTCGGGTTGGACAAGTACACCTCGGACGTCATCCCGTACTGGAAGACCGAAACGGTGGAGGCGATGGACGCGTTCAGGTACCGTCCCGGGTTCGCGACGGGTGCGGGGGAGTGCGTGTCGCTCGCGGCGCTGTATGCGGCGGCGCTTTTTGTGGTGGCGGGCATTCCGCTGGAAAAGATCTTTCTGATGGCCACGCCGCTGCACTCGCAGAACTTCGTGGATCTGGACGGGGGGGTGCTGATCAACAACCGGCGGTTGGTGACCAAGCCGATGTGGTTCAACGGGACGCAGATCTCCGGCCAGGCCCGCCGGGCGCTCGAGAATGAGCGCGTGACGGTGGTCTCGCATCCCACGGGGTTTATTCACGCGCTTTACCGGCGGGCGACCATCGACCCGAAGGCGTTCGCGGAGTTTTCCGGGAAGTTGCGCACGTATCTGAAGACGCCGCTCACGCCCGAGATTTTGGGGAATTTCCTGCGGCAGAATCCGCGCTGCCGGCAGTGTTTTGTCTTGCGCTGGCCGGTCAACGGGGTGGACAGGTATCTGTCTTTGGAGCAGGCCTACAGCTTTGAACAGGACAGCCCGTACAAAGTGACCGACGCGACGCGCGACAAACTGTTGGCCACGATTCCGGTCGAGACGTTCGCGGCCTCGTGCAAATGCTGCCAGATCGTGCTCAACGACATCGAGGCCTTCGTGCGGGAGCGGGCGATCGACCTGGATGCGCCGGAGGACCTGCAGGCGCTGAAGGTGCAGATCGGCGATTCCTGTATGCGGGCGTCGGATATGGTCTCGGAGTTGGTGCGCTTCTGCCGCACCGAGCCTCGGCTGCCTTCCACCGAAGGTCTGACTTTCGACCGCGGCGAGCCGCCGGTGCGGCTGACGGCCGAGATGACGCGCGATGAGGTGATCGCGCACGTCGAGTCGCTGCGTGAGCGGAACGTGGCGGCGGACTTGGCGTTTTACGCGTGGCGCGATCTGAGGCATACGCCGAGCGGGCCTTTCGTGAGGGCGGCGATGTAGCGCAACCCGGTCAGCCGGTCAGGCGCGGCGGCGCTGACGGAGGACGGGGTGGTTGCGCAGGTGGCCGCCTGGCCGGACGAGTCGATCTATGACGGCGCCTCGCGGCTGGCGCAGCCGGATGAGGTGTGGAACTACCGGCGCGGCGACGGTTTTGAAAAGGCGCTGCTGGTTGCCAACGTGCTGCGCGGAAGGGGCCTCGGTCCGATGCGTATCGAACTGGCGGACGGCGAAGCGGCCTTGTTTGAAGAGGGGCGCCGCGTGTGTGTCTTTGCCTCCGTAAAAACGCCGGCAGAGCCGGTCTGGACCGTCTGATCGCTTCTTGGCATAGCACTTGCGAAATATAACCCAGTCGTGTACGGCTTTCATGCCGGAAAGATGCCAGCCGCGAGCCAGATTACGTGTTTTGCGGTAAAGAACGCCAGGATCGGACATTCGGGGTGCGCACAGGCCGACGCATGGATAGCATGCGACTGTGTTCTCAAGTACGCGGGTCCGCCACGTTGAGGGGAACGTGGCGGACCGTGTTTTTTTAATATTATGTAATGATCACATTTTCCAGTTGCAGAATCACGCACGCCAGAGTACACTATTGCAATCGTATTCCAAATAAGGAGCAATGTTATGAAGAAATTGGTATGTGCGATAGCAGGTTTGATGTTAGGTTTCACGGGTGCGACGACGGTCAACGCCGGTGAATTGGCCGATGCGCCGCGCTGGTACGTGAGCCCGGGCGTCGGAATGATGTTTTTTGAGGGTAATCAGCCGACGGACGAAGGTCTGAACTTGGTGTTGCGCTTGGGCTACGACATCTCCGAGCACTGGTCTACGGAAGGGGAGATCTCGTATGCTCCCAACATCACCGGCAACGGTGGCGCGGACCAGAACAACGGCGTGGAAAATCAGTATATCAACGGGTTGTTCCTCGACACGTTGTACCACTTTAACCGTTACAACCGCCTCGACCCTTATCTGACGGCAGGCGCGGGCTTCTACCGTGCGCCCGAACATATTCTCAACGACGGCGACGAGCACAGCGTCGGCGGTCCGCGCGTGGGCGCCGGCGTGATGTACCACCTCACGGACACGTGGTCGCTGCGTGCGGACGGGCGTGCGTTCATGTCGTTAGAAGATGGATGCGAGTTCATCTATACGGCGGACGCGGGTGTCGCCTATCGTTTCGGCGGCAGCGGCGGAGCCAAGTCTGATATGGGAGCGGCCTCGCTGGCAGAGGGACTCCCCAAGGACTCGGACGGCGATGGTCTGACCGACGACGAAGAGGCTAAACTGGGCACGGATCCCTTCAACAAGGATACGGACGGCGACGGTCTCACGGATGGTGAAGAGGTGCATACCTATCACACCAATCCGCTGAATCCCGACACCGACTTCGACGGGCTCAAGGACGGCGAGGAGGTTCACAAATACCATACCGACCCGCTGAACCGCGATACCGACGGGGGCGGGGTGTCCGACGGGCACGAAGTGCTCGTGGATCATACCAATCCGCTTGACCCGTCTGATGATCTGATGCTCTTCGAGGTCTACATCCAGTTCGATTACGACACCACCGTAATCAAGACCGAGTATTTCAAGGAAATCGATCAGATCTCGCGAGTGTTGATGAGCAACCCCCAAGCCACGGCGCGGATCGAAGGCCATGCTGACCGCCGGACGCGTTCCAGCGAGAAGTATAATCAGGACCTTTCCGAGCGTCGTGCGCAGGCTGTCCTGTCCTACATGGTCGGCAAAGGCGTCACAGCTAGCAAACTGACTGCCGTCGGGTATGGCTACAGCCGTCCGAAAGTGCAGCCTGATCTGGTCAACGGCAATCCCGAGAACCGCCGCGTGGACATCTACATCCGCGGTGCGGGAACGAATGCTGACAAGGCCAAGTATACGACCCCGTAATCAGATGCGGGGCGTTGACTGAGCGTTGATAGAAGGCCGCAAGGAAACGAGAGTTTTTTGCGGCCTTTTGTCATGGAGTCGGGCATGAAGATCATCGAGCGATACGTCTTGCAATCGTTTCTGTCGGCCTTCTTTCTGGCGTGGCTGGTGTTGTCCTTTGTGATGACGATCGGCCTGCTGGTCAAGATCACGCAGCTCTTGATCGAGGGCTTGCCCATGCGTGCCGTGGGCCTCTTCATGCTCGTCGGCTTCCCCGAGACGCTGCAACTGACGGTGCCCCTTGCGTTGCTGGTCAGTTCGTTGCTCGTGTTCAGCCGGCTGTCTGCGGACAGCGAGATCGCGGCGATGCGGGCCTGCGGCGTGAACCTGTTGACGATCATGAAATGGCCGGTGTTGGTGGCTGCGCTCTGCACGGTGCTGGGTTTTTATGTCAACAACGAGATCGTGCCGCGCGGTCATGATGCCCGCCGCAACATTCGCTCGCTGGTCAGTGTCGATGTCGGAATCGATCTGCTTGAGCCCGGACGCTTCATCACCGATTTCCCTAACATGACACTCTGGTTCGCGAAGAAAGAGGGGAACTGGCTGTTGGACCTTCTGATCTTCGACCACAGCACAAAAGGGGTGACGCGCGAGATACGGGCGGAGAAGGCTCTGGTCTCGACGAATGGGCTGAACATCGTACTCGAAATGTACAAGGTGCGCGTGGACCCGATCGAGGCTGACCGACCGGGCGTGGCGACGGCGGACCGCTTCAAGCATGTGATCCCGGATGCGCTCAAGCGCCGCACCAGCGCGCGCAAAGAGAAGGACATGCGGTACTTCGAGCTGACGGGTGAGATCCGTGAGCTGAAGGCGAACGTTGAGAAGATTCCCCAGAAGACGCGCGATAAGATGTTGAGCATCTATCGCACGAAACTCCAGACGCGCTTCGTGTACGCCTTTGCGGCGATCTTTTTTGTGTTGATCGGCGTGCCGCTCGGCATCCGAACGCATCGTAAAGAGTCGACGATCGGCATGGCGCTCAGCCTCGTGGTCGCCTTGACCTTCTACCTCGGCGTGATCGTTGCGAACTCGCTGGAGGGTCTGCCGGCGTTTCTGCCGCATGTGCTGGTGTGGCTGCCCGTGGCGGTATGCGCGGTGATCGCGGTGTATTTGATACCCAAGAACTTGTAGTGCCTGACTGGCGATAAAGGAATAAAAATGACATTGATTCATCCGACAGCGATTGTGGATTCCAAAGCGCAACTGGACAGTGATATCGAAGTGGGTCCGTATGCGATCATCGGTCCGGACGTCAAGATTGGTGCGGGAACGGTTGTGCAGGCTCACGCGTATGTGAGCGGACACACGACCATCGGCAAAAAATGTGACATTTTCCCGTTCGCCTGCGTGGGGATGAAGACGCAGGACCTGAAATTCCAGGAAGGCGACATCACCTATGTCGAGGTCGGTGACAACACGGTTTTGCGCGAGTTCTCGACGGTCCATCTCGGAACGAAGCCTGGCGAATTGACGAAGGTCGGCAGCCGGTGTCTCATCATGGCCTACTGCCACATCGCACACGGGTGCGTGGTCGGCAATGACGTGATCATGGCGAACGTGGCCACTTTGGCGGGCGAGGTAGTCATTGAAGATTTCGCGATTCTCGGCGGCATGGTGGGCGTTCACCAGTTCTGCCGTATCGGCCAGCACGCGATGATCGGCGGAGCGACGAAAGTCCGGCAGGATTGCCCGCCCTACATGGTGGTCGAGAACACGACGGCGGAGGTGCGCGTGTTGGGCCCGAACCTGGTGGGGTTGCAGCGCCGCGGGTTCTCGTCCGATGTCCGCGCGGCGCTGAAAGACGCCTATAAGCTGCTCTACCGCGAAGGTCTGAACCGGAGCCAGGCGCTGGAGCGCATCAAGTACGAGGTCGCCGACCTGCCCGAAATCAAGACGCTCGTCGACTTCTACACGAACAGCAAGCGCGGCGTACACTAATCCGCAAACACCCCGTCGGCGAGTTGGCCGGTCCGCTCTTTGAGGCCGCGCCAGGCCCCGAGGTAGGTTTGCAGGAAGGCGTTCTCGGGTTTCTGGAGCCGTTCGTCGAGCAGGCGTTTGACGCGCTGCTGCTCGACGACGTAGTCGCCCGGGGAGAAGCGTCCGGAAAAGAAGGCCATGCGCAACCACACGAGATAGGTGGTGAGCGCGTCGAAACAGTTGTACTGGACGATCTCTTTCCGGCGGCCGCTGTACCACAGGCCGCACACGTCGTCGCCCGTCGTGCCCAGTTTCCCGGGGATGCCGCAGAGCGTGGCGATCTCGTGCAGGGAAACCGCGTAACTCTTTCCGAAGCCGCTGACCAGCTCCATGAGATCAACGTCCAGACTCTCCCACGGTTTTGCGTCGAGGCGGTCGCTGAGGTTCTTCAGCGTGAGCCCGTTGATGACCGCCCGTTGCGTGAGGATGCGCAGGTCCGAGTTGCGCGAGTTGAAGCCGACGAGTTGCGGATTGCGCGAGGGCAGTCCGTCTTGCAGGAACCGCTTGAGGATGTAGGCTTCGTCTTGGGCTTCATCGTCGGGGTTCTCCGGCAACGCCTGGAGGAAGAGCTGCACCTCGCCGTTCTTGAAGGTGCGCCGGATGACCATTGCGATGGAGACCACGCGGCAGAAGAGCGTGCGCAAGAACGGGGTCGGGTTCTCCGGGGTCGCGCCGCCCTGCTCCCACATGATGCGCAAGACCTCCTGCGACGGCAGGTCTTCCGGCAGACGGTACAGCAGTCGCCCGGCTTGCAGGTCGGGCACCCATTCGCAGTCGAAAGCCCAGACCTCATCGTGGACGGATTTAATCATGGGTAGCCTTTCTTGGGTGCGGCGGCGTCTCCGGCGGCGTCGGTGAGCGTCGGCTGCTCGAGTTCCAGCGTACCGTCGAAATCGGCGTCGATGCGGAAACGCACATGCGTGACACGTTTGGGAAGCTCGATCTTCCGGTTCACCGAGGCGGCCGGCGCGGAGGCTTTGCGCTTGGAATCGCGCACGTCGAAACTGGGCGTCGCAACTTGCACCGGAAGGCCGTCCGGACGGGTCGTATAGGTGATGAGCTGGTAAAAGACCGTTCCGGAGAAGGCGTCAGACTTACGGATCTGGCCGCGCAGACGCAGGGCGTCGAGCCGGGTGCCGGCGAGATTGATGAGCGGGGATTCGAGCTGGGCCTTGTGCGGACCCGCATGGCGTATAAAGAGGGTGCTCGCTCCGTCGCGCAGGCCGGTTGAAAAGGTCTGGCGGGTGCGGTCCTCGAAAGCGTAGCGCCACCCCTCGATGCGCCCGTCGGGGGTGATCGCATGGGGAAGGTCCGGGAGCAGGTTCTTCCCCGGAGCAAGCGGGTAGGCGTTGCAGGACGGCAGGTCGAAGGCGGGCACCGTTACGGCCAGCGTAGGAGAAGCGGATGTGCGGCTCGCGTTGAAGGCCGCGATTCCGCCCAGCAACACGGTAAGCGCCGCGAAGCCGATCATGAGGAGGAGCTTGTTCCGGGACTTGCCGGGGTTGACGCGGGCGTGTTCGCGAAGATCCTGTACGTGGGCGTTATCGGGAGTCGGCTTGGAGAAGGATAGCTTTTCGCGCAGGCTCGGCAGGTTATGAAGATTCTCCCGCTCCTCAAGCCACCTGTCGTCTCCCATCCCGGCTTCCTGCAGGGCTTTGCGGTAACCTTCGCTGTCGAACGGGAGCTGGCGGAAGAGGATCGATTTCGTGGTGTCGTCGTAGACGCAGTAAGACGAACGGCAGGAGCCGACGCGCGGATATCCGACGCTGCCCGGGTTGATGATGTAACGCTTGCCGTCCTCCAGTTCGAAGTCGCACGGATTCACAAAGTGAGGGGTGCCGCTGGCCCCGATGACATAGATGGAGGGCAGGTGGGAGTGTCCGACGAAGAGCAGTTGCTCTTGGGTGGCCTTCCACGAGAGCAGCGCCTCCTCGGGCTCGATGACATACAGGAATGCGGCGGGGTCGGAGAAATCGCCGTGGGTGCAGCGGAAGCCCGGCAAGGCGAGTTCGAGAGGCAAGGTCTTGAGCCACGCCATTCCGGTTTCGGAGAGCTGTTCACGGTGCCGGGAAACGGCGGCCTGGGCGCGCGGCGAGAAGGTGTCGGGGTTCAGCTTGCCGCAGACGGCCGCATCGTGGTTCCCCATCAGGGTGACGTGTACGACACGGTATACCGACTCGAGCACCTCGACGGGCTTGGGGCCGTATCCCGACACGTCGCCGAGGCAGATGATCTTGTCCGCCCGCATGTCGGCGATGTCGGCCAATACGGTTTGCCACGCCGCGAGATTGGCATGGATATCGGATACGATCGCATATCTCATGGGTTAAGCGTGCCCGGTTCCAACGTTGATTAAGATGAGGCAGATAAAATAACTAGATTAAGACCAAGGGACAAGAAGAAAGAACGGGCGGCGCAAGATTGTAAAAAAAGGCGGCAGGTCGAAACCTGCCGCCTTTCCTGAAAAAGGTGTGACGTTAACCGGCGACGATCGCCTCGTTGGGGCACTCGCCCGCGCAGGCGCCGCAGTCGATGCACTTGTCCGGGTCGATGGTGAAGAGGGGCGATCCCTCGCTGATCGCTTCAACCGGGCAGGCGTCTTTGCAGAGGCCGCAGGCGACACACTTGTCTGTGATCTGATAAGCCATGATGTTCTCCTTGGTGTTTGGCCGGGCCACATGTCCGCTTATGCGTTCCGGCGGCACAAATCGCGTTGTTAAATGCATGATATGTTAGCCTAAACGGGCGTCTGGCGCAAACAGAAATGCGATGCTTATGAGCGGTAGTTGGGGGCCTCTTTGATGATCTTGACGTCGTGCGGATGGGCCTCGCGCACGCCCGCGTTGGTGACGCGGCAGAGGAGGCCGTCACGCTTGAGTTCAGCGATCGTGCGCGTGCCGCAGTAGCCGAGCGAGGAGCGCAGACCGCCGCAGAACTGCGTCATGATCTTCTTGACGGACCCGGCCAGCGGCACGATGCCCTCGATGCCCTGGGGCACGAGGTCGTCCTCTTTGACGTTGTCCTGCCCATAGCGCTGGCGGCTGCCCTTGCCCTCTTTCATGGCGGCGAGGCTGCCCATGCCGCGGTAGACCACGTAGTGGCGGCCCTCGTGGATGATTTTCTCGCCGGGGCTCTCCTCGGTGCCCGCGAGGATCGAGCCGAGCATCACGGTGTCCGCGCCCGCGACCAAGGCCTTGGGCACGTCGCCGGAGTGGCGGATGCCGCCATCGGCGATTACGGGGATCGCGTTGTCGAGCGCCCGGGCGGCCTGATAGACGGCGGTGATCTGCGGGATGCCGACGCCGCACACGACGCGCGTGGTGCAGATCGAGCCGGGTCCGATGCCGACCTTGACCGCATGCGCGCCCGCCTTGCACAGGGCCAGCGCGCCTTCGGCGGTCGCCACGTTGCCGCCGATGACGTCGATGTCGGGATAGTGCGCGTTGACCCAGGAAACCATATCGAGAATGCCCTTGGAGTGGCCGTGGGCGCTGTCGACCACCACCACGTCGACCTCCGCGTCCGCGAGCATCGCCATGCGGTCGTGGTCGCCCGCGCTGATGGCGGCCGCCACGCGCAGCTGGTAATGGCTGTCGCGGGTGTAGAGCGGCTGGGCGTTCTCCACCAGCTCCAGCACGTCGGTGAAGGCGTAGAGGCCCACGAGATGGCCGTCCCGGTTGACGAGAGGGAGCTTGCCGATCTTGTTCTCCATCATGATGGTGTAGGCCTGCTCCAGCGTGGTCCCGGGGGCGGCGGTGATGACGCGCGTGGTCATGACTTCCGACACGCGGGTGGCCGTCTTTTTGGCGAAGCGGATGTCGCTCGAGGTGACGATGCCTGCGAGCCGGTCCTGATCGTCGAGGATAGGGAAGCCGCTGAACGAGAGGTGATGCTCATCCCGGTACTCGCGGATGTAGGCGAGCGTATCGTCGGTGCGGAACGCGACCGGCTTCATGATGAGGCCGTTGAGATAGTGCTTCACGCGGCGGACGTGCTGCGCTTGGATCTCGGGCGGCAGGTTCTTGTGGATCACGCCGATCCCGCCGAGCATCGCCATCGCGGTGGCCATGCCGGCCTCGGTGACGGTGTCCATGGCGGCGCTGACGAACGGGATGTTGAGGGTGATGCGGCTGGTGAACCGCGTGGTGAGACTGGTCTCTTCCGGCAGGAAATCCGCATAGCGCGTGACGAGCGTGACGTCGTCGAACGTCAGCCCCTCGAAAGGGAACTGCTGCATGAAAGCGGTGACTTGGGAATTGACGTGCATAAAAAGACCTCCGAATTTATTTCGCTTTCCCGTAATTATATATCCTATTTGCGGAAGTTAAGCAATGCCCAAGACGAAAAACCTGAGCTGAAAAAAACCGAAGCGCGTGGTTGACATTGGCGCGTCGGGATGGTTAAATACCCCCGCATTTCGCCTGAAAGGGCCTGTGGGGGTATAGCTCAGTTGGTAGAGCGCTTGAATGGCATTCAAGAGGTCAGGAGTTCGACCCTCCTTACCTCCACCACTTTAAAAGACCATAAAACCTCGGTTTTATTGGTCTTTTATCATTTTCAGGCCTGAAGGACAGATTAAGGCCTTGCGCCTCATTTCCACTAAATCGCCCTGTTCAAACCTCTTTTTTGGATACAGTTTGTATACAGTCTTTCGTTGTATCCAATTTTGGATACAGCCCTTCGGCCCGGGAAAAGCCTCGCCACTATTCCCGCATCGGTGCGTCAATAGGATGATCCGGTCGCCTCGGGGGTAAACTATCCCTTTTAGGCCGGTTTGCTGCGTGCGGATCGGCACCACTAAAGCCGAGGGGAGGGCCTCCTTGAGACGGCGCAGGTCAAGCAGCGCCGCGTCCCCAGGGCTTTGGCGGCGCAGACTAAGGATCCCGTGATCCTCTTTCGTATGGCCGCATGCGCGGACGGATATGCGTGACAGCCTTTGCCCGCCGGTTGCCACTTAAAGCGGCCGCTCCTCAACCCTTCCCGATCGCTTTGGCCTCCGGCGCGGCGCTCCATATCCTGTAGCGGACCTCGACGCCTTCGGGCGCGTACACCACGACCTGCAGGCGGCTGTTATAGCGGATGAGGTAGGGTTCGCCGCCGAGGGTGATGAACCTGTCCACCTTCGGCGCGTCAGAGTCGACGGCCATCCGCGTGCCAGCCATCGGCCCCAGCTTGCCGACCACGTAGCTGGTAAATCCCCAGCCCTCGATGGTCTTCTCCTCGATCTTCCCCGCGAAAAAGTATCTGTTCCCCTCGTCGACCTTGACCGTCTGACCCACGATCAGTTCCACCTTGAACGCGTATTCGTCATCCTGTTTCGGAAGCTGCAGCACATGGCGGACCATCCCCGCCTCGGCCGGGGGAAACGCTTTCATGTTGTCCGCCGCCTGCGCCGACACCACGGCTGACAGCAACGACAATGCGGCGGTTGAAAAACTCTTTCTCATATTCCCTCCTTATATGGCCTCTGTTGACGGCACGAGCGGCACACGCGTGGAGACAGCGTTCAGGGCGATGTTGTGGATCATGGCGTCCACCGTGGTGCAGCAGTCCGGAAGAATGCAGACACTATACTTCTCAGCAGACTTTGAGATGGCCGTGTGCGTCACGCAGTTCTGGGTCATCATGCCGCACATGAGCAGCTCTATGACCCCCAGCCTTGCGAGGACCTGTTCGAGGCCGGTCATCAGGAAGGCATCGGCAAATGCCTTGACCACAACGGGTGCATCCGCTGCTGCCGAGAGGATGCGCGGGTGTATCCTAACCCCGTCGGTGTCCCGGTTGAAGAACGGGGCAGGTCCCCGCTCAAGGTCCGCGACATGCTGGATGAGGATGACGGGCACGTTTTTGGCCTTTGCCGAGGTGATCGCATGCTCGATGTTGGCGAGCGTGGAGTCGGCGTTCCACAGGGGATACTTGCCTCCGGGAAAATAGTCGTTCTGAATATCGATGACCAGCAAAGCCTTCTTCATAACCCCTCCTGTGATTTCAGAAGCCGTTGCTTCCCCACCCCCGCCATTTCACGCAAGAGCCGTTCTGTTTCCAGTGTAATACGCTCTTGATGGATGCGAAGTGAGCGTACTTGCCAGATTCATTTTGGAGCATGTCCTTCGACTTACTTAGAAAGTTGGAAATTACAGGCACTCCAAGCGGCGCGGAGAACCCGGCACCAAGCATGTATAGTGTTTTTTCCATGTTGAACAGCATAGGCCGCACACGATGCACTGTCAACTACGCGGTGGTTACGTTAATGGTCTTTTCGTCTGGCACGGAGTGCATGGGAGTGGTAAAGTCTTAGCCGTATAAACTGAACGCCGGACTAGTGGCCGCAAACGTGACAGACGCGGCATATACCGGCGGGGGAACGAATCTATTTATGGCCATCAAGAAATCCGAACTCTACACCTCGCTCTGGGCGAGCTGCGACGAACTCCGGGGCGGCATGGACGCCAGCCAGTACAAGGACTACGTGCTGGTGCTGCTGTTCATCAAATACGTCAGCGACAAGTTCGCCGGCGTTCCCTACGCCGCCATTACCGTGCCCCCGGGCTCCAGCTTCAAGGACATGGTCGCGCTCAAGGGCAAGCCCGACATCGGCGACCAGATCAACAAGCGGATCATCGCGCCCCTGGCCAACGCCAACAAGCTCTCGGACATGCCGGATTTCAACGACGCCAACAAACTCGGCACCGGCAAGGAGATGGTGGACCGGCTCACCAACCTCGTCGCGATCTTCGAGAACAAGGCCCTGGACTTCAGCAAGAACCGGGCCGAGGGTGACGACATCCTGGGCGACGCCTATGAATACCTGATGCGCCATTTCGCCACCGAGTCCGGCAAGTCCAAGGGCCAGTTCTACACGCCCGCCGAGGTCAGCCGCGTCATGGCGCAGATCCTCGGCATCCACGACGCCAAGACCAGCACCAACACCACGGTCTACGATCCCACCTGCGGATCAGGTTCGCTGCTGCTGAAGGTGGCGGACGAGGCCAAGACCAAGGTCACTATTTACGGGCAGGAGAAGGACGCGGCCACGTCCGGCCTGGCGCGCATGAACATGATCCTGCACAACAACCCCACCGCGCTCATCGTGCAGGGCAACACCTTGGCGTCACCCAAGTTCACGGACGGCGACGCGCTCAAGACCTTCGATTACGTGGTCGCGAATCCGCCGTTCAGCGACAAGCGCTGGGGCTCGGGCCTGCACCCGAACGAGGGCGGCAGCAGCGCAGCCACGGGCGAGCAGACGGCCAAGGACTACGGCCGCTTCACTGGGTTCGGCACGCCTCCAGCCAAGCAGGGCGACTACGCCTACCTGCTGCACATCGTGCGCTCGCTCAAGAGCACCGGCAAGGGCGCATGCATCTTGCCCCACGGCGTGCTGTTCCGTGGCAACGCCGAAGCCGACATCCGCCGCAACCTCATCCGCAAGGGCTACATCAAGGGCATCATCGGCCTGCCCGCAAACCTGTTCTTCGGCACCGGCATCCCCGCCTGCATCATCGTGATCGACAAGGAAGGCGCCAGCGCGCGGCGCGGCATCTTCATGATCGACGCCAGCAAGGGCTTCATGAAGGACGGACCCAAGAACCGGCTCCGCGTTCAGGACATCCACATGATCGTCGATGTCTTCAACCGCAGGCTGGAGGTCCCCAAGTACTCCCGCATGGTCCCTGTGACCGAGATCGAGAAGAACGACTTCAACCTGAACCTGCCGCGCTACATCGACAGCCAGGAGCCCGAGGACCTGCAGGACATCGACGCCCACCTGCACGGCGGCATCCCCGCCGCCGACGTGGACGCGCTGCATGACTACTGGGACGTGTGCCCGGGCCTGCGCCACACGCTCTTCGGCAAGGAGCGCCCCGGCTATCTCAAGCTGAAGGTGGCCAAAGACGCAGTCAAGCCCGCCATCTTCTCGCACCCGGAATTCCAGGCCTTCACGTCGGGCATGGAGGGCGTGTTTGAGGCCTGGCGCAGGCGCAACGCTGCCAAGCTCAAGGCGCTGAAGACCGGCTGCACGCCCAAGACAGTGATACACGATCTTGCCGAGGATCTGCTCGCCCATTACACGGACAAGCCTTTGATCGGCAAGTACGATGTCTACCAGCACCTGATGGATTATTGGGACGGGACGATGCAGGACGACTGCTACCTCATCGCCGCCGACGGCTGGAAGGCCGAGACCTACCGGGTCATCGAGACCGACAAGAAGGGCAAGGAGAAGGACAAGGGCTGGGCCTGTGATCTCGTGCCCAGGGCGCTTGTCGTGGCCCGCTGCTTCGCCAAGGAGCAGCAGGCCATAGATGATCGTACCGCCGAGCTTGAAGGCGTCACCGCGCAACTCTCTGAGCTAGAGGAAGAGCACGGCGGTGACGACGGCGCGTTCACCGAGCTGGAGAAGGTGAACAAGGCCAATGTCGCGGCCCGCCTCAAGGAGATCAAGGGCGACAAGGAAGCCAAGGCCGAGGCCGCCGTGCTCAAGCGGTGGCTGGAACTCGCCGAGCGTGAAGCCGACCTCAAGCGGCAGCTCAAGGACGCCGAGGCCGCGCTGGACGCCAAGGCCTACGCGCAGTACCCGAAGCTCGGCGAGGTTGAGGTCAAGGCGCTGGTCGTGGACGACAAGTGGATGGCCGCAGTCGCCGCCGCAGTCCACGGCGAGATGGACAGGATCAGCCAGGCCTTGACCAGTCGCGTGAAGGAGCTGGCCGAGCGCTACGGCTCGCCGCTGCCGCAGCTTGAGAAGAACGTGGACGTTATCAGCGCCCGCGTGAGCAAGCATCTCAAGAAGATGGGGTTCACGGTATGAAGAGGGAGAAAACGCTCAACGCTCAACGTTCAACGTTCAACGCTGAAGTGAAATCAGGCGAGCACCCGCTCGTGCTCTTCACATCGCAGGACGGGGCGGTGACCGTTCCCGCCACGCTGGAGCGGGAGACCGTCTGGCTGACCCAGGATCAGATGGCGCAGGTCTTCGAGGTTAAGCGCCCCGCCGTCACCAAGCACCTCTCCAACATCTTTAAGACCAAGGAACTGGAGGAAGAAAGCACATGTTCCATTTTGGAACATATGGGTCAGGGTGACACCCGCTCGTACAACACCAAGTACTACAACCTGGACGCCATCATCGCTGTAGGCTACCGTGTCAACTCCAAGCGCGCCACCCAGTTCCGTATCTGGGCGACAGCCGTCCTGCGCGATTACATCCTCAAAGGGTACGCGGTCAACGACTCCCGGCTGAAGACACTCGGGCACGTTGTCAGTATCCTGAAAAGGGCCGAGAACAGGCTCGACGCCGCACAGGTGCTCTCCGTGGTGGAGCGCTACACGTCCGCGATGGAACTGCTGGACGCCTATGACCACCAGCGCATTGGAAAACCGAAGGGCACCCGCGCCGACACGACGCTGACATACGAAGAGTGCAGGGCCTTCATCAAGACCATGCGGTTCGGCAACGAATCCGCCCTGTTCGGCAACGAGAAGGACGAGTCCTTCAAAGGCAGCCTCGGCGCCATCTACCAGACCTTCGACGGGAAGGAACTCTACCCCACCGTGGAGGAGAAGGCCGCGAACCTGCTCTACTTCATCATCAAGAACCACTCCTTCTCGGACGGCAACAAGCGCATCGGCGCCGCCGTGTTCCTCTACTTCCTCGACAAGAAAGGGATGCTGTTCACCGGGGCAGGAGCCAAGCGTATCGCCGACCACACCCTTGTCGCGCTAACGGTCATGATCGCCGAATCCAAGCCCGCCGAGCGCGAACTCATGGTCAACCTGGTCATGACGTTCCTGTCGGAGGATGAGCATGTCTGACATCCCCAAGGGCTATAAGCAGACCGAGGTGGGCGTGATCCCAGAGGACTGGGAGGTGAAGCCTGTAAGCGAGATAGGTATTCCTGTCAGAGGTGGATCCCCTCGGCCAGCAGGGTCCCCACGATATTTTAACGGCACATACATCCCGTGGCTTACCGTCGCGGCGTTGACAAACATTCCGACTTCGCAGCTCCTGTTAACGGAAACCGCATCTTGTTTGACCGAAGAAGGATCGATGTGCAGTAGGACGCTGAATCCTGGGGCTCTGATCATTGCTAACAGTGGCGCAACCTTGGGCGTTGCGAAGATTCTCGGCATCAAATGTTGCGCGAACGATGGTATCGCTGCGCTCCTCGATCTCAACAAGAACGCAAGTCCGTATTACTTGGCACACTTCATCAACACAAGAACAAGTTACCTTCGCGAAGTCGTAGCAACTGGTAACGGTCAACCGAACCTAAACACCGAGTTAGGAGCTGTTCACTTATAACACTTACATCAACACGAAATAATCATGCGGTTTGATTATGAAATATTCCGTTGTTTGTAAACTTTATTTGTGAACAGCTCCTTAATAGGCAACTTCAAAATACCTCTCCCGCCCACCAAGGCTGAGCAAGAAGCCATCGCCGGGGCGCTGAGCGACGCTGACGCGATGATCGAATCCCTTGACCGGCTCATCGCCAAGAAGCGCCAGATCAAGCAGGGCGCCATGCAGGTGGTGCTCACTGGCAAGCGCCGCCTGCCGGGCTTCAGCGGAAAGTGGGAGGAGAAGACGCTGGGGGATTTGTTCAATTTCAGCGGCGGCTACACGGCATCCCGTGACCAGCTTTCACACGATGGTTATTGTTATTTGCACTATGGTGACATCCACACATCCGCAAAAACGTTCATCGACGTGAACGCGGAGCATTCCGCCATCCCCAAGCTACAGGTGCCGCTCTCCAAGGTCTCGCCTGCCTCGCTGCTTAGTGACGGTGATGTGGTCTTCGTCGATGCCTCCGAGGATGACGAAGGCACCAGCAAGCACATCGTTGTGGTGAACCCCGAAGGAGTTCCCTTTATCTCGGGACTGCACACGATCGTCGCGAAGGCCAAGACCGATGAGCTTGATCACGGTTACCGTCGCCACTGTTTCCAGACAACAGCCATCAAGAAGCAGTTCCTGTTCTATGCTGTAGGCACCAAGGTGTCGGGGATCAGTAAATCCAATATCGCCAAGGTCACGATGCCGGTCCCGTCTGTCCCCGAACAGTCCGCCATCGCCGAAGTGCTGTCGGACATGGACGCCGGGATCGAGGCGCTGGAGGCGCGGCTGGCCAAGGCGCGGATGATCAAGCAGGGCATGATGCAGGAGCTGCTCACGGGGAGGATACGTTTGATCTCACGCGAAGGCGCGAAGAGCGCGAAAGGTGAGCTTGATCAAAACTTGGCGGCTTCGCGGCTTCGCGTGAACCAAAAAGAAAACGTCTCACGCGAAGGTGCGAAGAACACGAAGGGAGGTGCGGTATGACGGTGGAAGAGGTTTCATCTGTTGTGGTGGACACGGCCTTTCACATCCACAAAGAGCTTGGGCCGGGGCTGCTGGAATCCGTTTACGAGGCCGTGCTCGCACGCATGTTGGAACAGCGCGGCCTATGCGTTGAACGCCAGAAAACCGTCGCCTTCGACTTTGCCGGCCTACACTTCGACGAGGGCTTACGAGTCGATCTGCTCGTCGGGGGGTGTCTGGTCGTAGAGCTTAAGTCAGTCGAGAATCTGGCGCCCGTCCATGCGAAGCAGCTCCTGACCTACCTGCGCTTGCTTGACCTTCGGTTGGGGCTACTGATCAACTTCGGGGCCGCCACCTTCAAAGAGGGAATCAAACGAATCGTCAATGACCACCGCGACTTGGCGGCTTCGCGTGAACCAAGACAATGCGGGCTCACGCGAAGACGCGAAGAGCGCGAAGGAAGACAGGGGCTGATACAGCATCTGTTGCATCTGCTCACGGGAAGGATACGGTTGATCTAGGTCGGCCGGTGCCATATACTGGTAACACGAAAAGAGGTGAGCCATGTCAGATCAGGAAATCCAGATGCTAGAAAGCCAGTTCCCTTCGGTTTCGGGCTCCGCCTTCGCAGCCGCACGCAAACAGGCGCTCGCTTCCGGCCACAGCGTGCTGGAGTCCAGCGGAGGCTTCATCTATGAAGTCTTTCCGAACGGCCAGCGTAAGCAGGTGAAGGCCATCGAGCGCCCGACCCCTGTGACCCTCGGCTCAAAGGTTAAGATCCGGTGAGCGCGAATACGCCGCGGTTGAGGATGTTCGCCGGGCCGAACGGGTCCGGAAAAAGCACACTCAAGTCTGTTCTACGTCCGGAACTGATTGGCGTCTATCTGAACCCCGACGAAATCGAGCAGGAGTTGTGTCAGCCCGGGGGCTTGGATTTGCACCGCTTCGGCGTGGCGGTGACAGAGGCGGAGGTGTCCGCATTCTTCGCGGGGTCATCGTTCTTGGCCTCCGTAGGATTGACAGAGGTCGCGGGCCGAATAGGTTTTGACAAGGGTCGGCTGACACTCGCCGCACGGGAGGTCAACTCCTACTTTGCCTCAGTGGCCGTGGATTTTATCCGGGCCCAACTGTTACTGCAAAAAACGTCCTTCACGCTTGAGACTGTGATGTCTCATGAAAGCAAAGTGGATTGGCTGAAACAGGCTCAGCAAGCCGGATTTCGCACGTATCTGTATTTCGTGGCTACCGAAGATCCGTCGATCAATATTTCCCGCGTTCATAACCGCGTGCGTCTGGGCGGACATGCCGTTGCTGATGACAAGATCGAAACCCGGTACTATCGCTCGCTGGACTTGCTGATGGACGCTATCCGTCACACCAATCGCGCCTATGTTTTCGACAACTCAGGTGACAATCAGGATCATACCTGGATCGCTGAAATCACGGATGGCTCTGAAATCGAGATGAAGGCGAACCAGATGCCTGCGTGGTTCAAGTGGGCAGTTGTGGATAAGGCCGGAGGACCTCAGCAATGAGTACTATCGGACAACCAGAACGCGCCACGCAGAACCGGGTGATCGCCCTGTTCAAGGACGAGTTGGGCTACGCCTACCTCGGTGACTGGACGGACCGCACCGGCAACAGCAACGTCGAGGAGGTACACCTCGGCCATTACCTTGCCCGCGCCGGTTACACGCTGGAGCAGATCGGCCGGGCAGTCCACATTCTGCGCACCGAATCCGATCACCACAGCCGCGGCCTGTACGGCAACAACAAGGCCGTCTACAGCCTGTTGCGGTACGGTGTGCCGGTGAAGACCGAGGCCGGCAAGGTCACCGAAACCGTCCGGCTCATCGACTGGGACAGGCCCGAGAAGAACGACTTCGCCATCGCCGATGAGGTCACGCTGGGCGGCAACCTTGAGCGGCGCCCCGACCTCGTGCTCTACGTCAACGGCATCGCAGTGGGCGTGCTGGAACTGAAGAACAGCCGCGTCAGTATCGGCGACGGCATCCGCCAGAACCTCTCCAATCAGCGCCCCGAGTTCAACGCGTGGTTCTTCAGCACCGTGCAGTTCGTGTTCGCGGGCAACGACTCCGAGGGCCTGCAGTACGGCACCATCGGCACCGAGGAGAAGTACTTCCTGAAGTGGAAGGAAGACGAGGACGACAACAGCCGCTTCAAACTCGACAAGTACCTGCTAAAAATGTGCGCCAAGGCTCGGCTGATTGAGCTCATGCACGACTTCGTCGTCTTCGACGGCGGCGTTAAGAAGCTGCCACGCGTGCATCAGTATTTCGGCGTAAAGGCTGCGCAGGCACACGTTGCCAAGAAGACCGGCGGCATCATCTGGCACACCCAAGGCTCCGGCAAGAGCATCGTCATGGTGCTGCTCGCCAAGTGGATCTTGGAGAACAATCCGAACGCGCGTGTCGCCATCGTCACCGACCGCGACGAACTCGATAAGCAGATCGAAAGCGTCTTCCGCGAGTCCGGCGAGACGAGCATCAAGCGCACTGGCAGCGGGCGCGAGCTGTTGACGCTTCTCGGACAAGCAGCTCCCCGCCTGCTCTGCTCGCTAATCCACAAGTTCGGCCGCAATGACGTCGACGATTTCGAAGCCTTCATCAAGGAGCTGGAGGCGCAGCCGAGTCCGACTGTTGGCGAAATATTCGTCTTTGTCGACGAATGTCACCGCACACAGAGCGGCAAGCTGCATCGGGTTATGAAGGCGATGATGCCGAACGCCGTGTTCATCGGCTTCACCGGCACGCCCCTCTTGAAAGAAGACGCGTCGACCAGCCGCGAGGTGTTCGGCGGCTACATCCACACCTACAAATTCAGCGAGGCCGTTGCCGACGCCGTCGTGCTCGATTTGATCT
>JANYBJ010000303.1 GCA_025360845.1 bacterium
CGGCGCTGCACCGACCGTTTTTTGTCAGGATCCCATTCGTTCCAGGCCAGATGCACATACTTGACACCCTTTCTGTTGGATGCGCCGCCATTTTGAAGCTGGATATAGCTCATAAAGCACCCCTTTCAACGTGGTATATAGATAGTATATGGTAGCCATGACAAAACGTCAACAACAAAAGGGAAAACATTAAAAAATAAGCGACAGCACGCTCAGACGGGCGACATGGCTACCATGAAACCGGGGACTTTAGGACCAGGGTCGTCGCCTCGTCGAACACAGTATGGATGGACATCGATGCCGCCACGGTCTCTCACGCTGATTTCGAGCGTCTGGCAGCCATGTCATCACGCGACGTTTAAAAACTCGACCTTCAGGTTCTACCGGGCGGTCATCACTCAGTAGTGCGGACTCTTCCCCGCATTGCGGGCACCCGCCTGGACACGCTGCTCTTCATGGCGCGGCTTGGCGGGTGGCCGCGGTGCTTCTTGTAGAGGCGCGAGAAATAGTAGGGGTCGCTGAAGCCCAGGTCGGCGGCAACCGCGCTGACCGTGGTGCCTGCCCGTTTGGCGAACAGCTTGTCAGCCAGGTCGAGCTTGAGCGCGATCTGATGCTGGAGCAGGCTTTTGCCGGCAACCTTCTTGAACAGATGCGCCACGCTGGAGGCGCTTCGGTGAAGAAGCCGCGCCGCATCGCCGACCGAGAGCAGCTCGGACGGATGCTGCTCCATGTAGGTCAGAAGGGGTTGGATCGGGTTGAAGCCTTCCAGGCCGATCAGGTGCTGCCGGACGATGAATTCCGTGAGGGCCGTGAACATGGCCAGGATGTCCTTGACCTTGGCTGGCGGGAAAAGAGGGGCGGACAGAAAAGCCGTGTTGAGCGCATCGTCGCCGAAAAGCTTCTTCCATTTGGCGCGGGCACTTCGGACGCACACGTCGCTGGTGCGGAACTGGCCCATCATAATGTAGCCGAGGGTTTGGCCGTGTACAGTCACGGGCACGCAGCCGTCCATCATGCCGCCGTGACATTTGTAGATGACCGGCTTTCCGGTTCGCTCCGCTGCCTTCCAATTCTTCCTGTCGCAGGCCAGGCACTGCTCCTCCAGATCCAGCTTAGAACGGATGAGTTTACAGAAGGTGCAAAACTCCTGCCGCCGACCGACAAAAAGTTCCCGCCCGTCAGGCGCAAGAAAACTCGTTCGTATGTCCAGCAGCCTTGAAAAGCTGTCCAGCAGGCTTGTCGCCTCTTTCTGGAAAATAAAACGGATCTCAATGTTCTTCATGATGCCTTCTATCCATATCAGAAAATGTGCAGGATTGTCTATCATGTTGTGCCGTAATGTCCATTCCTGTTGACGGGCTATTGGTCGCCGACCTACAGAACTTCTGTGATGAATGCCGAACAAGTCTGGCGCTGAGACTTATCTTCGTGGCTCAAAAGGGCCTTCTGACTTTTGATTTTGCCGGAACATACGACGAGGTGCGAAGTTATCTCCGTGACCTCTGTTGACCAGCGACGCATGCTTGCGGGTAGAACTCAAAGCGCTATTCAGACCTGGCACTTAGTTTTGCTCGGAAAGTAGCATCTCATCCCTTTGTCCAATCATCACGAGCGCAGCGGCGTCACGCGAACTCGTGCAGGATTGTCCATTCTATTTTGCAGGTATGTCTATTCTCACTTGCTCGCGAATGTGGTGTAATGAAACTCAATGGATGAACAGTCACCGGGAGCGCCAATTAACGATGAATGCACGTCAACGGTTTCGTGAGAACTGCGACTTCAACCCTGATGTGCGCTCGCTGAAGTGGGAGTTCGGTTACGGGCGAGACGATCAAGAACTGGTACGCCCAGGGGCTGCCGCAGAAGAACTATCCGAAGTTGAGGACGGAGATCACCTCACCGGCCTCCTCGCTGTACGTGCCGGCCTGGACGTGCCGCGGCGACGGCGTGCTGCCCAACGGCATCGCCGTCTTCGGCGGTGCCGGCTACTGGCCTACGCAGGGCTTCCCGCTCGATGCGGACGTGAAAGCCCGCTTCGGGATGGATGCGTCGCGCCGGCTGGTCGACGTGAACCTGCTGTTTGACCCGATGTTTGACTTCACTTATTATCGCGAAAGGCTGAACGCCTTGATAGACTTCACGTCGAATGGGGGAATAAGAAGATGACCAGCCAACACAGCCAGCGGTTTCTGTGGAGAATTTGCCTGATCGCCTGCATGGGCGGGCTGCTCTTCGGTTACGACTGGGTGGTCATCGGCGGCGCGAAGCCTTTCTTCGTCCGCTACTTCGGGCTGGAGAACAGCCCGGACCTGGTGGGCTGGGGAATGAGCAGCGCCCTGGTCGGCTGCATGGCCGGGGCGATCATGTCCGGCCTGATGAGCGACCGGTTCGGGCGCAAGCGCCTGCTGATCCTGTCGGCCTTGCTGTTCACGGTTTCCGCAGTGGGCACAGGGCTAGCGAACACCTTCAGCGTGTTTGTCTGGATGCGTCTGCTGGGCGGCTTGGGCATCGGCCTCGCGTCGAACCTCTCCCCGATGTACATCAGCGAAGTGTCGCCCGCCAAGACGCGCGGCGCTTTCGTTTCGCTCAATCAGTTGAACATCAACATCGGCGTCGTGGCCGCGCAGGCCGTGAACTGGGTGATTGCCCGCAACATGCCTGCGGACTTCACCAGCGAGCAGATCCTGAACTCCTGGTACGGCCAGGTGGGGTGGCGCTGGATGTTCGGCGCGGGCGCCATTCCCGCCGTCGTCTTTTTTGTCCTGATGTTCTTTGTGCCGGAGAGCCCGCGCTGGCTGGTCAAGGCGGGAAAAGAGAAGAAGGCGTATGACGCGCTGGTCCGGCTGGGGGGCGAGGCGTACGCCCGCGCGGAAGTGAAGGATATCCGCCGGACGCTCTCGCAGGACGAGATCGCGAACGTGCGCTTCCGCGACCTGCTTGAGCCCAAGCTGATGCTGGTCATCTTTATCGGCATGGCGCTCGCCACGCTCCAGCAGTGGAGCGGGCTGAACGCGATCTTCTACTATGCCGAGGACATCTTTAAGGCGGCGGGCTACTCGATCAGCGGGACAATGCTCAACATCGTCTACACCGGCATCACGGTACTGGTGTTCACGGTCGCGGCGATTCTGACGGTGGACCGGCTGGGGCGCCGCCCGCTGATGCTGCTGGGCGCGGGCGGGATCGCGGTGCTGCATGCGCTGCTGGGCGCGGGTTTCTACTTCGGCTACAAAGGGTGGCCGATGCTGGCGCTCGTGCTGCTCACCATGGCGTTCTACGCGCTGACGCTTGCGCCGGTGATCTGGGTGCTGCTGGCCGAGCTGTTCCCAAACCGCATCCGCGGGGCGGCGCTGTCCATTTCCGTGCTGACGCTGTGGATCACCTGCTGGGCGCTGGCGCAGTTCTTCCCGCGGATCAACGCGGCGCTGGGCGATGCCGGAAGCTTCTGGCTCTTCAGCCTGCTCTGCCTGGCCGGCTTCGCCTTTGTGTGGATATTCGTTCCGGAAACCAAGGGCAAGAGTCTGGAAGCGATCGAGCGGAATCTGTTTGGGGAATGAATCAAAAGGTCAATAGGCTGAAGGCTGTGAGACTGTTAGGTTTGGAGATCAACACGTAATGAAATTCAGGCAACTGGGTAAGACAGGCATGCAGGTGTCGGTCGTGGCGTACGGCGTGTCGCCTTTGGGTGATGTGTTCGGAACCACGGATGAGGCCGAGGGTCAGCGGGCCGTTCACACGGCCATCGAGCAGGGCATCAACTATTTCGACGTGGCGCCGCTCTACGGGCTGACGCTGGCAGAGACGCGGCTGGGCAAGGCGCTGAAGGGCAAGCGCGACCGCGTGTTTGTGGCCACCAAATGCTGCCGCGACAATTTCCAGTTCTGTGATTTTTCGGGCAAGCGGGTGCTGGCCAGCATCGACGAGTCGCTCAAGCGGCTACAGACGGACCATGTGGACGTGCTGCAGCTCCACGATGTCGAGTTTGGGGATATGCGGCAGATTATTGAAGAGACCCTGCCTGCGGCACGCAAGGTCCAGCAGTCCGGCAAGGCGCGCTTCATCGGCATCACGGGCTTGCCGGTCCGCTATCTGCGGAAGGTGCTCGAGCAGATCGAGATCGACACGGTCCTGACCTGGGGCCACTATAATCTGGTCGAGGACGAAATGGACGAGGAACTGACGCCGCTCTGCCGCGAACGCGGCATCGGTCTGATCAACGCCTCGCCCTTGCACCAGCGGCTGCTGACCGAGAGGGGCGCGCCGGAATGGCACCGCAGCCCGCCGCCGGTGATGGAGGCGGCTCCGAAACTGGCGGCCTTGTGCCGGTCCTACGGCGTGGACGTGGCCGACGTGGCTATGAAGGTTTGCCTCGATCATCCGTACGTGGCCACGACGATCGTGGGCATGAGCAAGGTCCGCCACGTGGAGGCGAACCTGCGGGCCTTGGAGTTCGCGATGCCGGAGGGGCTGATGCCGGCCATTGAGGCGCTCGTGAAGCCGGTGAAGAACATGATGTGGTTCGAGGGGCGTCCCGAGAACAACATCCCGCCGCGCGACCCGAGCCGTTGGGTGCCGCTGATGCCGGCGCATACGCATGTGTGAGGAGGATGTCATGAAAGCCTTATTGTTGACGGAGCCGGGGAAGACCGAAGTTCGAGAGATCGCGCCGCCTGTTCCCAAACCCGGCGAGGTGCTGTTGCGCGTGGGCGTGGTCGGCTTCTGCGGCGGTGATCTGAACGGGTTCCGCGGCACGTTCGCCCTGCAGGAGTACCCCAACGTGCTGGGACACGAGATCGGGGCTGCCGTTGAGGCCGTGACGCCGGGCGTGCCCGAGCGGTTCAGGCCAGGGCAGCGCGTCACGGTCTTCCCATACAAGAACTGCGGGCAGTGCATCTCCTGCCGGCGGGGACGGCCCAATGCCTGCATCGACAACCGCACGATGGGAGTGCGCAGGCCGGGCGCCATGACCCCGCTGGTGGCCGTGCCGTGGCAGACGCTTTACGCCTCGGCTTCGCTGTCCTTGGAAACGCTGGCGCTGGTGGAGCCGCTCTCGGTCGGCTTCCACGCCGCTGACCGCGGCCGGATCGCCGCCGCCGACACGGTGGCTGTCATCGGCTGCGGGATCGTAGGCATGGGGGCGCTGTACGCGGCCGTGCGGCGCGGCGCCCGCGTGATCGCCGTGGACATCGACGACAAGAAACTCGAACTGGCCCGCCAGGCCGGGGCGGTTCACGGAATCAACACCACGAAGACCGATCTCCACACGGCGCTCGCCGAATTCACCGACGGGATCGGGCCGGACGTGATAGTCGAGGCCGTGGGGAATCCGGCGACCTTCCGGGCCGCGGTGGACGAGGTGGCCTTCACCGGACGCGTGGTCTACATCGGCTACGCGAAGAAGCTCGTGGAGTACGACTCCCGGATGTTCGTGCAGAAGGAGCTGGACGTGCTCGGCTCGCGCAACTGCCAAGGCGATTTCCCGGCGGTGATTGAGGCTTTGGAGGCGGGCGGGTTTCCGGTGAATGGCGTCATCAGCCGGGTGGTGACTCTCGATGATGCGGGGGCGGCGCTGGCCGCGTGGAGTGAGAACCCCGGCGGCTACACCAAAATTCTGGTTGACCTCAGCGGGGAGAAGACCTGATGCGCTCCAGCGTTACGATTTCGTTGGTGCCCTCGCTGGCAGGCGGACCGTGGATCTATTGGGACGGACTGGCTGAAAGCATCGCCAAGGCCGGTGCCGCCGGTTTCGACGGCGTGGAGCTGTTCTTCGATGATCCCGGCTCGGTCGATCCCGTCGCGCTGCATGACTTGCTGCAGGCCAACCGGCTGAAACTGGCGGCGGTCGGCACGGGGGCCGGCAAGGTGCTGCACGGTTGGACCCTGACCGACCCGGATGCGGGCGTCAGGGAAAACGCCAAGGCGTACATCCGGCGGATGATCGGTTTCGGCGCGCGGTTCGGCGCCCCGGCGATCATCGGCTCCATGCAGGGCTGGGTGCATAAAGGCATGGAGCGCGCTCGCGGCCTCGACTGGCTGGCGGAGGGGCTGACGTCCCTTGGTAAGGCCGCCGGCGATCAGGGAACTGTTTTGATCTACGAGCCATTGAACCGCTACGAGACCAATGTGTTCAATCGCCTGGTCGACGCGGCCGCGTTTCTCGCGGAGCGGCGACTTGGCGGGGTGAGAGTCTTGGCCGACCTGTTCCACATGAACATCGAAGAGGCCTCGATGGCGCAGGCCATCCGCGTGGCGGGGGCGGCCATCGGGCACGTCCATTTCGCCGACAGCAACCGTCGGCCCGTCGGGCTCGGGCATACCGATGTGGCGCCTGTGGCTGAGGCGCTGAAGGGAATCGGTTATCAGGGATTCATATCCGCCGAGGCTCTGCCGTACCCCGACCCCGACGCCGCGGCCGCCATGACGGTCCAATCGTTTCGCACGTTTTTCAACTGAATAAAGGAGCATCCCATGTTGCTGACCCCGTGCCTTCATCCTGAAATCCTCTGCGCGTTAGGTAAGATGGGACACTTCTCGCGCATCCTGATCGCCGACGGGGGCTACCCCGTGATAACGGCCAGCCCTGCCTCTGCCGCCAAGGTCTGGCTCAATCTCAGGCCCGGCACCGTGCTCGTGACGGATGTGCTGGAGACGCTGGTCTCAACCATCCCTCTGGAGGCGGCCCATGTCATGACCCCGCCTGACGGCACGGACCAGCCTGTGTTCGAGGCGTTCCGCAAGCGGCTGCCCGGCGGCCTGGACGTCGTTAAAGTGGAGCAGCACGCGTTCTACAAGATGGCGCTGGAGCCGGATGTGGCGCTGGTGATCGCCACCGGCGACACCCGGAACTACGCCAACCTGCTCCTCACCATGGGCTTCGTCCGCCACCCGGAAGGCCACGGCGCCTATTGATATGAAGATCGACACGCATCAGCATTTTTGGAAGTACACCCCGGCAGACTATCCGTGGATCGGACCTGGGATGGAGGTGCTGGCGCGGGACCGGATGCCGGCGAATCTTGCGCCCCTCCTTGCCGGGATGGGAGTGGGTGGGACTGTGGCGGTGCAGGCCCGCCAGTGCGTCGCAGAGACGGAGTGGCTGCTGAGCCTGGCGGAGGCGTATCCGTTCATTTTGGGCGTGGTCGGCTGGGTCGATCTTCAAAGCCCCGAGGTGGAACATCAGCTCGAACGGTTCGGTTCGCACCCCAAGCTGGTCGGCGTGCGCCACGTCGTGCAGGACGAACCTGATGACCGGTTCGTGCTGGGCGAGGCGTTCTTGCGCGGCATGGAAAAGCTGGCGAACCGCCATCTGGCCTATGACCTTCTCGTCTATCCCCGTCAGCTTCCGGCCTGCGTTGAACTGGTGCGCCGCTTTCCCGAGCAGGTGTTTGTGCTCGATCATATCGCCAAGCCGTTTATCCGAAGCGGGCAGCGCTCACCCTGGGATCAGGATATCGCGCGGCTGGCAACCTTCAAGAACGTCTACTGTAAACTCTCCGGCATGGTGACCGAGGCGGATTGGGAGAATTGGCGTCCGTCAGACTTCGAGCCCTACTTGGATGCCGTGGTCGAGGCCTTCGGTCCGGACCGGCTGATGGTCGGCTCCGACTGGCCGGTCTGCACCCTCGCGGGAAGTTACGCGTCGGTTCTCACACTGGTTTCGGACACCATCGGCAGACTGACACAAGCGGAGCAGAAAACCATTTGGGAAGATACGCCCGTCAGGGCCTACGGCGCCAAACTCACTATGAAAGCATATGAATGAAAAGATTAATGACCTATTCGATGGGTATTGGGGATCGGTTCGGACACCAGGGCCGCGCTCAACTGGAGGCCTTCCGGTTATTGGCGCAGACCAAAGGCGTGACGGTGTCGCCGGTTTGGAACAAGTCCAACCGCGAGCACACGATCATCGGCACGTGGCCCGAGTCGGTGCGGCGCGAAGCGGACGAGGCCGTGGCGCAGGCGCACTGGACGCAGCCCTATCATGTGGATGCCGACCACATCGGCCTCAAGAACGTGGATGGCTTTTTGGCGGCGGCGGATTTCTTCACGCTGGATGTGGCGGACTTCATGGGCGAGGCCGCTGGCGGGGCCGAGGTTGACGATTTCGTGGCGCGGCATGCGGAGTTGATCGGCACGCATGAGATCGAAGGGCTCGCCGAGCCGGTGGTGCTGACTCGGCCTGCGCTCGCTGAAATCGTGCGTGGCACACTGTTCGCTGTTCGGCAGGCGGGCCGGCTCTACCGGCACATCGTTGAGAAGAAAGGTTCGGCGGATTTCGTCACCGAGGTCTCCATGGACGAGACGCTGCTGCCGCAGACGCCGGAGAAGCTGCTGGTGATTCTTGCGGCGATCGCGGAAGAGCGCATTCCGGCGCAGACGATCGCTCCGAAATTTACCGGACGCTTCAACAAAGGCGTGGATTATGCGGGAGACCCGGCGGTGTTCGGCCGCGAGTTCGACGCCGACGCGTGTGTGGTGCGGCACGCGGTCAGGCGCTTCGGCTTGCCGGAGAGCCTCAAGCTCAGCATCCACTCCGGCAGCGACAAGTTCTCGCTCTACCCGTATGTGGCGCAGACGCTGAAGTCGAGGGGCGTCGGCGTGCATCTCAAGACGGCGGGTACCACCTGGCTGGAGGAGGTGGTGGGCTTGGCGGCTGCGGGCGGCGAAGGGTTGCAGGTCGCCAAAGAAATCTATGTCCGCGCGCGGCCCCGGCTCGAGGAGCTGTGCGCGCCGTACGCGACGGTGATCGACATCCGGACGGAACGGCTGCCACGCATCAGTGACGTCGAGGCGTGGGAGGCCGAACGTTATGTCCGCGAGCTACGCCATGTGCAGGGTGACCGGTTCTTCAATCCCGATTTCCGGCAGTTCATCCATGTCGCTTTCAAGGTGGCTGCGGAACTGGGTAGCCGTTATCAGGACGCACTGACAGCGAACGAGGCGGTCGTTTCGCGCCATGTGACGGAAAATATCTACGAGCGCCACCTGCTGCCGATTTTCGGCGACCTGTGTGAGTTCATTCAGCTTGACGGATTCTGAGAGACTTGTCACAGTCCTGCTTGAACATTCGTATAAGCCAAGGTTACACGGATTACGCGGCGGCTCCGGTGGTTGAATAGCCTGAGATGAGTTGTCGATAAACCTCGACGAAAGGAGAAGAGACCATGGCACTGACGTGGCGGCGATTGCCAGTCTTATTTGTCGTTCTAACGGCTCTGCTGTCGGCTGAATCTGTTTTGTCTGGCACAACCCTGTCAACACGCGGGTTTCCTTCGATGAAGTTGCGTGGTTACGGGGAGGTGTCGGCCAAGCGCACGGGCACTGACGCGTTCACACGACTGGAGGTCGCGTGCGAAAGCGCCGAGAAAGCCGGGATCGTGCATGCCAAGTTCGTGAGCGACCTTCACGCGTTGGGCGGGGTAAAGGACGAGACCCTGCCTGTCGGAGGAGTCGCCGTGCCGAGGATCGTTGTGCCGGGACAGGGTTCTGTGTCAGCCTTCCGCAGCGGCAAGGTGGTTTACGTCGTGGCAAGTCCGACGGAGGCCGGATGGCTGGAGGGCCTGACCGCCCTCAAGCGCAAGCTGACGGGGGCTGAACTCGTGCCGCAAGGCAAGGTCCCGATGTATCTGGACGCGTGGGATCAACACGGTTTCCGCTTCTACTACCGCCCTTGGGAAACGCCTGACAACGGGTCGTGGAAAGATTATCCGGTGTTGGGCGAATTCGATTTCGCGAAGAAAGAGAACGGGCGAGGCTTTGTTTATTGGGCGGAGACCGCCAACGTCGACAGTGCGGTGGGGCTCGACAATGACCTGTGGTGGGACTGGGCCGCAAGGGCTGCGGCGCGGCGCGCTCTGCCGGTGGTCATCAACACGATGAACGTGGAGCCGACCTGGCTGCTCAACGGCCACCGCGACGAAGTCATGTCGCTGATGCCCCAGTTCTGCGGTTCGTATCACAGCGTCGCGGACCCGTCGAGCGCAGGCATGCGCAGCCTCTCGTGGTGCGCGGGAGAGGCGAAGGACGAACAGCTCGCGCCGATCCGGCGGATCGTCGAACGGTATGCGACGAAGCCGAACACCTTGGAGTACCTCGAGCCTCACGGCGAACTGCGGCATGGCGATTACGATATCTTTCTCGAATACGGCCCTGTGGCCGATATCAGTTTCCGCGCGTTTCTGAAGGAAAAGTACGGACGGATCTCCCGTGTCGCTAGCCGATGGGGGCGGTCCGCTGTTATTAAATCGTGGTCGGATGTGCGCGTGCCGGATCTGGCGACCTTCCTTGGCTTCGACGACAAAGCCGTCGATCTGACCGGCGCGTGGCGGATCGGATATGAGCCGCAGACAGGGGCGCCTGCCGAGTGGCTAGGGGCAGCGTTCGATGACAGGGCTTGGCCGACGATCACTGCTCCCGGCAATGATCGCATGATGTTTCTCGACAAGAAACCGGCGGTCTTCAGGCGCTCGTTCGAACTGCCCGCCGCGTGGCTGGGCGAGGGCGGCCAGGCCTGGCTCTACGTGTGGGATCTGAACTCTGGCGAGCATTTGAAAGAAACGATAACCGCGTCTTTGAACGGTGTGGTGGTCGGCGAGGACAAAACGCGTCACGCCACCTCGCATTGGGCGGCATACGAGACCGGGACAGCTCTGCACGCGGGCACCAATACGGTCGCGATCCGCGTGCCTAAAGGGTTTTTGGGGTATCACGTTTACCTGTCGAAACATGCGCCCAAGCAATATCCCGACCTGTCGGAAGGCGAGAATGCGCGCTGGGTCGACTTCGCCGATTGGCGTCAATGGACCCGGCTCGAAGCCGCGCGTCGAGGCATGGAGGCGATCCGCAGCGTCGATCCCGACCGCTCGCTCATCTGCATGTCGCCCGACTCCAGCATCGCGGGCATCAAGAAACTGTGTGAGCAGTACGGAGCGCACTTCCACAACACCGGGCACATGGGCGCGTTCTGGAACGAGTTTCTGCCGATGCTGATGCGCGGTGCGGACCTGCCGTTCTCGCTGGAGCCCGGCGGTCCGGCTGATAGCCTCGTGGGATTCAAGCGCATGATGGGCTACTATTTCACCGAGGGCATCCAGGCGATCCACTACTTCATCCACGTCGGTGACATCTACTGGCCGGCCGATATCCGCGCACACTTTGAACGCATCCGCCCACTGATCGACACGATCGGCAAGGTTCATCCGCCCAAAGCCGAGATCGCCATGCTCTTCAGCGACCGCATCGATGACCTGACCGGATTTCCGTGGGGACAGAACCCCGACGTCAATCTCTCCTCCGGCTACTTCTCTTGGCCTCTCAACGGCCAGTTCACGGGCGATTATGATTTCGACGGCGTGACCGATCTCGACTTCGCCGACGGTAAAGCCGATCCCTATAAACTCATCATCGGCGCGAACACCTCGGTGATGGATGAGAAGCTTGTCAAAGCGGTCGAGGCGTGGGTCCGCAAGGGCGGCATCTTCGTGGCTTTTGTCCAGACAGGCCGGCACACTCCTGAACAGAAAGACGCGTGGCCGATCTCCCGGCTTTCGGGGTACAAGGTCACGGGGATCAGCCGGACAGCCGCGACGCCGGACGATCCGTTCGAAGTGGCCGACTGGTGGCGCTTCACTTTCGCGCCCGGTCAGAGTGTCTTCAAGCCGGGCGAGTGGGATCTTAAGGACATCAAGGCCAACGGGCTAAAACTCAAGGCGGTCGCCCCCGACTGTCAAGACCTCGCGCTGTGGGAGGACGGTTCGACCGCCATCGGTCTGCGTCCTCTCGGCAAAGGCTATGTGGTCCACATGGGACTTAAGTTCTGTCGACAGCCGCTCTGGCACGGGTGGTCTGACCGCACCGAGAAACTCTTCCGGCAACTTTTCGTATGGGCGGGGATGCGCCGCGTGCCCGCCGCCGCTGCGGGCGTGAAGTTCCGCCACTACGTCAGCAACAACGGCCTGTTCGACACCTGGACGCTGTGGAACGAGAAGTCCGATAAGGATGTCGAAACGAGCCTCGTCTTTCGGGATGGCCTGAAGCCCGCCTTCTGCCGCGAGGTCGGGAGCGATACGGCCGTCGAACCGGTCGCAGGCCCGGACGGTCTGCCCGCCGTTCGCGGCATCCGTCTGGAGCCGCTGGAGACCAAGATCTTCATGACGCCGCGGAATCATCTTGCTGACGCGCCGACGCAGTGGTTCGAGCTGCAGCGCAACTGGTGGCGCGGCGCGTCGGAGGTGAAACGTGCGGCGGCACCTGTGGTGACGGGTCAGCCCGCGACCGCCGAGTCGGGCGAACAGGCCTCGCTGGACCTCACGGACGGCTGGCGCTACAAGGCCTTGGACGAGGCGGCGACGGATGATGCGGCACCGCTCGCCGCTGTCGGGCTGGACGATGCCTCATGGCCGCTGCGCCGCCTCGACTGCTGGTCCGTCCCGGAGGAGTTGCCCTCGCGCCGCGTGCTGTTCCGCAAGTCGTTCCAGGTTCCAAAGACGTGGCAGAAAGGCGATGTGGAACTGTGGCTGAAGTCCTGGTTCTCCTGGACGTCGTCGGGCAAGGCACGCTACTGGCTCGACGGGAAGGAGGTCACGCAAGGCGACGGCAGGGACGGGCTCATCTTGCCTTCGGGCCTCGAAGCCGGCTCCACGCACACGCTGGCCGTTGAGATTCGGGGCGAGGGCCAAGTCTGCGGCATCCGCGGCAACACGTGGCTCGCCTTCACCAAGCGTCCCGAACGCGCCCTTGATCTCGCTGGCGAGTGGACGCCGTCGAAAGACTATCTGACCTCAGAGCCCGCCGTGAAACTGCCCGGCACCTTCAACGCCAAACTGCTGTCGCGCCTGTTTGACGTGCCCGCTGACCTCGCCGGCAAACAGGTGTACCTGCGGCTCGAGACGACGCATGGCACCACCGGCTGTATTGTCAACGGCCGCTACGTGCGCCGCCATCATCACGTCCTCGGCGAGACGACCTTCCTCAACATCACCCCGTGGCTCACGCCCGGTTCTTCCAACCGCATCGAGATCCTCGCCGGCGGCCGCGGCGAGGTCAAGGAACTGGCGCTGTGGGTCTATTAACCGTATATGGCGTTTGACACGCTCCATCATTCATTCTATTCTCTCAACATGATCGTGTTAAACGTCAGAACGGATACTGTTGATGAGCAAAGCTGACAGGATTAGCGGGATTGGTTTTGGAACAGGGACGGTATGACGGACCGAAAACGGAATAGGCCTCACGCAAAGACGAAAGAAGGGGCAACGGAGAACGGGCTTTCCAGCCCGTCGCGGAAGCTTTATGACAAACGCGTTGCAAAAGGTCCAGTGCGTTTGGGGTTCTATCGAGAGATCACCGAAATCCTTCGGACAGCGCGCACCAAGGCGTATCGGGCTTCAAACTTCCTCATGGTCGAGGCTTATTGGAACATCGGCCGGATGATCGTGGACGAGGAGCAGTCAGGGAAAAGACGGGCGGACTACGGCGATGGGTTGATCGATGGACTTTCCCGGAGGCTGATGACCGAATTTGGGAAGGGGTACAACAAGTCAAATCTATGGTGTATGCGGCAGTTCTTTGTGTGTTACCCAATTCTCCGCGCAGTGCGTGGAGAATTTGCAAAAGTCTCCGATACGGCTTGTTGCGACATTCCGGCACATCTCCGTCCGGAGTTGTCTTGGACGCATTACCGGCTGTTGCTGCGCGTAGAGAACCCCGGTGCGCGCACCTGGTACATGAACGAGGCGGCGGATCAGAACTGGAGCACCCGCGCCTTGGAGCGGCAGATCGGGTCGCTGTACTACGAGCGGCTGCTGATGAGCCGGGGCAAGCGCAGAGAGGTGAAAAAAAAGGCGCAGCAAAAAACGGCGGAAGTCTCGGCGTCCCCCGAGAATTTCATCAAAGATCCCTATGTTCTGGAGTTCCTGGGCATTTCCGACGCGCACGCGTTCCGAGAGTCCGAATTGGAACAGGCGATCATCGGCAAGCTGCAGGCGTTCCTGCTGGAGATGGGTAAGGGTTTCGCCTTCGTGGCGCGGCAGCAACGCGTCTCAACGGAAACCAAGGACTTTTTCATTGACCTCGTGTTTTACAATTACCTCCTCAAGTGCTTCGTGCTGATCGACCTCAAGACCGGCGAGCTTACGCATCAGGACATCGGGCAGATGGACATGTACGTGCGCCTGTATGAAGACCGGCATAAGAATCCGGGGGACAATCCGACCATCGGCCTCATTCTCTGCACCGGTAAAGACGCGACCGTGGTCAAATACTCGGTGCTCAACGAGAGCAAACAGCTCTTCGCCTCCCAATACCGGTTGGTGCTGCCGACCGAAGAGGAGCTGCGCCGCGAAATCGAGCGCGAACGCGACCTCGCCGTCCGGGAACAGGAGGCGCGGTATGGGTGAGAGAAAAGAGAGAAAAGAGGCTCACGCGAAGGCGCGAAGAAGAGGCAACGGAGAACGGACTTTCCAGTCCGTCCACTGACGGTTTGAAAAGTCCGTCCCTCGTTTGGTCTAACGTATTGATACCAGACGTTCTTGAAAAAGTACGGATTGGCAAGAATAACCAGATCCAGTCCTCGGAAATGTTGCCGCAGGGACGATTGCCTGTGATCGATCAGGGGCAAGATTACATCGCCGGATACTGTAATGATGAAAGCCGCGTGATCCGTGACGAGTTGCCGCTTGTCATCTTTGGTGACCATACGCGATGTGTGAAGTATGTTGATTTTACAGTTCTCAAGGAGAAGTTCATTCCTGCCCCGCCTCTTACGACGCAGTGCGAGATTGCGGCGGTCTTGGGGCAGGTGCAGAAGGCGATTGAGGAGCAGGAGCGGCTGTTGGCGCTGACCGAGGAACTCAAGCGGACGTTGCTTTACCGCCTTTTCGCGCAGGGCTTGCGCAGTGAACTCCAGAAGCAGACCGAAATCGGCCCGGTGCCGGAGAGTTGGGATGTGGTGCCGCTGGGCTCGATTGCCAAGGTCGGAAATGGCTCAACGCCGAAACGCGACAATCAGGCGTATTGGCAGGATGGACACATCCCTTGGCTGAACAGCGCGCGTATCCATGACCGCTTTATCAGAGAGTCGGATCAATTCGTGACCGATCTTGCCGTCAAGGAGTGCCACTTGCCGCGTGTGAAAGCCAACAGCCTGCTCATTGCAATCACGGGACAGGGCAAGACACTCGGTAATTCCGCATTGGTTGAGTTCGAGACCTGCATCAATCAGCACTTGGCTTATGCGCAGTTCACGTCTCCGAAAGTCCTGCCCGCTTTTGTTCTGTGGTACATGCAAACACGCTATGAGCACCTGCGTTCGATCAGTCGGGCCGGTGGCAGCACCAAGGGTGCCTTGACCTGCGGTTACTTGAAGACCTACCCCATCCCCGTTCCGTCACTCAACGAACAGAAAGATATCGTCGCAGTCTTCTCCGCTCTCGAAGCCCGAGAAAAATATCGTCTTTCTGGATCGACCATGGCGGATATTTTGTGATATTATTGCCAAGTTTTGAACAAAATTTGCAAATCACAACAATGGTGAAGTCATGTTAATCCAGTTTAGAGTTGCCAATTATCGTTCCTTCGGTTCCGAGGTCACACTTTCGCTTGAGGCGGTTAAGGCATTCAAGGAGCATGAGGAGAACGTCTTTGAAGCCAATGACTATCGGCTTCTACGGAGTGCTGTTATCTATGGTGCGAATGCCAGTGGGAAGTCGAACCTTGTTCAAGCAATTTCCTTTATGCGGCATGTCGTGCTCGAGTCGGCTAATAAGAACTCAGTGGCTGAGATTCCAACAGATCCGTTTCGGCTCGACAAGAAATATCTCACGGCTCCCAGCCTCTTTGAGGTAACGTTCATATTGGAGTCTTTAACGTATCGTTATGGTTTTGAAGTTACTAAGAGTATGGTTTGCTCGGAGTGGTTGTTCAGGTCCACTGGTTCGAGAAATAAGGAGTTCCGCCTCTTTGCGCGTGAATTTGATGAAATAGACGTTGCTGACGAGTATGTGGAGGGTCGAGGGCGTGAAGCCGACACTCGGAACAATGCATTGTTTCTTTCAACAATCGATCAAAAGAATGGTGCTGTTGCGCATAAAATTGTTAAATGGTTTAACGATTTTGCAGTGCTTTCTGGCGTGTTTGACGAGTTCTATCAAGAGTATACATTAAAGCAATTGGAAGATTCCACAACGCGAGAACGTATTGTAGACTTTGTTCGGCAAGTTGACGGCACAATTCTTGATATCGTTAGCAGAAAAATCAGGTTTCCGGAAGAAATGCTCAATAGCATTCCTTCTGATATGGCTAAAAAGCTGAGAGATGAGAAACGCTCTGTCTTGGCTTTGACCAGGGTTCAAACTGAAGATGGGAAACCATGTGGTGAAATTGAGTTTGATCTTGATGATGATGAGTCAGCTGGCACAGGTAAGATTCTTAGACTTGCCGGACCTTGGCTCAACGTTCTTGATAAGGGACGTATTGCCTTTGTTGATGAATTAGAAGCTAAGTTGCATCCGCATTTGACGCGGCGGCTTGTGCGGCTCTTCAATTCGCCGAAGACGAATCCAAAAAATGCACAACTTGTCTTCGTAACGCACGACACCAATCTGCTGACCTATGGTGGCCTGCGCCGGGATCAGGTTTGGTTTTGCGAAAAGAACCGCAAGGGAGCGACCGACCTCTACTCTTTGGCTGAGATCAAAGTGCGAAAAGGGGCTCGTTTTGAAAACGACTATATAGCCGGTAAATATGGTGCTATTCCTTACTTTGGCAACGTGACAAAAATAGGAGGGGAGGTGAAATAATATGGGTAAGCCCGTCAAGATAACCGATCAGAACAAAGTGTGGAGTCGAATGCGGCGAGAACGTCGTGTTCGTGTGTTGCATGTTCGGAAAAGGTTTTTGATTGTCAGTGAAGGCAAGAAAACTGAGCCATTTTACTTTAAAGCATTTGAAAAAGGTCTACCACGGGGAACCCTTCAGGTTGAGACTCGCGGTGTGGGAAGGAGCACTCAATCTTTGGTTGATGTGATTCGACAAATACGTGACGAATTACAGGCGGAATATGCTGTAAACTTCAATGAGGTCTGGGCTGTATTTGATAAGGACGATTTCAAGAACGACTCGTTTGACAACGCAATCCATTCACGTTCTGGCAAGCAATATGAAGTAGCGTGGTCAAATGAGTGCTTCGAGTTGTGGTATTTGCTTCATTTCAAAGATCAGACGACCCACATCAATCGCAAGGCCGTCTTCAAAGCATTAGAACGTGAACTTGGTGTCCATAACTACGAGGGTTTGAAGGGTGATGCTGGGCGTGGCTTTCACGAGAAAATGGCTATTCACTCGAATCAGGCTACGGCTATCGAAAGAGCGAAGAAACTGTTTGAAAACTGGAGCGATCCTCAAGCGAAGCGTACACCTCCCTCGCAGCAGAATCCGTGTACGACTGTGTTCCTGTTGGTCGAAAAGTTGCTCGCCTGCCGACAACCGGAGCAATGACCATGCCCAAACCCACCGAACATAAGACCGTGCAAGCCCGGCTTCTGGCGTACGCGCAGGAGATAGGGTGGACGTATGTTCCGAGGGCGGATGCCGAGGCTAGGAGCGGGTTCGATCCCGAGGGTGCGACGCAGGAGGAGCGGGCGCGGTCGGCGTCGCTTTTCTTCGGTGACCTGTTGTATGCGCGGGTATGCGCGTTCAACCCGCAGTACCGCGAGGCCGAGGGGGCGCTGGTCGGCGAGTTTCAGCGGCTGCGCGCGGACAGAGAGCGTTTCAAGGCGCGCGTTCTGGCGTGGGCCGCCAAGCTGGATGTGAAGGCCAGCGTTGTCTATGTGCGGCCCATGCGGCGCAAGTGGGCCTCCTGCTCCACGGCGGGAACCCTAAGTTTCAACGACGAGTTGCTTGGAATGGATGCCGCGCTTGGAGACTATGTGATCGTCCACGAACTTCTTCACTTCTCGGTGCCCAACCACGGCAAACTCTGGAGGAGCCTGATGCGGGTGCATCTGGGCGATTACGAGGTGATCGAAAAGGAACTCAAGAAAACAGTTATGGGGAGGAACGAGCGATGAATCGGGTCAACGTGTCAAGAAGGGGTTTTCTGGCAACGGGGGCAACGGCCGCCTTTAGCTTTTCGATTCTTCCGAGCCACGTGCTGGGCGCGGCGGATCAGCCGCCGCCTTCGCGGAAACTGAACATTGGCTGCATCGGCATCGGCGGGCAGGGCGGCGGCGTCACCAAAGAGCTGGCCTCGTTCGCGAACGTGAACATCGCGGCGCTGTGCGATGTCGACGAGAACTACGCGGCTCACACGATCAAAGAGTATCCGGGCCGTCCGGTCTACAAAGACTATCGCGTGATGCTGGAGAAAGAAAAGGGGCTCGACGCGGTGATGGTCGCGACGCCGGATCACTGGCACGTGCCGATCTCGCTGGCGGCGATGCGGCTCGGCAAGCACGTCTACTGCGAGAAGCCGCTCGCGCACACGGTTGAGGAGGCGCGGCTGATGGGCAAGGTCGCGGCCGACATGAAGGCCGTGACGCAGATGGGCAACGGCGGGCACGGCGGCGAGGGGCTGCGGCTGACGAAAGAGTGGATCGACGCCGGCGTGATCGGCGCGGTGAAGGAGGTCCACGTGTGGTCGGACCGCCCCGGCACCTTCTGGAACACGCAGGGGCGTCGCCGCCCGGCGGACACGCCGCCGGTGCCGTCGACGCTCGACTGGAACCTGTGGCAGGGTGCCGCGCCGGAGCATGCCTACCATCCCGATTATGTGCCGGTCAAGTGGCGCGGCTGGTACGACTACGGCTGCGGCGCGCTCGGCGACATGATGGTCCACAACGCCGACCCCGCGTGGTACGCGCTCGAACTTGGAGCGCCGGACTCGGTTGAGGCGGTCACCTCCGAAACCAATCCCGACAGCTTCCCGCTCTGGAGCATCGTCACCTGGAATTTCGCGGCGAAGGGCAAGCGCGGGCCGGTCAAATTGATCTGGTACGACGGCGGTAAAATGCCGCCTCCGCCGCCCGGCATGGAGGCCGACCGCAAGCTGGACGACAACGGCATCTATTTCGTCGGCGACAAGGGCGTGATGCTGTGCGGCGGCTGGTCCGGCGCGCCGCGCCTCGTGCCCGAGCGCGCGATGTCGACGTTCGTGCGCCCCGCGAAGACGATCCCGCGCAGCATCGGTCACCGCAAGGAGTGGGTCGAGGCCTGCATCGCCGGGAAACCCGAGGATGCCAAGGCCGGCTTCTGGTACTCGGCGCCCTACACCGAGTCGCTGCTGGTGGGCGTGCTGCCGATCCGGCTCGGCAAGAAGATCGAGTGGGATGCGGCGGCGATGAAGGCCAAGAACGCGCCCGAGGCCGACGCGCTTATCCGCAAGGCCTACCGCGCGGGGTTTGCGCTGCCGACGTAAGCGGCTCAGATAGGACAATGAGACGATGCGGCACTTGAAAAAAGACTTCAGATTGGTGATTGCCCTTTCGGCGTTATCGATTATCTTCTTTGTGTTGAACTATGTGATCTTTGGCCGTGGCGAAGACATCCTGTTTTATCTGGTCGAAGACATCGCGTTTCTGTTTGTTCAGGTGCTGCTGGTCACGCTGATCATCCAGAGCATCCTTGACCGGCGCGACAAATCGGCGCGGATGGAAAAGATGAACATGGTGATCGGCGCATTCTTCTCCGAGGTGGGCACGTCGATGTTGGCCCTTTTCTCCGAATGGGGGCCGAACCGGACCACGATGGCGGCGGAACTCAAGGTGGGCCAGGCTTGGACGGCAGATGACTTCACGAAAGTCCTGCGCTGGCTGGACGGATATGCGTATGAGTTGGATCAGAGGAAGGTGGACTGGACGCAACTGAAGTTGCTACTGCTGTCGCATCGAGAGTTCATGCTGCGGCTTATGGAGAGCCCGAACCTGCTGGAACACGAGGATTTCACGGGCCTGTTGCAGGCCGTCTTCCATTTGACCGAGGAGATGGCCGCGCGGAGTGATTTGACGGGTCTGCCAGATTCCGATCTGCGCCATCTGGCGGGCGACGTCAAGCGCGTCTACACGCCGCTGGTGCGGCAGTGGCTCCACTACATGCGCCATCTGCAACTGCAGTATCCTTATCTGTTCTCACTGGCGGCGCGGACAAACCCCTTTGACAAAAACGCCTCGGCCATCGTCCGTAAGTAAGGAGCGATAGAGGCCCGCCCGGCGGTCGGGCCCTACCTGGTGAACTGCGTGAGATGCGACTATTAACCCGGTTCAGCCCATTGTCTGAGGTAATCGGCGGGCGGCAGGATGCGGATGGCGCTCCAGCAGCCAAGGGCAAGAAGATGCTGGTCGCCGGAGACGATATGCGATCCCATACCTGGCCGGGAGTGCCGCCCCAGATCGGGCCTGATATCAGAACGTTCGTGTCGCAGACGATTCTCATGGCCGGGCAGGAGCGTTCGGACGGGTGCGCACCTCGCGGATGATGGCGTCCAACTCGTCAGCGGCCAGTTCATCCTTTGCAACGGGATAGGCCGCAAGACGTTCGCGGACCTCGCTCACGCTCGGCGGTCGGCGCGTCGGCTTTTTGCGGCGCGTCGGCGTCAGACAGCGGGGCAATACGGAATGCGGGAGGGGAGTTCCGAACCACGATGAATGATTCGCCACCCTCGGCGCGGTCGGCAATCGAGGCGAGGCTGTTTCGTATGTCCTGCATGGCAATCAGTGTATCCATGGAGTGTCTCCAAAGAAGGGTTCCGTATGGTTTAACGATGGTTTAAGCGCATGGTTTGCCGGATGTCAATTGGCAAATAATTACAACACCCAATATCCAACAAGGAATATCCAATGATCAAGTGAAGAGCGGTGATGCCGTTGGATATTGGACATTCCCTGTCCGTTATTGGATATTCAGCCGCTTTTACTCACGTCAGGACGCCTTTGGGCGTGGTCTCGTTGTCGTCCCACCAGCCGGGCTTCTTGGTGGCGATTTTGGCGATGTCCTTGGAGGTCATCTGGATGCCCTTGGCGGAAACGCCCTTGACGAGAACCTCGCCGGGGCTGAACATCTGCTGGTGGATGCGCTGGGCCTTGGCGGGCTTGTACTTGACATACACCAGTTCGGGCACGCCCTCTTCGAACAGGAGCAACTTGCTCTTCTCCGGCGCGAGACGGTACTCTTTGTTCTGGATCGCTCCGCCGAAGGCGAAGCGCTTGATGTAGGTGAAGCCGTAGTGCGGTTCGGTGTAGACTGCGGTGAATTCCTTGTCGCGGTCGAAGAGCTTGATGCACTCGTAGTTCTTATCCACGAAAAACTTGTCGGGCGGCGGCATCATCTTGTAGCGGCCGTCCGGCCACACCACGAGGATCTTGTCGAGCGAGGAGCACTTGAAGAGTTCCTCGCCGCCGCGGATGTCGGTGCCGATGTAACCGTTCTCCGCGTCGATCTTGAGCGTCAGTTCCGTGGCGGTGAGCGCGCGCATTTCGATCTGCGCGAAGGGCTTGTCGGCGATGTGCGTCAGGCGCGGGTAGCGGTCTTTGTACTTCTTGACGAGGGCCTTGAGGTAGCGGACCGCGTAGGCGCGCAGGCCTTTGATGTTCTCGGCGACCTCGGACTCTTCCTTGAGAATGTTCTCGATCTCTTCGCGGTTTTTGTTGATGTCGTAGCGCGAGATGCGGCGGATCTTGATCTGGAGCAGGCCCTCCACGTCTTCGAGCGTGACGTCGCGGCGCAGCTTCTTGCGGAAGGGCTTGAAGCCGTCGAGCACGGCCTGCTGCACGGCCTCGTAGGTGACCTGCTCTTCGATGCGCTTGTAGATGCGCTCCTCGATGAAGATCTGCTCCAGCGTCTTGTAGTGGAAGAGGTCGTCGAGCTCGCGCTTGCGGAGTTCGAGTTCGCGGCTGAGGATGTCGAGGAGCTGGTCGGTGCAGGCCACGAGGATCTCGGCTACGGTCATCTCGCGCGGCCGGTTGCGGAAAAGCACGACCGGGCGGCTGGAGAGGGTCGATTCGCAGGAGGTGAAGGCGAAGAGCGCGGCGGTGGCCTGCTCCTGGGTGGCGCCGACGGTGAGGGTCAGTTCGATCTCGACTTTCTCGGCGGTGAAGTCGTTGATCTGGCGGACCGGCACCTTCTTGCGTGTGATGGCATCCTCGATGTCGGCGATGAGCGACTCGGTGGTCTGGCCCCAGGGCAGGGCGGTGATGACCAGCTTGTTGGGCTGGCGGTGCTCGATGGTGGCGCGGAGCTTGATGCGGCCGGCGCCGTCGGCGTACTCCGCGACATCCATCGAGCCGCCGGTCATGAAGTCCGGCAGCACCCGGAAGGGCTTCTTCTGGATGATCGCGATCTGGGCTTCGAGCAGCTCGATGAAATTGTGCGGCAGGATGGCGGTGGAGAGTCCCACGGCGATGCCGTCCGCGCCGAGCATCAGCAAGAGCGGCAACTTGGAGGGCAGGAGCACAGGCTCCTTGTTGCGTCCGTCGTAACTGGGGATAAAGGTGGTCAGCTTGGGGTTGTAGATCTCGTTGCGGGCGAGTTCGGTGAGGCGGCACTCGATGTAACGCGTGGCGGCCGCGGGGTCGCCGGTGAAGATGTTGCCGTAGTTTCCCTGGCCTTCGATCAGGTAGCGCTTGTTGGTGAGGTGGACGAGCGCGTCGCCGATGGAGGCGTCGCCATGCGGATGGTACTGCATGGTGTGGCCGACCACGTTGGCGACCTTGATGAAGCGGCCGTCGTCCTTCTCCCAGAGCGCGTGCATGATACGGCGCTGCACGGGCTTGAGGCCGTCTTCGACGGTGGGGATGGCGCGGTTGCAGATGGTGTAGGAGGCGAACTGGAGAAAGTTCCCGTCCATGAGATCGCGCAGGGGGCCGGTGCCGCCGTGCGTGTTGGCGGCGAGCTGGCGCTCGGCGGCGGAGAGGTTAAGGCCTCCTTGCGTCTTGACGGGCGGCTCGCGGGGACGCTCGCCCTCCAACTCCACATCCTTGTTCTGCGGCGCGGGGACGCCTTCAAAGAGCGGCAAATTGTCAAAGGCGAAGCTTGGCGGCTCGTTGGCGGGGTCGGGGTGTTGGCCCTTGGGGGGCTTTCCTGAAGGTTTGCTCACGATAACGATTCCTCGGTGATCACCAGATGGTCCATGATGTACGATCGCCGCTCCTGGGTGTTGCGGCCCATGTAGAATTCGATGGTGTCGGTCAGCGCGTGGTCGTTGGTGCAGTCCACAGGCGTCAGGCGCATGCCTTTGCCGATGAAGGCCTTGAACTCGCCGGGCGAGATTTCGCCGAGGCCTTTGAAGCGGGTGATCTCGGGGCTCTTACCGCACTTCTCGATGGCGCTGACGCGCTCCTCTTCGCTGTAACAGTAGAAGGTGTCTTTCTTGTTGCGCACGCGGAAAAGGGGCGTCTCAAGGATATAGAGGTGGCCCTCCTTGATGACGCGGTCGAAGAAGCGCAGGAAGATGGTGATCATCAGGTTGCGGATGTGGAGGCCGTCCACATCCGCGTCGGTGGCGAGGATGACCTTCTGGTAGCGGAGGTGGTCGACGGTCTCCTCGATGTCGAGGGTCTGCATGAGGTTGTAGATCTCGACGTTCTTGTAGAGCGCGTCCCGCTTGAGGTCGCAGACGTTGAGCGGCTTGCCCTTGAGGGTGAAGATGGCCTGGGTGTTGACGTCGCGGCAGCTTACGATGGAGCCGCCCGCGGACTGGCCCTCGACGACGAAGACCATGGTGTCGAGGCCGGTGCCCTTCTGCTTGTGCAGGTGGTGCTTGCAGTCCTTGAGCTGGGGCACGCGCACGGAGACGGCTCGGGCGCGGTCGCGGGAGAGTTTCTTGACGGCGTTGAGTTCGGCCCGCAGCTTGCCGGTCTCCTCGATTTTGCCGATGAGCTTGGCGGCCTCGGCAGGTTCGCGGTGCAACATCTCCTCGATGGCGCGTTTGATCTCCGCGACGAGGTCGGCGCGGATCTCCTGGTTGCCGAGCTTGTTCTTGGTCTGCGACTCGAAGATCGGGTCCTTGAGGCGGATGGCGATGGCGCCGATGATGCCCTCGCGCACGTCGTCGCCGTCGAACTTCTTTTTGCTGAACTCGTTGACGGCTTTGAGGATGCCCTCTTTGAAAGCCGAGAGGTGGGTGCCTCCGTCATTGGTGAACTGGCCGTTGACGAACGAGTAGTAGTCCTCGCTGAAGCGGTTGGTGTGGGTGAAGACCAGCTCGAGCGTCTTGGACCGGTAATGGAAAGGCTGGTAAAGTTTTTCGAACTGGGCTTCGTCGTGGATCAGGTCGAGCAGTCCGTTCTCGGAGACGAACTTGGTGCCGTTGACCTCGAGCGTGAGCCCGGCGTTGAGGTAGGCGTACATGCGCATGCGGCGCGCGACGTGCTCCTCCCGGAACTGGTATTTTTTGAAGATCTCGGGGTCGGGCGTGAAACGCACGTAGGTGCCGTTGCGCTGGGACGTGGCGCACTTGCCGCGTTTCTGCGAGACGAGGTCGCCCTGCTTGAAATAGGCCTCCGAGAAATCCCCGTCGCGGAAGGCGCGGACCTCGAAGGTCGTGGAGAGCGCGTTGACGGCCTTGGTGCCGACGCCGTTCATGCCGACGGAGAATTGGAAAGAGTCATCGTTGAACTTGCCGCCGGTGTTGATCTGGGAGACGCATTCGACCACTTTGCCGAGCGGGATGCCGCGGCCGTAATCGCGCACGGAGACCTCGCCGGTGTTGTAGTTGATGGCGATTTCGATGCGCTTGCCGCAGCCCATGATGAACTCGTCCACGGCGTTGTCGAGCACCTCTTTGAGGAGGACGTAGATGCCGTCTTCGTATTGGCTGCCGTCGCTGGTGCGGCCGATGTACATGCCGGTGCGTTTACGGATATGCTCAATCGCCGAGAGGGTCTGAATATGCTTGTCGTCGTACGTGTTTGCTGACATGGGAATGCTAAAAGAGTGGGTGGGAATTAAAGAAAAGCGCTCACAAAATTAGATAGGTCTCAACCGCTGGGCGAGCCCCAGGTCACGCGAGGCCCGCCCGGCGGTCGGGCACTACCTTCATGCAGCCGCCCAGCGGCCAGGCACTGCCTGAAGCGTGCGGCGGAGTGATCTTGCCGGTAAGCCAAGCTTACTTGGTCGCTTCGGGCGCGGCGGCGTCGGCTTTGCGGCGGACGCTGTTGATGACGACCGGCTCGATTGGCACGTTCTGAAAGCGTCCCGAGGGATCGGTGCGGACTTTGGCGATCTTGTCGACCACCTCCATGCCATCGACGACTTTGCCGAACACGCAATACCCCCAGCCCGCATCGGTTTTCGCCTTGAAATCGAGGTGGCTGGAGTTGTCGACCAAATTGATGAAGAACTGGCTGGAGGCGCTGTCCACGATCATCGTGCGTGCCATGGCGAGCGTCCCGCGCTCGTTATGCAAACCGTTGTCCGCCTCATTCTTGATCGGCGCCTGGGTCTTCTTCTGGATCATGTCGCGCGTGAAGCCGCCGCCCTGGATCATGAAACCGTCGATCACGCGGTGGAAGATCGTGGCATCGTAAAACTTGGCGTCGATGTAGGACAGCAGGTTGCTGACCGTACCGGGCGCCTTTGCGGTATAGAGTTCCGCCGTGATGGCGCCCATGCTGGTGTCGATGATAATCTGCACGTTCTTTAGCTCCTTAGGGGCTGACGCCTGCAAAGGAATGATTCCTTGAGAGACGTCGGCCTGTACAAACCCCGAACTCAAAAGCAATGCTGCTAATATCCCCTTCATATTCTAGCCCCTCTTAGCTGTATAACAGGACATAGAATACGACGGTTGCGCTAGAAAATCCAGCCCAAAGTGTTGTTCGGCAATTTCAAAACCGGTTTCAAAAATCGCACCCGTCTTCTCTGGACTGGAGACTGTCAGGTGTTCTATTATACGCTTTTCAAATCAGAGGAGGGCGGCGTGTTCTGGGTCAGCAAAAGTCTGCATGTGATTGGCAATTGGCGGCGTCGCCTGCTGCTCTTTTTTGCCGTGTTGGGGCCGGGCATCATCACCATGGTGGCCGACAACGATGCCGGCGGCATCTCCACCTATTCCCAGACGGGGGCCAAAACCGGCTTCAATCTGCTGTGGGCGTTCATCATCCTGGTCCCCATGGCCTACTACGTGCAGGAAATGACGGTGCGTCTCGGCGCGGTGACCAAGCGCGGCCATGCCGAAGCCATTTTTGACGGGTTCGGCAAATTCTGGGGCTGGTTCTCCATTTTCGACCTGGCTTTGATCAACTGGCTGACGCTGGTCACGGAATACATCGGCATGACGCAGGCCATGGCCATGTTCAATATTCCGCCGCTGGTCACCTTTTTCGGCGTCACCTTTCTGCTGACGGGGATTGTCATCACCGGCCGGTACTGGACGTTCGAGAAGATCACACTGATTTTCTGCCTGTTCAACCTGGTCTACATACCCGCCGCCATCTGGGCGATGAAGACCGGCAACGTGGCGGACGGCTGGGGCGCCGTCGGGCGCGGGTTTTATGCGCCGCAGTTTCCGGGCGGTCTGACCGTGACCCTGATCACGCTGATTATGGCCAACATCGGCACCACCATCACCCCCTGGCAGATTTTCTTCCAGCAGTCGGCGGTGGTGGACAAGGGAATGGACATACGCGACATCAAGCTGGGCAAGCTGGACACGTTCGCGGGCGCGCTCACCACCTGCATCGTGGCGGCGTTCATCATCATCGCCACGGCGGGCGTGTTCTACTATCACCCCGGCGGTCCGATCATGATCGAATCGGCGGCGCAAGCGGCCGACAAGATGCCGGAGGTGATGGGTAACCACCATTGGGGAATCTGGGCGCGCGGCCTGTTTGCCATCGGCCTTTTCGATGCCGGACTGCTGGGTGCGTTGTGCATTTCTCTGTCAACCTCATGGGCCATGGGGGAGGTCTTCGGCTGGGCGCACTCGCTCAACAAGAGCGTCCGCGAGGCCCCGTGGTTTTACGTGGCCTACACGCTCATGCTGCTGTCCGCCGGCGTGATCTCTCTGGTTGCCACAACGGCGGTGCAGGACGTGATCACCATCTTCGTCCAGGTGGTCGCCGTCACCCTCCTGCCGGCGGCGTTGTTCTTCCTGATCCTGATCCTGAACGACAGGCGGACGATGGGCGAGCACGTCAACACCCGCTGGCAGAATATCGCCAACTGGTCCATCGCCCTCTTTGTGGTGGCCGTCTCGACCGTGTATGGCGTCTCAACGATCTTCCCCGAATGGTTTGGGGGGAAATAGGATACACACCATGAACGCTCAACCCCATACGGTTGCCAAGCCCCCCGCCGCCGCGGGAGCGTCCCCGGAGTTCCGGTTTCATTACTTCACTGAACTGATGAAGCTGCCGGTTTGCGCAGGCAAGATCCGGGACCGGATCGGGCAGGTCAGCGACCTGGTGTTCAAGCTGTCCGAACCCTATCCGGAAGCGGTCGGCATCTATCTTTTCCATGGCTGGGGCAAGCCCACGGAGTTCATCCCCTGGGACAAGGTCGTGCGGATCGAGGACGACGCCATCTTTGTCACCCCTCCGCCGGAGGGCGGAAAATATCCGCCGTTTGTCGAGCAGCCCGGCTGGCTGCAGGTCTTCGAGCACCTCATCGGGCGCACCATCCTGGACATGGACGGGCGGCGGGTCGAGGTGGTCAATGACGTGCAGCTGTTGGAGTCTGGCGGCCGCATGTTGCTGGTGCATGTGGACATCTCCTTCAACGGGTTTCTGCGCAAGTTCGGCCTGGGCAAGCTGGGCTGGCTGAAAGACGAGTTCATCTCCTGGCGCTACGTGCAGCCTCTTTCCGTTCAGGAGTCCGCGGGCGACGAGGCGGTGTCGCTGACCGTCACGCGTAAACAGATGAAGGAGCTGCCCAGCGAGGACTTGGCCGACGCGTTGGAGGAGCTTTCGGACCGGGAGCAGCAGGCCATCATCTCCGTGCTCGACGACGAAAAGGCGGCCGACACGCTGATGGATGCCGAGCCGCGGGCGCAGCGGCAGATCATCGCCAGTCTGCGAAAGGAGCGGATGCGCACGTTGCTCACCCAGATGTCGGTGCCGCAACTGGCGGATCTGTTCACCGTGCTGCCGTACGATGAGAGCAAGAGGCTCATGGAAATGCTGCCGGCCGACGAGGCGGTCCGCATCCGGGCGATTCTGTCCAGCCGCGAGGTGACCGCCCAGGCCTTGAGCACGGCCGAATACGTCACGACACCCAAGAATTCCACCGTGGGCGAGCTGTTGCAGAGGTTGCGTGCGACGGGACTTTCCCGGGACAGCATGACCTATGTCTATGTGGTCAACGAGGAGAAGGTCCTGCTGGGGGTGCTGGATCTTCGCGATCTGCTGCTGAGCCCCAACTCCGCCTCGCTGGAGAGCGTGATGATTTCACCGGTGGTCTCCGCGCAGGCGACGGATTTGCGGGACGATCTGATGGAGCTGTTAACCAAATACCACTTCCGCGTGATCCCTGTCGTCGATGCGAAGGATCACCTGCTGGGCGTGGTTCATCATCGGGATATCATGGGTTCCGACAACCGTTGAGGTGCTTATGCCGCGCATTCAAATGACGCCGATGGTCAAGATCGCACTGGTGGTTCTCCGCCTCTACCTGCTGGTTCTGTTGACCCTGATCGGCATCAGTTTCTACCGCATGTTTTCCAAGAGCCGCTCGCCGGCAGAAGCGACGGGCGCCGCGCAGGTTCCGGCCGCTACGGCTCCGGCCCGGTAACGCCGCGGGGACGCCCCGCCCTTGAATGGACGGGAATTTTAAACCGTGCCTTATGAGGCTTGGGGTGCGGCCCGGCGGGCATAGGCGAGGCAGAAAGCCCCGAGGACCAAGATGCCCAGGCTGATCGTCTGGCTGATCGAAAAAGGTCCGACGGCCAGACGCGGGTCGCCGCGCAGGTATTCGATGCCGAAGCGCAGCGCGGCGTAGCTGACGAGGTAGCAGCCGGTGATGAGGCCTCGCTGTGAGTGACGGCGCGGGTAGAGCCGGTAGAGGACGATGAAAAGGACAAGGTTGGCGGCCGCTTCGATCAACTGGGTCGGAATCACAGGCAGGCTTTTGAGCGCGGTCTGCGCGATCAGCGGCGGGGTGGCCGAGACCTGTTCCCACCAGGCGGGCGACTTTGCGGGGAAGGCGACGCCGATCCAGGAGTGCGTGATCTTGCCGTAGCAGCACCCGTGCATGAAGCAGCCCAGCCGTCCGAACGCGTGACCGATCGGCACAACGGCGAGCACCAGATCTGTGATTTGGAACAGGTGCTTGCGGTAAACGCGCGCATAAAGCGCAAGAACAAAGGCGGCGGCGATGAGCCCGCCGTAAAACATCAGGCCGCCTTGGTCGATCCTGAGGATGTCGAGCGGGTGGTCTGCGAATTCCGCGGTCCAGTGTTCCAGAACATAGGCGGTGCGCGCGCCGAAGACCGCCGAGAGCATCAGCCAAGTTAACAGCGAGGTGAGCTGTTCGGCATCTTGGCTCGTGCGCTTGCAGAGCCAGACGGCGGCCTGCCAGCCGAAAAGGAAACCCAGCGCCATGCAGAGTCCGAACGCGCGGAGAGTGAGGGGGCCGATCTGAAAGAGTTCCGAATGCATAAGAGGGGTTTGGTATACGAAACATATATCATAGGGACTCGCCCAACGGGCGGCAACCCAAATATCACGGCTTTTTCAGATGTGTTTCCTGCGTGGCTCAGGGAGCCCGTACAAATCCAAGGTCTTTGCTTGACGATTGGCTTTATTCGCTGTTATTCTCATTCACGTTCTTAGAGGTTGGTAACGTATCGACCGCCAGAGACCGGCGGGGTATCGTATGCGGATGTCCGAAGCGGAATCCATGTGCGCTGGTCGTGAGTTGTTTTTAAAGGGTTTAGGAGAGAAGAAGACGTATGAACACTGCGATTTTAGTGGCTGCCGGAAAAAGCGAGCGGATGGGCTCGAACACCGACAAGGCCTTTTTGAATTTGGGTGCCAAGCCGGTGATCGCCTGGTCGCTGTTGGCTTTTGAACAATGTGTCGAGATTGACCAGATCATTCTGGTGGTGCGCAAGGACCAAGTGTTGGCCGCCAAGAGTGTGGCCCAGATGTTCGGCATCTCGAAGATCCGTTCGATTGTGGCGGGCGGCGGACGCCGTCAGGATTCGGTCATCAACGGCATGAAGGAGCTGGACCCGGAAACGCGGGTGGTGATCGTGCACGACGGCGCCCGCCCGTGCGTCACGCCGGAGCTGATCATCGAAACCATCAAGTGCGCCAAGCGCAACGGCTGCGGCATTGCGGCCTCGCGCCTGTGGGACACCATCAAGTATGTCGAGCGCGGTTCGACGGTCGACCACACGGTCGACCGCACGAAACTCTGGGCGGTGCAGACGCCGCAGGCGTTCAGCACCGAGTTGTTGCGCCGGGCCTACCGGACCGTGGAGGAGCAAAAGGTGACGGTGACCGACGAGGCGGGGGCCTTGGAGCTGATCGGAGAGCCGGTGCGCCTGGTCGAGTGGCCGCGTCACAACATCAAGATCACTACGGCCGAAGATCTGCCTCTGGCGGCCGCCACAATGAAAATCACTTAATGTCTTTTTGCCATGGATCGAAAATACGCGATATTGGGGGATGTTCACTCAAATCTTGAGGCACTGAATGCCGTGGTCGAAGACGCCCGCAGCCGCGGCGTGACCGATTTCGTGTCCGTGGGCGATGTGGTGGGGTATAACGCCAGTCCGTCACAGTGCATCAAGATCATGCGCGACATCGGCTGCGTGACGGTGCGCGGCAACCATGACCACTACTGTTCCTACGACGAGAGCCTCGACGACTTTCAGCCCTTGGCGGCAAGTGTGATCGCGTGGACGAGGCGGCAGTTGACGGAAGACGATGTCAAATGGTTGCACGACCTGCCCTACCAGAGGTCGTGCGGCGGCTTTATGCTGGTACACAGCACGCTCGACATGCCGGACCGCTGGGGCTATGTGTTCGACACCTTGGCGGCGGAGGCGAACTTCAGCTATCAGATGACGTCGCTCTGCTTTCACGGGCACACGCATGTTCCGATGATCTACGAGAAGCAGCGCGAGATCATGCGCGTTGAGCCCTGCAAGATCAAGATCACCTTCGGGCCGAAGTTTTTCATCAACGTGGGGAGCGTCGGGCAGCCGCGCGACAGTGATCCCCGCAGCATCTATGTGCTGTACTGCGCGAAGACCAAGGAACTGGACTTCATCCGGGTGCCGTACGATATCGAGACCGCGATGGAGAAGAACATGAAAGCCGGGCTTCCCGAGCGTCTCGCGCTGCGCCTGGCCCAAGGCCGCTGAGCCGCGGGTTCAGACCCGCCGCCGGAACTCGTTCGGAGAGACGCCGAACGAGTGGCGGAACGTGCGCGAGAAGTTGAACGCGTCGGAGAAGCACAGCGACGCGGCGATGTCTTTCACGAGGGTGTCGGTGGTCTGCAGCAGTTCGGCCGCGCGGTTGAGGCGGAGGTGGAGCAGATACTGGAACGGACTCTCACGTCCGAAACGGCGGAACAGCCGGCAGATGTACGCCTCGTCAACCTCGCAGGCCGTCGCGATCTCGGCGAGACTGGTGAGGGTCACAAAGCGCTCCGCAATATGGCTTCGCACCCGCTCGTAAGTCGCGAAAGCTTTCGCGCCGGTGTCATCCGCAGGCCGGTACAGCTCGCCTATTTTCAGAACCAGATACCGCAGGATTGTCGCGCACTGCCGGTCGCGGTCCGCATGGTCGCCCAGCCCTTGGCTGATCAGGTCATCGAAGACCGATTGGACGCGTTCCGGTTGGGCGATATGCCCGACGCTGCCGGACCCCATGCCGCAACACGCCAGCAGCCTCAGGCTCTTGACGCCGGTGAAGACCACGAAATACTTCCAGAGGGGCGAGTCGGGCGCGGAGGTGATGCGGTGGCCGAGACGCGGTCCATAGGCGAAAACCGTGCCCGGCATGAGAGGGTGCGACACCTCGCCGAAACGCACCGTGCCGCTGCCGCGGATCACAAACTCGATGCAGGGATGGGCAAAACTCGTACGTTCGTTGTCGTAATCGGGCGAACACTTCTCAAGTCCGCCGCTCATGACGGCGAGATCGTCCACGACATCTTTGCGCAGGTTGAGATAGAACCGTTGCGCATCGATCACTTGGCGGCTGAAGTAACGGGGCTGGCGGTTAGGAATCATAAGACGAACGATAAGTGAATTGATTTTATATTAGCGAAAAGGTAGAACGGTGCAAAGCCGGAAGTGCAGTGCCCAGCGGTTCCAAATCAAAGGGGGGCGGGATGCTGGGAGGCGCGAGGGAGGTGGCGGAGCGGCATAAATGGGAGCGAATAGGGGTCGTAGTTATGGGAGCGAATAGGGGTCGGAGCGAATAGGGGTCGTAGTTAAATATTCTACAATTGAGAGTGCGGCGGCCTGTCGGATTTGCTAAATTACAGACATTTGAGACATCATGTGCCGGGCGGTTGGTACCACATCACAACCCGTGGGCTGGGACGCCGAACGCTGTTTCACACGGACCGCGACCGTGAGCACTTCATCGAGTTGCTGGACGTGATGGTCGAGCGTTACCGCATCGTCCTGCATGCTTATGTGCTGATGGGAAACCACTATCATTTGCTGATCGAATCGCCTGAAGGGAATGTCAGCCGGGCGCTGCAGTGGCTGAACACCAGTTACAGCGTATGGTACAACATTAAGCACGACTGCGTTGGGGCGCTCTTCCAGTCGCGCTTCAAAAGCGTCCCCGTGGACAATGAGGGTTCATGGGCTCTTGAGTGCTCGCTGTATGTCCACTTGAACCCCGTGCGGTTAAAGATGCTCGGGCAGGGCAAGGATGACCTGAGGCGCGAGAAACAGGGGATGCTCCCTGAAGAGCCAAGCGAAAAGCAGATTATAAAGAGGCTAAAATTTCGACGGCGGTGGCCGTCGGCAGTTCGGTGTTCATTGCGAACCTGCGCAAGCGGGTATTGAAAATGAAGGGTGCGAACACAAACGAACGGGACTGGCGACGGCTACTTCCGTTCCCTGATGTGATCGCCGCCGTCGAAAAGATCAAGAATGAGCCTTGGGATGATTTTGCCAGCCGGCACGGGGATTGGGGCAGGGACCTGGCACTCTATGTCGGACGGCTGCGCTGCGGCCTGACCCTGAAAGAACTTGGCGCCTATTCTGGCATGAACGTCCAGGCTGTGTCGCAGGCCGTAATGCGCATCGGGAAGCGTCTGAAAAGGGAAAAGGAACTGAGCATGGCGTACAGAAACACCCTCATAATCCTTGGAGAAAACAAAGCATGATTTCTATTTGTAGAATATTTAACTACGACCCATAGGATCTGTAGAATATTTAACTACGACCCATAGGATCTGCTATCCTTTTGCGCTCACGTCGCTGAAGTTTGCAATTGATGCAGAGTCCATGTTTCCCGCGCAGATTCGGCTAACCGTGGTAAATCAGTCGCTTCTGATAACGGGCGACTCCAAGGCGCTACGGAACCTTGGGTGTTCTCTGATCAACGTGTTCACGGGCGCAACATCCGATGAACACATGCACCTAGAGCATTATGCTGGGAATCAACTGGTTGCCCCTTCTGGGTGTACCGTGGTCTTTACTTGTGCCGAGGTTGCTGAGAAATGATTATATGTTGCCGACCAAATTGACACCGTACGCCGTTGCCGAAATATTCCTGTGCAAAGCGGGGTGGATTCGTGCAGGCGCTGGGGCTGGGGAAAGAGGACCGTGAGCGCGAGAAGTCCGGGTTCTTGCCGAAGGAGCCGACGGGAGGATTGGATTGAAACGCGAGAGGGAAGGTGCGACAATCAACACATGTTTTTTCGAAGGATAATATTCTTACGTGAGCGAGGCCTGTTCCTTTTGAGCGGGTGTGTCGTGCTGGCTTTGGCCTGTGCGGCCGCCGCGCAGCAGGAGGGTCCGAGGGTGTCGCGTGCCGGGGGGCCTTCCACGCCGGTTTACTCGAAGGACGGCACGATCGTGGTGTATGCTCCCGGGGCGAAGTCGGCTTACCGCGCGCCGGTGCTGGTGTTCGTCGACCGCACGCGCGAGGAGCTGCGGCGGACGACGCGCCTGAAACTGGGCTCGCATGCGTGCCTGCTGGAGATCGCCATCGGCGGGCAGAGCGACGGCGACACGCGCGTGTTGACGGCGCGGCTGCGCGACCGCGAGGGCGGGGTCCGCGAGCGGATCGAGCTGCCCGACCCGGAAAAGGCGGATCTGACGAAATTCCGCCGGGCGATCTGCGCGGCGCTGCTGCGGGCGTGGATGGTCGATGCGGGCGGGACAGACGCGACGATGCGGGAATTGCCCGCCTGGCTGATCGACGGCGTGGTGCGCTATACGGATCACGAGGTGCGGCAGACCGATGTGGACCGGATGTTGCTTTTGTGGTCGCACGCCTGTCTGCCCTCCGCGGTGGAGCTTTTCGCTATCGACAGCCTGGCCGCGACGCGCGAGCCGTCGGTGGCGGCGATGCTGGCGAGCTGGTTTCTCGATAAGCGTCAGAACGTCGTCCCCTTCGAAGCCCTGTTGCGCGGCGCGGCAACCGGCACGGCGTGGCGTCCCGAGGGCGCCGGGCTCTTGCTGGCCGGGACGGATGATCCTGCGGCGTTCGATCAGGCGCTGGACATGTGGCTGTTGTCGGAAGGGCGCGTCGTCATCAAGCCCGGCATGACGACCTCGGGAATCATGCGGCGTTTCCGCGCCCATCTGTTGCTCTACCCGGCCGATTATGGTAAAACGTTGGACGCAAGCAGGGCGTGGCGGACGTTTCAGGAGGCGGTTGCGTCGGCGGATGACCCGGTGATCCGTTTGGCCGCTGCCGACAAGGCGGTGAAGATGCGGATGGCGGCGTTCGGTCGCGATGGCATGCTTCTTGCTTTATCAGAATCGTATGCGGCCTTTTTGGAGGCGCTCGCGCGTGGTGCGAAGCCGGGTGATCTCACGCGGCTTCTGATGGAGGCGGAAGGGATGCGCCGGGAGCTGGAGAGCAGAACGGCGAAAGGCGCGGTCCTGCAGCGGACGGTGCAAGAGTAGCGCGGCGCCGGAAACGGGCGTGTCTCGGGCGTGGAGTTAAAAGGTACACATGAAGAAAACGGTGAACGGGCAAAAGACGATCATAGGCAAGATCCATCCGGATGTCTTGTCGTTCACGGTCGGCAAGGACCCGGTTCTCGATCTCGACTTGACGGTGTGGGACTGTCTGGGAACGGCGGCCCATGTGACCATGCTTTCTAAAATGCGCGTGAAACCGCCGATACTGGGGACTGAAGAACGCAACCGCGTGGTGGCGGCGCTGGTGGAGGTCATGCGCGAGGCGCGGGCTGGCGGCTTCGCGATTACCGAAGCGGACCAAGACGTCCATCTGGCTGTGGAGCGTCGGCTGACCGAGCGGCTGGGCGAACTCGGGCGCAAAGTACACACGGGCCGGAGCCGCAACGATCAGGTGGCCGTGGACCTCCGGTTGCACGCGCGTGACCAGTTGCTGGGGCTGACCGAGGAGGTCGCGGCGCTGGCCGACGGGCTGGTGGCGTTCGGCAAGCGTCACGAGAAAGTCCCGATGGTGGGGCGCACGCACCTGCAGCCGGCGATGCCCAGTTCGGTCGGGTTGTGGGCCACGGCGTACGCGGAGACGCTCTTGGACGACCTGCTGATGGTTGAGGCGGCCTACACGTACAACGACCGTTGTCCGCTCGGTTCCGCGGCGGGCTACGGCGTGCCGCTGCCGGTCGACCGCGAACTGACCGCCAGGCTCCTCGGTTTTTCCGGTCCGCACCACAACGTGTTTCACGCCAGCAATGCGCGCGGCAAGAACGAGGCGGTGATGCTGGCTGCCTGCGGCCAGATCATGCTGAGTCTCTCGCGCCTGGCCGAGGACCTGATTCTCTTCTCGATGCCGGAGTTCGGCTATTTCGTGCTGCCGCCCGAGCTGTGTACGGGGAGCAGCATCATGCCGCAGAAGTACAACCCCGATGTGCTGGAGCTGATCCGCGCCAAGGCGGCCGTGGTGTTGGGGTACGGGACTGCGGCGAACACGATTCTCAAGGCGATGCCGGGCGGCTACAACCGCGACCTGCAGGAGACCAAGGAGCTTTACATGGAGGGGCTGCGGGTGACGCGGGCCTCGCTGCGGATCATGGCGCTGATGGCTCAGTCGCTGACGGTGTGCCCGGAGCGCTTGCGCGCGGGGTTCACGCCCGGCGTGTTCGCGACCGACCGCGCGCTGGAGCTGGTGGCCGGCGGCCTGCCGTTCCGAGACGCCTATCAGCATGTCCGCACGCACCTCGACGAATTGGGGTCGGCAGACCCGGATCAGGCGTTGGCGGCAAAGACGCATCTGGGAGGAACGGCGGGTTTGGATTTCGCGTGGTACAAGGCGCGTGTCGGCGACGTGCGGCGGTGGGTCCGTGCGCGGCGCAAACAATCACAGGCGGCTTTCGGCAGGTTGCTGGGGGTTGCGTTTCCGGTGGCGTGAGCTTTTTCAAACGTGGAAGCATGGGAGAAATGATGAAAAGCAGGATGAATAAGAAAATGTTTGCGGGCGTCATGGCCTGCATGGGTTTCCTGACGTGTGCGATCGCGCAGGAGGCGGTGAGTGCCGCGGCCGGGGCTCCGGCAGCGGTTGCGGCGGTCAACTCCTACGGGATGTCTTTCAAGCAGGCGTGGATGTACGGCGGCGTCATCATGTGGGTGCTCGCCGCGGTGTCAGTCTTCGCGCTGGCGCTGGTTTTCTATTTTCTGACGGTGTTGCGCGTCGGGGCGGTGGCTCCGCATGCGCTGCTGAGCGATATCCTCGGGCGAGTGCGTGCGAACGACCTGAACGAGGTGCGGCGGCTGTGCGACCGCCACCCGTGCCCGTTGTCGGCGGTGGTGCTGGCGTCGTTGGAGTGCTTGCGCAACGTGCCGCAGTGCGACGCGTCGCTGTTGCGCAGCGCGACGGAAGCGGAGGGGGCGCGGCAGGCGGACGCGATTCAAGGGCAGACCGAGTTTCTGCTGGACGTCTCGACGATCGCGCCGCTGCTGGGGCTGTTGGGAACGGTGCTGGGCATGATGGCGGCCTTCGGCTCAGTGGCGAGCGGCGACGTCGCGAGCGCCAAGCCGGTCGTGCTGGCGGCCGGCGTGTCGAAGGCGATCGTGACCACGGTCTTCGGACTGATCGTCGCGATTCCGAGCATGGCGTTTTACGCGTGTTTCCGGCGGCGGGCGAGCCGGCAGATCGCGAATCTGGAGACGGCTTCTGTGGAGGTGCTGACCGCGATTATCGGCGTGGGCGCCAAAGCGGGTTTTATTGACAGGATCGACAAAGCATGAACTTCAGGAAGAAATCTCGAAGCGTACTTCCGACCTTTCAGATGACGACGATGATGGACGTCGTTTTCCTGTTGCTTTTCTTCTTCATCTCGACGTCGATCTTTTCCCAGTGGGAGTACGAGGTCAAAATCAGCCTTCCGTCGGCCAAGAGCGGCAAGGTGCCGGACCGTCTGCCGGGCGAGATCATCATCAACATCGCCAAGGACGGGCGCGTGTCGGTCAACCAGCAGGATCTGACGCTGGACGCGCTGAGGGGACGCTTGGACCGCCTGGCGCGTTATTTCCCTGGGCAACCGGTGGTGTTGCGCGCGGACAAGGAGACGCGGTATGAGGCCCTCATCAAGGTGGTCGACACCTGCCGCATGGCAGACATCTGGAACTTCTCGATGGCCACGAGCGAAGACAAGAGCGTCGCGACGGAGAGCAAATGAGGCTACGGCTACACGTTCTATGCGCGGGAGTGCTGTGTGCGGGGCTGTCGGGCATGGCCGACCCCGTGGAGTTGCAGGACCGTCTCCAGTTGGCGGACGGGCTTTTCCGGCGCAGCATGTTCGACTTGGCGGCGCGCGAGTACACGGCGCTGGCGGACACGCCGGGGGTGCAGGGGCTCGACAACGTGCTGTTCCGGCTGGGCGAATGCTATCGGCGGACCAAGCATCCGGCCGAGGCCGAGGCCGCGTACAAGCGGCTGGTCGAGACCTGCCCGGCGAGCGCGAACGTGCATCGCGCCAATCTGCAGCGCGCGCTGATCCAGATGGATGCGGGCGGTGCGGCGCTGGAGCCGGCCGCCGCGTCCTTCGAGAAGCTGGCGGCGGCGGGTCTGCCGCCGGAGGTCCGTTCGGCCGCGTTGTATCACTGGGGCGAGACGCTGGAGCGGCTCAACCGGCTGCCCGACGCGTTGGCTCGGTACGAGCAATTGGGCAAGGAGTTTCCCGACACCGACTACGGCATGTACTCGGGGCTGCGGATCGCGTGGATTCTGACCAAGACCGATAAGCCGGAGGACCGTCGGCGGGCGATGGGGATTTATCTGGATCTGGCGCACAAGTCCAAAGACCCGAAGGTGGCGGAAGAGGCCTTCTATTTTGCGGCGCAGGTGGCGTTGGTGGACACGCGCTACGAGGAGAGCGCCAATCTGTTTCAGACCCTGCGGACCAAATATCCGAACTCGCCGCGCGTGGTCGACAGCGCGCTGTCGGCCGGCTGGGCGAACTTCTACGCGGGCCGTTTCAAAGAGGCGTCGGAGGTTTTGAATCTGATCATCGACAACGCGCAGCATCCTTTGCGGGAAGAGGTGCTGTATGTCAAGGCCAACTGCCTGCGGCAGCTCGAGCAGCGGGCCGAGGCGGTGGTCCTGTATGATCAGCAGCTTGCGGCCTTCCCCGAAGGCCGGCTGTCGAAACAGGCCTGGTACGAGAAACTGACGACGCTCTATCGTGACGGCAAGTATCAGGAGGTGCTGAAGGTCTCTGCGCAGGGGAAGCAGCCGCCCGAGGCGTATGTCGACCACGTGTATTGGATGAATTCCGAAGCGGCGCTCGCGGTGAAACAGCCCGAGGTCGCGGTGCAGAACTGCCGCTTGCTGGTGGACAAGTGCCCGAAGAGCCCGTTTGTGAAAGACGCGCTTTACCGGTTGGGGTGGATGTCGCAGAAGCAGGAGGCGTGGGAGTCGGCTTCCTCCTGGTTCTTGCAGGTGGCCGGGCGTTTTCCTGAAGATCCGCTTGCGGCCAAGGCGTTGTACGCGTCGGGTGTGTGCCTGGCGCGGCTGGGCCAGAGCGAGGCGGCGCTGCGCGACTGGACGGCGCTGCTGACCAAGTATCCGAACAGCGAGATGGCGTCCGAGACGCTTTATCAGAAGGCCATGGAAGAGCTGCGTGTTAAAAATACGCGGGCCGCCGGAGCGACGCTTGACGAGCGGATGCGGCGCTTCCCGGAAGATCCGCGCAAGGCCGAGGTGCTGTATTGGCGGGGGTCGATTTGCCGTCAGGCAAACGATGCCGCCGAGGCGGAGAAGCAGTTTCTGGCGTGTCTCGCGGCGACGCCTTCCAAAGAATTTGAGCGTGAGGCGATGTTGGAGCTGGGCATGCTGCTGCAGCAGGCCGGACGCAAGCCCGAGGCGGCGGCGCTTTTTCAGAAGCTGCTCGACGCGCCGATCGCAGAGAAGCTGGGCGTGGACCGGTTGGCGTGGCTGTCGGAGTTTCAGCTCGAGCAGAAGCAGTACGAGGCGGCGGCGCAGGCGGCCAACGTGATGATCGCGCTCAAGCCCGACAAAGGTTGGCTGCAGACGGCGTGGACCTTGCTGGGACGGGTTCACCGCGCCAAGGCCGAGCGTGATCCGGCTATCCATGCCTTCACTGAGGCGCTTGGCACCGGGGCGACGACGGCGTATGGAGCCGAGGCCGCGCTGCGCCTGGGAGAATTGCTCACCGACGCCGGACGGTTCGACGAGGCCTTCAAGCATTTGAACGATGCGGCGGCGCGTGCGGCAGCGCCCGAGCTGTTGGGATTGCGGGCCAACGCGTATGCGGGACTTGCGCGCAACGCCGAGCAGAAGGGCGACACCGAGGGCGCGTTGCGCTTTTACATGAGCGTGGGGATCTTGTTCGACGATCCTGTGCTGGTGCCGGATGCCCTGACCAAGGCGGCCGCGCTGCTCGATAAGTTGGGTCGCAAGGATGAGGCCAAAGCCATGCGTGACGAGTTGCGCACCCGGTATCCGGCCTCGCCGTTGGCGAATCCGGGACAAGCCGGTACGGCGGCGTCGGAGAGAAAGGTCGGCTCATGATACCTCACGGTTTCGGACAACATCAGAGACAGAGCGACCATCACTGGATGGTGGCGTGCGTGGCGGTCTTGCTGTCGGCGGTCATTCATCTGATCCTCATGTATTTTTTTGCCGACTGGACGCTCAACGGTTATTCGCGACTGGCGGATAAGGGGCGGGACTGGTTTGCGGGCGACCGGGTGCCGCCGATGAGGGTGGAGACCATGCGTGCCGACCCGATGCGCGCGTCTGAGAAAGTCGCCGGAGAGCGCGATGCGCCCAGCCGGGGACCGATCGAGGTCGGGGAACGCGTGGAGGCCTTGAGCCAGGTCGCAAGTCCCGCCCTGACCGCACCTCCGCCGATCCCGCGCGAGGCGCTCGCGCCCGGCGTGCCGGCGCTGAAGGATACGGCGGTGGCTCAGGTGGACACGACGCCGTGGATGCCGCGTCAAGAGATCGCGCAAATCTTTGACCGCACCGTGCAGGACGAGGTTGCCGCGCTTCCCCGCCGCGAGATCCCCATGATTGAGCGTGTGCCCAAGGCTCCTGACATTGTGCCGTCGATTGACCTTGCCGGGCGCAGGTTCGGCAAGGATCCGGAGCCGCCCAAACCGCTCGATGCGGCCGAGGTGTTCGACACCGAAATCAGCAAGGGCACCTTGAAAACGCCGTCTGCCGAGGCCCCGGGAACGCCGTCGCAGGTTTCGAAGGGCGCGACCGAGGCGCGCTTCGGGATGCAGCCCGGCGATAAGAGCGGCGTGCCCGGCGGCTTTGGGGTGCCGGAAGGCCGTGTGAAGCCAGACGCGACAGAGATCACGAAGGCGCAGCAGGAACTGGTTCAGAAGCAGTTGGACACCGCTAACAAGCAGGTGGCCGAAAGCGCGCTCAGTGATGAAGAGCGCAAGGCGCGTGACGCGCAAGCGCAGATCGCGGCGATACAGGAGACGGTCGACTACGTCCCCATCGACGATCTTTTGGCCGTCGCGTTGGAGACGTATCGCGATCCCCAAGAGCCCGGCCGCGTCTATTTCCGCATCGGCATCCAGCCGCGGGCGGACAAGAACGTGCCTGTGATTCCCAAGGACATCGTTTTTGTTCAGGATGTTTCCGCGTCGATTTCGGAAGAGCGACTGAACTTCTGTCGCCGGGCTTTTGCCGCGGCGTTGGACACGTTGAATCCGGGCGACCGGTTCAATGTGGTGGCCTTCCGCGAGAGTTTCGCGAACTGTTTTCCCGCGTGGATGCCGGCGACGCCTGAAAACAAGAAGGCCGCGGCCGCTTTTGTTTCAACACTGCGCTCCTTCGGACAGACGGACGTGTTCGGCTCGCTGCGTTCGCTGATGAAACTTCCGCGTGATCCGAAACGCCCGATGGTCGCGTTCCTGGTTACGGACGGCAAGCCGACCTTCGGGATGACGGAGAGCGCCAAGATCATCGGCGAGTTCTCGAAGCTCAACAACGGCATGATGTCGATCTACATGTACGGCACCCAGAGCAGTGCCAACATCTACCTGCTCGACATGTTGACCTACTGTAATCGGGGCACGACCAAAGTGCTGTCGGGCAACCGCTGGGATATTCCCGCCTCGATGGCCGTTGAATATGAGAGCATCCGCAATCCGGTGATGGGGGATGTGTCCGTCGTCTTCGACTCCGCCTCTAAGAGCGAGGTCTACCCCAAGCGTACGGCCAACCTGTACAAGGATCGTCCGCTGGAGATGTCCGGCGTCTGCCCCGAGGGCACGGATGAGCTGGTCTTTCAGGTTCGCGGGTTGGCGGCGGACAAGGGGTATGATTCGATCTTCCGGTTGAGTCTGACACGGCACGCCAAATTGGGGACACCGGACGTGAAGACGCGCTGGGCGCAGCAGAAGATGTTTCATCTGGTCGGCGCCTACTCGCGCGACGCGCAGCAGCAGTTCTTCGCCGAGATGCTGAAGGTGAACAAGCAGTACGGCGTGCCGATTCCTTACGAGTCCGAACTGAAGTAGGAGTAAGAGGGGTCAGGGTTCGGGGGTTCACCCTTCTACAGGGTCTTCAGCAGTTCGCGTTCCGCGTGGCAGAGGATGTGGCACATCTCTTCCCTCGCCGTTGCCGCCCGCAGGTCCGACAGCAGCATCGTCCCGTGCGCCAACATGCAGAGCCGGGCCAGCGTGTGCAGGTGCAACGCATCGTCCGTGCAGCAGATGAGGAAAAAGATGTCGGTCTCCTCGCCGTCTTGCGCGCCGAAAAAGATGTGCTGGATCGTCTTGCCGAGCACCACGAACGACTCGGATGACTGGTAGGGGTCGTGGTAGCGCGCGTGCAGAAACGCCGCTCCGCCGCCGATGGCCGTCGAGCTGACACTTTCGCGTTCCTCAATCTCGCGCTGCAAGGCCGCGTCGTCGTAGAGCAGCCCGGTGGATACGGCGAGCGCGACCATGTCGCGGACCACGCCCGGCTTGGTGCGCGAAGTGAGCGCGGGATTGATCCAGTCGGGGCGAAACAGTTTCTCCACGAGAATGTCTTCGGATGCTTGCGGCGTGCGGTCGGCGACGGCTTCACGGTGGTGCGTGGTCAGCGATTGGGTGGGCAGGCCGAGGATGCGGCGCTGCGCCCAGTCGTCGAGCAGGCGGTGTTCGAAGAGCATCTCCTCTCCGCGACGCTGACAGGGGATTTCATTGCGTTGCACCAGATGGAAAAGTTCCCGTTCAGGTATCCGTATGTGCCGTGCGGCTTGCTGGAGTGAGAGGATTTTGTGGGGCATGTTGCGCCTATGGGATTGAGACGTTCCGCGCTCCACTCGAAGCGCGTTTCGCGCGTCCCTTTTCGCAACAATGCGTTAGAACAAACGCGACATACATTTTTTGTGCGATAAAGTCTACTGCATTTGGGGAGAGGAGTCAAAGAGGAAGGACCAGACAGAAACTATTTTCAAAATCCTTAGCTGGCGGGCGCTTTTTCGGTTTCTTCGGTGGACAGGAAAAGGAGGCCGCGATATAATCGCGACAAGAAAGCGGTACCGCACCATGTGCGGGCTTTTTTCCGTCTGATTTCCGACACCGTTCGGTGGTGTCGGGTGTCCGGCGGGCCTGTTAGGCGAAGTGTAAAAGGAAGGGAGTGTTCGGTATGAATGATCATGATCAACCGGGCTATGTGGCGTTGGATACGCATGTCGCAGACCTGACCATCACCCAATCGGAGCGCGAGGTTTTGCGCCGGCTGGGCGAACGGGTCATGGCGTTATCCACACGTCAAATCGAGGCGGAAAAGAAGGTGCTCTGGACGCGTCAGAACGCATTGCAGGCGTCGCGTCCGCTGATTCTCTGCGACCCTGAATTCAGTTGGCGGGAAATCATTCCCGAGACATCGCTGGAATGTACCCATGCCCTCGCCCGGCGTTGGGAGCACCGTCTGCGCAAAGAGATCTTCTGGGGCGAGAAGATGGGCGACGACCGGGTCGTGGAAAGCCGGTTCGCGGTGGGTTGGGTTTATAAGCGGACGTTCTGGGGGCCGGACACCTCGTCGGTGAACCCGCAGCCGACCCTGACGGATCTGAATGATTTGAGCGGTCTCCAGTTCCAAACGATCAATGTGGACCGGGATGCGACGACTGAGATTGTCCATCTGGCGCGCGAGGTTTTCGACCGGGTGTTGCCGGTCAAGTTGAGGGAGAAGTGGTATTGGTCTTTAGGGTTGACGCGCGAACTGATCAAACTTCGCGGGCTTGACCAGTTCATGAAAGACATCAAGGAGAATCCTCAGGGCGTTCACAATCTGATGGCGTTCTTGCGCGACGGCACGTTGGATCTGATCACCTTCCTCGAGAATGCGGGGCTCTACAGCCTCAACAACGAAGGCGACTACATCGGTTCCGGCGGTTTCGGCTGGACCACGCAGTTGCCGGCAAAAGATTATCAGGGAACGGCACGCGCCAAGGACTTGTGGGCGCTGTTCGAGAGTCAGGACACCAAAGGGATTTCTCCGGAGCTGTTTAATGAGTTCGTCTTGCAGTATCAGAAACCCGTGATCGCGCGTTTCGGGTTGGTCTGCTATGGCTGCTGCGAGCCGATGTCGGACCGGTGGGGGTACCTCAAGAACATCCCGAATGTCCGGCGCGTCAGCGTGTCGCCCTCCTGCGACCGCGCCAAAATGGCCGCCGCATTGCAGGACAAGTATGTGTATTCCTGCCGTCCGAATCCGGATGTCCTTTCCGCGAGCGTCTTCGACGAGGCCGCCGCACGCAAAGACCTCCGTGATATCATCGAGAAGGCCAAGGGGTGCCACCTCGAGATTATCATGAAGGATCACGATACGATCCACAACGATCCGTCACGAGCGATCGCCTGGTGTAAGATCGCCAAGGAGGAGATCGCCCGCTACTACAAATAGGCGGGAACGACATGCCAGAGAGAGGGGGCCTGGGAACCCCGGCCCCCTTTTGCCGCCGGGCAGGAAACGTTTCGAAGTTTAGACTTGTTGCGGCACGCGTTTTTTTGCACCATGAGGAACTTCTAAAGGAGCACTCATGGCACAGAATATCGTCGAAAAAATCCTTTCCGCTCATCGTGTTTCCGGTGAGCTTATCCCGGGCAAAGAGTTGGCCCTCCGCATCGACCAAACGCTGACGCAGGACGCCACCGGCACCATGGCTTATCTCCAGTTCGAGAGCATGGGCCTTGACCGCGTGAAGGCCGATCTGGCCGTGAGCTATGTGGACCACAACACCATTCAGGTGGGCTTTGAGAACGCCGACGACCACGCGTATCTTAAAAGTGTGGCACAGCGTTACGGCGTGGTCTTCTCGCGTCCCGGCAACGGCATCTGCCATCAGCTCCATCTCGAGCGGTTCGGCAAGCCGGGCGCGACGCTGCTCGGCAGCGATTCGCATACGCCCACCGGCGGCGGCATCGGCATGATCGCGATCGGCGCGGGCGGTATCGATGTGGCGGTGGCCATGGGTGGCGGGCCATTTTTCCTGACGTGCCCGAAGGTCACGCTGGTACGGCTGACGGGCTCGCTCAAACCCGGCGTGTCGGCCAAGGACGTGATCCTGAACGTGCTTTCGGTATACGGCACCAACGGCAACGTGGGTCGCGTGTTGGAATACGGCGGTCCCGGTGTGGCAGACCTCGGCGTGCCCGCGCGTGCGACCATCACCAACATGGGTGCGGAGCTGGGTGTGACCACTTCGGTCTTCCCGAGTGACGCGACGACGCGTTCTTTCCTCAAGGCCCAAGGCCGGGAGCGGGATTGGGTTGAACTGGCCGCCGATGCGGGCGCGTCGTATGACACGACGTTGGAGATCGATCTGTGCGCGTTGGAGCCCCTGGCCGCGTGTCCGCACTCGCCGGGTGTGATTGCGACCGTGGCGTCGTTGGCCGGCAAGAAGGTCCAGCAGGTGTTGATCGGCTCCTGCACCAACTCTTCGTACCGTGACCTCAAGACGGCGGCGCTCATGTTGCGCGGCAAGAAGATCCATCCGGATGTGGAGGTGGGCGTGGCGCCGGGTTCGCGCCAGGTGGTGGAGATGCTGGCGAAAGAGGGGTTGCTCACCGATCTCGTGTCGGCGGGCGTGCGCATGCTCGAGAACGCCTGCGGGTTCTGCATCGGCAACCACATGTCGCCCGGTACGGATGCGATCAGCCTGCGCACCAGCAACCGCAATTTCGAGGGACGGACGGGCACGCAGTCGGCGCAGGTTTATCTGGTGAGCCCAGAGACGGCGGTGGCGGCGGCGCTGACCGGCGTGTTCACCGATCCGCGCACGCTGGGCGCGTTGCCGACGGAAGTGGCCGAGCCTGCGGCGTTCGATGTGGATGACAGCCTCTTCCTGTTCTGCGAGACTGCGGGCAAGGGTGTGCCGGGCACGGCGATCGTGCGCGGGCCGAACATCGGCCAGGTGCCTTCGGGTAAACCGCTTCCCGAAAAGCTGGACGGCGTAGCCGTGATCAAGGTCGGCGACAAGATCACGACCGACCACATCATGCCGGCGGGTGCGCGGCTGAAGTACCGCTCCAACGTGCCGCAGTATGCGAAATACGTGTTCGAGCATGTGGACCCGGCTTTCCACGCCAACGCTTCGGCGAACCGCGATGCGGGGTTGTATAACGTCATTGTGGCGGGCGAGAGTTACGGGCAGGGGTCGAGCCGCGAGCACGCGGCGATGTGTCCGATGTATCTGGGTGTGAAGGCGCTGATCGCGAAGAGCATCGAGCGCATCCACCTCGCCAACCTCATCAACTTCGGCATCGTGCCGTTCATCTTCGACAATCCTGCGGATTACGGTGCGATAAAGCAGGGAGACAAGCTGGTGATCGACGGGTTGCGCGAGGCGGTTTCCGGTGATGGCAAGGCGGTCGTTAAGAATGTGACCAGGGGCGCTTCGCTCCCCGTTTCGACGGCGCTGAGCACGCGGCAGAAAACGATCCTTGTCAACGGCGGCCTTTTGGCGGCCGTGGCAACCGGGGCAGTGTGATAAATCACATTGACCGCACGGTCATACAAAAGGTAACATATCTAAACCATGAGCGAGAACGAAGAGGCGAAACCTGCAGAGCAGGAAAACGGCGGGATTGTGTTGGACCTGAGCTTTGCTCCGAGTTGGGCGCGTACGTCCCCGGATGCGAACATCCAGCGCTATCGGGATGATCGGTTTGACGGAAGCGAAGATGGCGAAGGCCGGCATGGCGGACGCGACGGAGGTCGAGACCGGCGTCCCCAGCGCAGTTTCGACGACCGCGACCGCAGGAAACCGGACCGGAGTAAGCCGCGCCGTGAGTTTGACGGAGCCCCGCCTCGCCCTGCCGGAACGGATATGCCGCGCCCGGAATCCCGCGCCGCCGTGGCCGATCTTCGTGTGCCTCGTCCGGACAGCGGCTTCCGCCCGCAAAGCGGACCGCGTCAGGACCGCGGCGATTTTCGTCCGCCGCGTCCCGAGTACCCGCCGTTGCCGATCGAGATCCGTGTTCTGCCCGAGCAGAAGGCGCTCGGCGCGGTGATCCGCCGCATTCAGACTTCGCATCGCGCGTTTCCGCTGCGCGATATCGCGTGGCTGTTCCTCGATAATCCGGCTTCGTGTCTGATCCGCATTGAACCGCTTAAAGATCAGCAGCTCCCGCTGTTCCAGTGCAAGGTGTGCGGCGTGCCTGCGCTTTCCGAAGAGGAGATCCGCGCGCATCTCGTCAACCGTCACATGGACGATTTCTTCGACGTGGAAGACATCGACTGCGATCCGCCTGCGGGCGCGTTTGTGGTCGTGGCGCGGTGCGGGTTGAGCGGCGAGTTGCTCGGGCCGCCGAACCACCACAGCTTCAATTCCAAGGTTCACGAGATGCTCCGGACGAAGTTCCCGAGCATGACCGAGGAGGCCTATCGGTCGCGGATCGAGACCGTGCGTGAAACCGAGGTGATCGAGAAGTGGCGGCAGCAGTGTACCCGCAAAAAGATTTATCGCCGTAAGGGCGCGGCGCCGACCGTTGCCGAGCCGCTGTCCGAGGCGGCCGAGGGTGTTGCCGGAACTGCCGCCGAAGTGGGCGAGCAGGAACCTGCGCCTAAAGCGCCGCCCATGGAGCGTGATGTCGCGGAGTTGGTCTTCATGCGGGAGATCCTGCCTGAGCAGGTCGCCAGTGCGCGTCATCTGATCTGTACGGCGGCGGTGGCGATGCAGACCACCAGCCGTCCGCTCTATTTCGCGCTGAAGGACACGCTGAACCGCGAACGCCGTTTCCCGGCCTCTCTGTTTTTCGCCTTGCGCGGAGCGTTCCGCCACCGCAGTCTGCACCTCTTCCGGGTGAACGATCCGAAAGGGCAGGATTTCGTGATGCTCAAGCAGCCGGTGGTGCTTGACCCCACGCATGCCGTGCAGGCGTTGCGTGATGTGTTGACGTTTGTGAACGAGCACTCGGCTTGCACGAAGCTCGAACTGGTCACCGCGCTGGCGGGAGGCGATGAGGCCAAGGTTAAAGAGACGCTGGTGCAGCTCGCATGGCTGGTCGAGAAGGGTCATGTCATCGAGTACTACAACGACGTGTTGAGCGGGCCGCTCGAATATCCCGCGTTCCGTTTCCTGCCGGGTGAAAAGCAACTGCAGGGCGGAGGTCAGCCGCCGCAGCAGGCACGCCGTCCCCAGGCTGTCAGCGTGCCCGTGGCCGCCGCCGCCGCGGCTGCTTCGCGGGAGGAAGTGCCCGTGGAGGCTCCTGCCCCTGGTGTGGCGGCGGAGGAGAACGCCGCGCCTGTGACCGAGGAGCCGCCCGTGACGGAGACTCCGGTTGTGGAAACGCCTGTGGCGACGGAATAACGCGGGTTGGCTTGCAGCCTGAGAGGCGAAAAAGAGGCGGGAGAAATCCCGTCTCTTTTTGTTTCTGGCGCGTGCGTTGCGGTCAGAGAATGTCGACGCGGCGCCCGCTGAGGCGCAGCCGACCTTCTGAAAGCAAACGCAGGGCTTCGGGATAGGCGATATGCTCTTCGGCCTGGATCCGGGCATGCAGCGTTTCGGGTGTGTCGCCTGTGAGCACGGGCACGGCCCGCTGGATGATGAGGGGGCCGGTGTCGGTGCCAGCGTCCACGAAGTGTACGGTACACCCGGCAACCTTCGCGCCGTACTCAAGAGCCTGCTGCCAGCCGTGCAGGCCCGGGAAGGCGGGAAGCAGGGCCGGATGGATGTTCAGGACCCGCAAGGGGAAGGCCTTCAGCAGGCCGGGTTTCACGATACGCATGAAGCCCGCGAGGACCACCGTGTCGACCCCCTGCTTTTTGAGCATCTCGATGCAACGCTGTTCGGCCGCGCCGTCGAGCTTGGTTTTAAACGGGGCGCAATCGAGCCAGGCGCATGGGATGTTATGGGTTCGGGCTCGGTCGAGGATCTTAGCGTTCGGCACGTCTGAAAGAACCAGACGCATTTCGGCGTTCAGGGTGCCGGCCTTAATGGCATCGACCACCGACTGCATGTTGGAGCCGGAACCTGAACCCAGCACGCCGATTTTCAAAGCGGTTGAAGGTGTACTCATAGGGGTAAGGGTAAATGATGGGCGCGGAACAACCAAGCGGAAAATTGAAAGACCGACGGCGTCGGAGCCGTCGGTCTTTAAGCACAACCGCGCATGAATAGCGCGTTACTTCTTGAGCGCTCCATCGAGCTTCTTCTGCAGGTCGACGGCGGCCTTGTCGGTATCCTTGGCGGCGGCGTCAGTGGCCTTCTTCGCGTCCTTGGTGGCCTTGTCAGCCGACTGTCCGGCGGATTTGAGGGCCTTGTCAATCTTGGCGCCCGGGGTCTCTTCCTTCTTGCACCCCACAAACGCGAACGTGACAGCGGCCATCATAGCGACCATAATCAGACTCTTCATTATCGTTCTCCTTTCATCGTGCTTCATGCACAAGGTGTCACACATATTTAGGTGACAGGGTCAGAGTAACAAAAATGCAGACCGTGTGCAAGAGTGGGCAACAACTCCATTTTTCCGCACGCGGCGTTGCCGTGTGGTTTGCCCACTCGATGTCGTCATCGGCGATCAGGATTCGTGCCGTCTCCGGTCCCTCTGCTCCCCCACCGGAATGTACACCTGGAAGGTCGTGCCTTTGCCCTGCTCGCTCGCCACGTCGACAGCCAGTCGAAGGTTGCGGGCGATCTGCCTGACGATGGCCAACCCGAAGCCCATCGAATTCGGGTTAAAGGCGGCCGCCTCCTGTGTCCGGTAAAAATCCTCGAAAATGTGAGGCAGCGCCTGATCGCTGATGCCGATGCCGTGATCGGCTATGCGGACCGTCACCTGTGTCGCTTCTTCCTCAATTCCGACTTCCACGCTTCCCTTAGTATGAGAATAGATAATGGCGTTCGAGATCAGGTTCGACAAGAGAATGCGCAACTGATTGGGGTCGCTGAGCACGGTCACTTCGCAAGCGGAGAGAGCCGCGGAAACCTGTTTTCCCGCCGCCAGTCCCTGAACATCCTGAAGGATCGTCTCCAACAAACCATGCAAATTCACCGGCTTGACGACGCGCTCCCCTGACGGCGCGGAGCGCAGGCTTCCGAGCAGCAGGATGTCGCCGATTCGGGAACGCAGAGACATTGACCGCACGTCGATCTTGTCGACGAGTTGGCGCACGCCTTCGGGCATTTCTTGCCAGTGCAGGTGCTTCAGGAGTTGGATGTTACTTTCAATGCCTGAGAAGGGCGCTTTGAGGTCGTGCGTCACGCGCAGCATTTGCAGGTTGATTTCCTGATCCGCCCGCATGATCCTTCCGTTGGCTTCTTCGAGATCGCGGTCGCACTGGCGCACGGCTTCCGAAATGGATGAAACCAGGTACCACACGATCACCCAGACAAACACGGCCGGAACGGCAAAGGTGGCTTTCGACAGGATGGCCGCCGTATCCGCCGCGCCGGATGATGCCGCGGGGAGCCCCGCGCACTCCAGGGCAACCACGCCGAGAAACAGCCCTGAACTCAGCACTGTCACCACGAAACTGTCGCGGCGGCCGAAGAAGATACAGGCCAATGTGATGTGGAAGAGATACGCAAACCCGATGACGGTGGTGGTGGGCCCGAACTGGTAAACCACGACGCTCAGAACAGCCAGGTCAGTGACGATCTGGAACCAGATGTTGGTGGCCACGGCGTTCCAGGAACAGGGGGTGCGGGAGGCGAGATGGCGTATCCAGCGGCCAGAAACCTGGTTTAACAAAACCAGCAGACCGGCCAGAATTATCGGCCACCGTCCGGGCGGAGGAAACCCGAGGCGCTCAAGCAGGAACGGGTGCAGGAGGTAACTCGCCCCGCCGAAAACCGCCAGGAGGGCGATCACGATCCAACGGATGCGCGTGAACCAACTCGCGTTTTTCAGCAGAATCGGCCCCGTCAGACCACTGACAGTGCCGTGACGCAGGGCGGTCTCTTCCAGCCGGGATTCAGGATCGAGTCTGAAGCAGCCCATACGTTCTCACTTATCGAAATAGTGCATCGCTTGCATTTTCTTCATCAGGCCAATGTCGCGCTCTTTCACTTGAATCAGCGCGGCCAGAACAGCCCGCACATTCTCATCGGAGGAGTGTGTGAGAATGAACCGGTACCGGGACGCCAGTTTGCCTTGCCGGCGGATGGCGTCTTCCAACAATTCGGTGCCTTTGACTGTGGCGGGGTTGGACGTGGGCAGACCGTGCTCGACCTGCGGGTCGAAAGGCTCATCGCAGATGAACGCGGTTTTCCGGGCGTGCTCAAGCGTTTTTTTGGGCAGGTCATCAAGCGCGACGGGAAGACGGCCCCGATCGCGGGCGAGATGGTAGGTCAGCAACCGGATGCCGTTGTCCGGCGTGTGGTCCCGGACCTCGGCATAATACTTGTTCAGCCGTTTCTTAAAAGCCAGTTCCAGATCCAAAAAAGCGCCAAGCGTGAGGGTTGCCATGCCGTTCTGCTGCCCGTTAGCTTTAGACTGTTTTCGCCGTGATTCCGTCTCTTCCGGCAGACCGGAAATTTTCGGCAGATAGCCTCGCTGCAACTTCATGGCCGATACTCCATCAGGGTGGTGTATGTCTTTCTATTTGATATAATCATGTCATTGTCGGGAGGTTAAGAGAAACAGGACTGAACTACGATTAGTCGGACTGGGCTTCGAGCCCTGCTTTTCGGTTCCTCCATTCGCGGGGAGAGAGCCGGGTCTCCTGATGAAACCGGCGCGTGAAATACCCCGGGTCGTCGTAGCCCGTCAAGCGCGCGATTTCATTGATGCTCAACGTGGGATTGAGCAGCAGCTTCTGGGCGCGTGCGATGCGTTGTTTCGTCAGGTATTCGTTGAACGAAGCCCCCGCATGCTTACGGAAAAGCGTGGAAAAATGATTCGGGGTCAAGCCCGCGGCGGCGGCCAGTTCCTTGACGGTAAGCGGCAGGTCCGGGCGTTGTTGCACCAATTCGCTGACGACGCGCACCAGCAGGGAGTTCCCTTGTCCGTCGGACGAAAGGTGGTTGGAACGTTTAGCCCACAGGGTGTTGTTGAGAAATTTCGTCAGGCTCCCGGCGGGCTCTTGGCTCCGGTTCGCCTCGCTGAGCCGGGTGTTTAAGAGCCGGTTCTGATGCACTTCACGAAGCGCGCAACTCATGGTTTGCAACGCCAACTTCAAGACGCGCAAACGGCCTTCGTCCAGTTGTGGCAGATTCAGGAAAGTTTTGCGCAGACGCCGCAGGTCAACCCCTAGTTTCTCTCCCCGCTGCCGCACCATGTCCCATGTCCCGTCCGAAGAAAAGATGCAGCAGCTAAGCACGGCCATGGATTCGGTGGAAGGGTCGGCGGCAGGACACACCAGCACGGACGCGCCGGCATGGCAGATCTGCTCGGACGGTCCGCCGCTGCAGGCGGCGACGGTCATCATGATATGGCACATGTGGCAATGCTTGGCCCCCTCCGGCGAACTCTGGATCAAACTGCAGAAAACGGGCTGATGCTTCGTGTGCGTGTCGCCGTGCGCTTGCGCCCAGCCGGAGTCCACGGGATAGACGATCAACAGACGCGACCCGGTTGCAGCGACGGTCAACTCCGCCACCTGCCGGATCAGGGGATGCCGGCCATAGTCGGTTTTATCGGTCGCCTGCTGTTTGTTGTTCATCGGTCGTTTTTTCCCGCCGCAAGGCGAAAGGTCAGCGAAGGAACCCGCCCCATTGTCTTTCATTTCGTAGAAAAATCCAGTATCGCATGTTCCCCGCATGATGTAAATTTATAACGTATAGGTAATTGGTTATGAAAATGCCCGATCAAATTCGCGCCATTCTTGTCGTGGATGACGAGCCCGAAGAACTGAAAGCGACCTGTCAGGCGTTGGGCACGCAACGCCCAGTGCTGACGGCGGCTTCGGGGCAGGAAGCGCTGCGTATGGCCCGCGAGATGTTGCCTTGCGCGATCGTGCTGGACGTCATGATGTCTGGAGGTATGGACGGGTTCGCCGTTTTCAACGAGCTGCAGCATGATCCTGCCACACGGCACATTCCGGTCATCTTTCTGACCCACGTCAATCAGGTTACCGGGTTGTCGTTCGGGTCCGGCGATCTGAGGCGTTACCTTGGCTCTGAACCGGCCGCTTTTCTGGAAAAGCCGGTTTCCTCCGAGACGCTGCGCCGTGAAGTGGAGCGGATTCTCAACGACGGGCGCTGCGCCTGAGGGGCGTATTTATTGGCCTTGCTCGAACGAATCCGCTATTGTGTGGTTTAGCGCCGTTCAGAAGGCGACTGGAACAAAGCAGATGGCACCGAGAAACTGAAGGAACACGGATCGCATATGAGCATGCAGGGAAAGTTTAGCGGTTTACTGAAAAACTGGGTTAGTGTCGCCGGCATTTTTCTGGGAGCCACGGCTCTCACAACGGGCACGGTGCTCCTAATCATCGATGCTTCCCGCGAGAATCTGTCGCCGTATTTCGGCATCCTGATTTATCTCGTGGTTCCGGGCTTCCTAGCCGGTTCCGGCCTGCTGGTGGTGCTGGGCATGCTCTGGACCCGGCGCCGTATGCACCGTCAGGGTTACGTTCCCCGCTTGCCTGTGATTGACCTGAGCGACCGCCGAACCCTGTCGCGCATCGCGTTCCTCGGTCTGCTGCTGAGCGTGTTTTTCATCGTGTCCACCTTGGCGACGTACCGCATGTACCACTTCACCGAGTCCGTGCCTTTTTGCGGTATGATCTGCCATCAGGCGATGAATCCTGAATACACCGCCTTTCAGCAGTCGCCGCATGCCAACACCTCCTGTACGGAATGCCACATCGGCCCTGGCGCGAAGTGGTTCGTCAAAGCCAAGATCTCCGGCCTCTATCAGGTCTACTCGGTCCTGTTCAACAAGTATCATCGCCCCATTGAAACGCCCGTGGAGAATCTCCGGCCGGCCAAGGAAACCTGTCTGGCGTGCCACTGGCCGACCAAGTTTTTCGGCGCCGTGCTGCGAACGTGGACCTACTACCGGACGGACGAGAAGAACTCGCCTTGGACCATCACGATGCTTCTCAATATCGGCGGCGGCAATCCGGCCCACGGACCGATCCGGGGTATCCACTGGCATATGGAGGGAGTCAATACAATCGATTATGTCGCGACAGACCGGAAGCGTCTGGTCATCCCGTGGGTCCGCGTGACCGACCAGGCGGGCAAAGTCACGGTCTACCGCACGACGGACGACAAAACCAAAATTTCCGACGGGCAGGCCGCCACGCTACCCCAGCGCCGCATGGACTGTATCGACTGTCATAACCGGCCGACCCACCAGTATCGGGCTCCCAACGAGGTGCTCGACATGGCACTTTCTTCGGGCAGAATCGACAGCTCCCTTCCCTCGGTCAAGGCACAGACCGCCAAGGTGCTGGCCGCCAAGTACAAAACACAGGCGGAGGCACTGACCGCCATCGACCGTGAACTCCGGGCGACGTACGCGGGCGACCCCCGGGTCGAGGCCACCATCCGTGAGGTCCAGTCCATTTACAGCGCCAATTTCTTCCCCGAGATGAACGTTCGCTGGACTGAATACCCCAACCATGTCGGACACAAGATCACCCCAGGCTGCTTCCGTTGCCACGACGACAAGCACGTCAGCGAGTCCGGCAAACGGATATCGAAAGAGTGCAAGACGTGCCATACCATTCTGGCCCAAGGCCCCGGCAAGGACCTGCCCGCGTTCACGTCGTCAGGGCTGGATTTCCAACATCCTGAGGATGTCGGCGAAGACTGGAAGACCGAACGCTGCGACACCTGCCACACCGGCAGCCCGTAGCACCGCTCGGGGGCGGGTGTGCCTCGATTCGAGGAACGCCCCGTTCCCGCCTGGCCGGAAAAGCTGAGCCTTACGGGTTCACGAGGTCATACTGCGTAGTGCGCTGCGCGGGAAGCCAGCCCGCTTCGCGGATGAGCGCCTGAACCTGGTCAGCGGTCACGGCATACGCGACGCCTGTCGCGCGGACAACCTGTTCCTCCATCAGCACGCCGCCGAAGTCGTCCGCTCCGAACTGGAGCGCCAACTGCGCCGCGTCGGGTCCTTCCGTAACCCACCCCGCCTGGATATGGGGCACATTGTCCAGAACCAGACGGGACAGCGCGATCATCCGCAGATAGTCGGCCCCGGTCTGTTCGGGAAGGTCGAGCGCCGTCCGGTTGGGCTGGAAACTCCAAGGGATGAAGGCCGTAAAGCCGCGGGTCCGGTCTTGAAGTTCACGCACCCGTATCAAATGCTCGACGCGCTGCGCCGTGGTTTCGCCCAGGCCGTACACCATCGTGGCGGTCGTCTTCAGGCCCAGCGCATGGGCGGTCTCCATCACATTGAGCCATTCGCCGGCGGTGGTCTTGTGGGGGCTGACCCGCGCCCGCACCGCATCCACCAGAATCTCCGCGCCGCCTCCGGGCAGCGACTGCAAGCCCGCCGCGATCAGCCGTTCCAGCACGCTGCGCACCGACAGGCGCTCCTGCTTTGCGAAGAAAACGATTTCAGTCGGCGAGAGCGAGTGAATCCAGAGCGGCGATTCCTGCCTGATACGGGCGAACACCTGCTCATAAAAAGCCAGCCCGCAGGCCGGGTTGATTCCGCCCTGTAACAAAATCTGCGTCGCTCCCGCCTGAGCCGCCGCCCGCACCTTGCTGACGATCTCATCGACGGACAGGGTAAACCCCTGACCCGATTCAGGCGCGACATGAAAGGCGCAGAACGTGCATTTCGCCTCACAGATGTTGGTGACGTTCAGATTGCGGTCGATCACAAAGGTGACCCGTCTTCCCGCCACGATCTCCCGCCGGCGTTGGAGCGCCGCAACTCCAAGGTGCCCCAGAGGGGCCGTGTCATGGAGCCATACCGCTTCCTCCGCCGTCAACCGTTTGCCGGCAGCGGCGGAGGACAGGAGGTCGCGGCATGACAATGACGAGGCTCCGGTCTCCGCCTTGCCGTACGCGTCCGTGCCCGCGTAAACGCTGTTGGTCAAGGCCGGGAGCAGTCTCAGGCTCCGGATGAACGCCTCCATTTCCTTAGGCGACGAGAACCGGTGGCAGTCCGGCGCTCCGGCGGCCTTGGCAATGCGCTCGTCCAAGCTGGTCCCGCCGATATCATCCACGCCGCCCTGCGTCAGTGCCCCCAGCAGCTTGCGGTCCACGTAATTCACGAGCATGCGCAGATGAGGCACGTTGTCGAGAAAAAGACGGGAGAGCGCCGCGACGCGCGCGATCCGGTCGCCGGACGCTCCGCGCCTGATGTCAAGCTCGGTCCCGGCGGGATGAAAAGGCAGAGGAATGAAAGCTTTGAAGCCGCCGGCTTTGTCCTGCAGTGCGCGTATCCTGGAAAGATGATCGACGATGTCCGCATCCGTCTCGAGGTGGCCGAACAGCATCGTCGCATTGGTCGGGATACTCAACTGATGCGCCGTCTCGTGAACCGCGAGCCACTCCGATGCGGGTATTTTGCGGGTGCAGATGCGCTCCCGGACCTCCTCGGCGAAGATCTCCGCCCCGCCGCCGGACAGGGCTCCCAAGCCCGCCTCGCGCAAGCGGATCAGGACTTCGCGGACGGCAAGGCCGGCCTGATCCGCCAGCCAGCGGATTTCCACGGCGGTCATTCCCTGAATCAACGCGCCGGGAATGATTTCCTTCGCGAGGCGCAGAAGCTTCTCATAGTACGCCAGATCCAGCTCCGGGATGATGCCTCCCACCACGTGCAGATCGGTCAGGTTCCAGTCGCGGACGTGCATGAGAACATCGCGCGCCTCGTCGAGCGTCAGGACATAGGCGGTCTGCGCATCGCGCTCCCGCCAAAAAGCGCACAGTTTGCAGCGGTTCTCGCAGAGGTTCGTCGGATTCAGGTTGTAGCTGTGGACATAATAAGTGGCACACCCGTGCCGCGCCCGACGTTGCCCATCCGCCAGCGCCATCAGCTCCGCTGTGGAAGCGCTTTGCAACGCCTTCAAAGCCTGGTCGGGACTCCATCTCATGCCACTCCCTCCGCCAGCATCCGCCTGAACAACTCCATCCCCTCGCGCTCACGGGCGCCGAGTTCATGGCGAAGACACCGTGTCAAATAATCATGGATGAACGCCTGCGGGCGGTGAAGCGTTTCAGCAAAGCGTGCGGTGAGGCGCGGAAGCGAGAGGAGTCCCGCCTGATATGCGGCATGCGCAATGCCGGAAAAGTCGGCCGCGGCCGGATGGTCGCGCCGATAGGCCCATACGGCAAACACAAACGGCAGACCGGTCAATTCCTTCCAGGCCATGGCCAGATCGATGTCACCTCCAGGCGCAGGCGCGGAGCAGAGCGCACGGTCGCCGATGACGACAGCCGCGTCAACCGCGGCCTCCTTGCGGAAGGGCTCCATCACCACAGCACGCCGGAAATGCCGCTTCAGCAGCAATTCGGCCAGCGCGTTCGAGGTCGCCGAGGCAGGGTCTCTCATGACCGATCTCACCTGCGCCACAGGCACGTTGCACTTCAGCAACACGCTCTGCACCACTCCGTCGGCGGCAACGCCCAGCCCCTCGATCATCGCAAGGTCCGGATTGCGAAAACAATCCGCCACCGGAATCAGGGCGACGTCAACGCTCTTGTTCGTGAGTGCCCTTGCGAGCTGGGCGGGATGGTCGAACAGGAGGCGCACCCGGGGATCGACAGCCTGCAGGCAGTCGGCCAGCGGCGCGGCGTTACAGTAGGGGGATGCGGCGAAAACCAGTGTGGTCGCGGAGGGTTGCATCAGGCGACCTCCTTTCGAGTTGAGGCCTTCGGCCCGAAGCCGGAGAAACCCGTGGATTGACAGGTTGTCATCATGTCAGCCTCGGCAGTCCATAGCGGTTCCAGTTGTCGGTCACGCGCTGTTCCTTCGCAGGATCGAAGGCCACCGGCAGGCGATACCCTTCCTTCCAGGTGGCGTCGAAGAGGATCGGCACATGCAGGATCAACCGGTTGCCGGCCTGCTCGCGCCGCGCCGGGTGCAGGTCGGCAAGCGGGTCAAAACGCGTGAACCAGCCCCACAGGGCGAGCCGGTCATCGTGAAGGGGAACATCGTCCGATACCGCAGCCTGGAACACATACTGCCGGGTTACGGGATGCTCCCGCAGCGCCCGGATCACGGCCGTCTTGCGCCACGTCCGGCTGACCTGCACCATGAGCACCCCTTCGCCTAAGGCGCGCAGCGCCAGAATGTCGGGATGGACATCGGCCGGCGGCGGCGGCGGCGGCGGGGCGGGGCGCAGGGGCGAGCGTTGCCCCCGGTGGGCCAGCAGAATCAGGCGGCTGCCCACATTCATGGACGGCCCGCTGAAATCGAGCGTGTCCTGCGCGGTCGGCGCCAGCAGGTGCAGACCGTCGGCCGGGTCGAAGTGTTGCCGCAACGCCCGGCTCACGGCGCGGAAATCGCGGATCTTCACATCGCTGTCCACCGCGATCAGGATCTTGGTGAGCGACAACTGGCCCTCGCCCATGACCCCAAGCGCGTATTTCAGCGACTCACGTTCGTAACGCGGCCCGACCGCCATCACAGCCAGAGGGTGGAACCCGGTCTCCGCATACGACCACAGGTCGCCGATGCCGGGCTTGATCATTTTCAGCAGGGGCACACACAGCTCCTGCAGGGCATTGCCGATGTAAAAATCTTCCTGCGGCGGCTTGCCCACCACCGTCGCCGGATAAATGGCATCCTTGCGCGCCAACAGGCGGTCCACACGATACACCGGAAAATCCGCGGAGTGGGAATAATGGCCGAGGTGGTCGCCAAAGGGTCCTTCCCTCCGCACGTCTCCGGCAACCACACGGCCCTCCAGCACAAACTCGGCCGTGGCCGGAATCCGATGACCCGTTGTGGCGCGGGAAATCACATCCAGCGGACGGCCCATGAGCAGGGCCGCCAGCAGACGTTCGTCCATATCCTCCGGCAAAGGGGCGATCGCCGCGAGGGTCAGGGCGGGAGGCCCGCCCAGAAAGACGCTCACCGGCAGCGGTTGTCCCATTCGGCAGGCCTTCTGAAAATGAAACCCTCCACCCTTCTCGATTTGCCAGTGCATGCCGGTCGAGTCGTCGTCATAGCGTTGCATCCGGTAAATGCCCAAATTCCCGCTGCCCGTTTCCGGGTCAACCGTATGCACGAGCGGCAGCGTGAAGAAAGGTCCGCCGTCCAAGGGCCAGCAGGTCAGGCAGGGCAGGCGCGTCAACTGCGGCGGGGCGTGCAGCTCATCCAATACCGGCCCGGAGCGGCGATTCCGCATGCGGACGTCCAGAAAACGGAAAAGGGACTTGCGGTTTTTCCACACCGCGGAAACAGTCGGCGGCATCAGCGCTCCGGCCAGCGAGGCCAGTTCACCGCCGATGTCTGCCGGCGGGCGGCCGAAGACCCGCTCGACCCGCTCTGCGGTTCCGAACAGGTTGCTGACCACGCGGTAGGGCGACCCCTTCACTCTCTCAAAAAGCAACGCGGGGCCGTTCGCCGCGAGCACGCGGTGTTGGATGATCGTGATGTCCTGGTCCGGGTCGACCTCCTCCTTGACGCGCACCAGCTCGCCACTTTGCTCCAAGTTCTGGATGAAGCTGCGCAGATCCGGAAAACTCATCGCACCGTTCCCCAGTTTTCAGCAGACTCGTGCCCCAGCATTGACAGGACGCGGTCAACATAGGCACCCAGCAGATCGTCCATCGTGACCGATCCAGGGTCACGGCCAGCCATCATGTAGAAGGGCGGTGAGAGCGGCATGATGATGCCGCCGGCGGCAGCCGTGTTCACGGCGCTCTGGAGGTTGATCAGCGACCACGGCGTTTCGCGGATGCAGAGGATGAGTTTGCGCTGCTCCTTCAGGTGACAGTGGGCCGCGCGGGTAATCAGGGTGTCACCGATGCCATGCGCGATCTTGCCCAGCGTATTGGCCGTACAAGGAAGAACGACCATGCCACGGGTAGGCACCGACCCCGAGGCGATCGGCGCCTTCAGGTCCGAGTCGGCGTAAACCTCGGCCGCGCGAGCCTCCAACGAAGCGAACGCGCCACACTCCTGCTCATAGACGGCCCGCCCCTGTTCGCTCGCGACCAGCGTCACTGGCCAAGGTGCCTTTTCGACCAAGATCCGGGTCGCATGCACCCCCGTCGCGCCTGTTAATGCCACTACCAAGTTCACGGCAAACCTTCCATCAAAATCACCAGTGCCCCCGCGACCCCCGCGATGGCAGAGATAGGGAAAAACCGGATATGGACCGGAATCTTTTGCCAGTAGGCCAACGTCATCGCAGACAAGGCCACGAGCAGTGCGATACCCGACGTCACACCGCCCGCACTATACCAAAGACGGACTAAGGCCGCCGCAGAAATCAGATGCGTAAGGGCCGCGATGACCTGAGCGCGCGCCGGACCCGCAGCGGCGGGCAGGCTGCGCACCCCATGCGCCCGGTCAAAGTCGATGTCCAGAAGCGCGTAGATGATATCGAACCCGCTCATCCAGCCGAAGGTGAAGAGCGCGAGGAGACACACCTCGGGCGTGAACGCTAGGCTGCCCGAGACAGCCACGAACGCGCCGAGCGGCGCGAGGGCCAGGCACAGGCCGATCCCGTAGTGGCACAGGCAGGTAAACCGCTTGAGAAACGAATAGAGCGCCAAGGGCACGAGCGGGACAAGGGCGAGCATGAACAGCGTGGGTATCAGGAGCGCGCAGCCCAGCAGATAGGCCGCGAGCCCCGTCGCCGCGATCACATAGCCATGGAACAACGACAGCCGTCTCGCAGGCAGTTCACGATTCGAGGTGCGCGGATTCTTGGCGTCGATGTCGCAGTCGGCGATGCGGTTGATCGCCATGCCGAAGGTGCGGGCCCCGGTTCCGATCAGGGCGATGAGCGCCAGCGCCCGCAGCGGGGGACAGTGGCCGCCGGCACCGAGCCACGCGCCGGCAAAGAGCAGGGGCAGGCTGAAAACGGTGTGTTCCACGCGCGTGAAGCGAAGCAGCTTCGGCACAAAGGCGCCAGAGGCGCGTGCGTCAAGGTCGAGGGCCTGAAGCACGTGGCCGGCCACATGCTCAGAGACGGAGTTCAGGTGTTTGCGGATATCCGATTTTCCGTCCCGGTCGCCAAAGTCGGTGACGCCCTTGATGAGACAGCAGGGGATGTGGCGCTCTTGGCATTCGGCGGCAACCGCAAAGCCCTCCATGTCCACCAGTTCGCCGACTTTCGCCAAGGCGGTTCGCCGACCGGAATCGAACACCGGTTCCCGTACCGTGACCAGCGTCCTGCGCTCCAGGCCGGGCGCACGGTCAAGGTGCAACGCGCAGACGCGCTCCGGCTGCTCTCCGTCGACCACGGAGCTGACCGTGAAAACGCCACCCCGGTCGATTCCGCCGGCAAGCGCGCCGCAGACGCCGGCATTGATGATTTGGCGGACGGAATGCCTCTCGACGAGTTCCCGGCAGGCCTCACGGGCTGCGGCCATGCCCATGCCGGAGATGATCACGCAGGCGTGACCGTTGAAGCGGTAGGCGACAAACGGCGACGTGCTGAGCCGCTCGGCATGTCCTCTGTCCAAGAGCGGGCGGGCCTCCTCCGCCGTCGCAAACAGCACCCCGGTCATAGTCCTCCTCCCACCTTTTGCACGAGGGTCTCCAGAGCGGCAACCGCCGCGCGTCCGGTCGCGCCGAGATCAAGACTGAATTCGTTCACATACGTTTTGATGTGCTTCCGGATGACCTCGTCATCGAGTTCCTGCGCGTACCGCTTGATATAGGCCTGCGGCGCCGCCGGGTTCTTCAAGGCGAAGCGCAGCGACCGCTCGATCAGCTCTTCGCAACCGGCGATGCCCTCTTCGCCGAGCGTTTTCCGCGCCGCGATACAGCCGAGCGGTATCGGCAGGCCGGTTTGCGATTCCCACCAGTCGCCCAGATCCGCGAGGCAGGCAAGGCCCCTCTGGCGATACACAAAGCGGCCTTCATGGATGATCACGCCCGCATCGACCCCTCCGCTTGCCACCATCCCCATGATCCGGTCATAGGGGACGAAAACCCGGTTTCGTGCCTCCGGCGCCCACAGGCGAAAGAGCAGGTGGGCGGTCGTATGTTCACCCGGAATCGCGATTTTGGCGAGAGGTGGGAGGTGCGGGCCGAAGGAGTCCCGGACGACGACAAGCGGTCCGCAGCCGCGTCCCAGGGTCGCGCCAACCCGCAGAAGCTGATAGGCGTCGCGAACCTGCAGCCACGCGTGAAAGGAAAGCTTGGTCACGTCGTAGACGCTGTCAAAGGCCATTCGGTTGAGCGTCTCGACATCGTGAAGCCGGGTCTCGATTTCCAACTGTCCGCCGAAGCGGTCAAGGGGCAACTCGACACGGTCAGCCGCCAGGCCGTAAAAAGTAAAGGTGTCGTTCGGACACGGTGAATAGGCAACGCTTAATGTCACGAGGGGCTTGTCTCCGTTTAGCCGGTCACGCCGTAGGGGATTTCAGGCCGGCTGCGAACCACGGAATACCGGGGAAATCGATATCGTAGAAATGTCCTATTATGTCATTTAGTCGGCAATTGTAAAGACCCGACCGCGCGGGCCCTGTGAAACCGCTCATTCGGGCCAATTGGGTCTTGAACGGGAAAGTTATTCATGATAAATTTCAGAATTCGTCTTGACCTTATGGGTGGTTCCGATACGTGAAGAAGGATGACTGCAAATGAATGGAATCTCGACTGGGCGGGCTCTGGGCCGGGGATGGTTTGTGCTGGCGGCGATGTGCCTGTTCCCCAGCACTCGCACCCTGGGCGCGGCGATCACGAACAGCGACTGCATGGACTGCCATGAAGATGCGAAACTCACCCGTGTGGTTTCAGGGGTGACCAACTCGCTGCAGGTGGTTGAGAAGGTGCTGAAAAAGTCGGTTCATTCGCAACTCTCCTGCACGGACTGTCACGCGGGCATCAAGGAACTTCCGCACGCTGAAAAGTTGCCTGCCCCGCAGTGCGGGACTTGCCATGAAGACATCGCCAAGGCGTACACCGACAGCATCCACGGTGCGAGCGTGCGCATGGGGGCTTCGGGCGCGGCGACCTGTTCCTCCTGCCACGGAGCGCACAACATCGCGCCTGTCAAGCAGGGCGACTCGCCGGTGTTTAAGCTCAACCTGCCGTCGACCTGCGCGCGCTGCCACAGCAACGCCAATCTGACATCCGAATACCGTTTGAAATTCCCGGAAGCCGCCTCGCAATACATGGAAAGCATCCACGGGCGCGCCTTGATCAAGCTGGGCCTGACGATGGCCCCGTCCTGCAGCGACTGCCATGGCGTCCACAATATCCGCCGGAGCGTGGACCGCGATTCGCAGATCAACCATGCCCATATCGCCGACACCTGCGGCAAGTGTCACTTGGGTGTGGAGAAAACCTATCTGAAGAGCGTGCATGGCCAGCTCCTTGCCAAGGGCGACGCCCGCGGTCCCGTCTGCACGGACTGCCATTCGGCGCACCAGATCGAAGCGCAAGAGGGCGGGCTTCGCAAGGCATCGAGCGACCAGCGCTGCGGCAAATGCCATCAGGATAGGCTGGAAAATTACATGGAGACCTATCACGGCAAAGCCATCGCCCTGGGGGCCTCGCACGCGGCCTCTGAGGTGGCGGCCTGCTACGACTGCCATGGCCACCACGACGTGCTTCCGCCTTCGAACCCGGAGTCCCGTCTGTCCGCGACCAACATCCTGCAGACCTGCCAGCAATGCCATAAGGGCGCCACAGCGAAGTTCACCGAGTATGTTCCCCATGCCGACCCGACGGACCGCAAGCACTATCCTCTCCTCCACGCTGTCTTTCTCGCGATGACAGGCCTGCTGGTGGGCACGTTTGCCTTCTTCGGGCTGCACACGGCCCTTTGGCTGTTCCGCTCCGTCTATCTGTTTCTCCACGATTCGAAAACCTTCCGCGAAGCCAAGGTAAAGACCCAGGTCGATGACCAGTGGTTTACCCGTTTCTCACCGTTTGAACGGATGCTGCATATCATGGTCGTCACCAGTTTCCTTCTGCTGGTGGTAACTGGCATGCCGCTGAAATTCCACTACACCGACTGGGGCAAGGCCATCTTCCACGTCCTTGGAGGGGCGCCGGTGGCCCGCTCGCTGCATCATTTCGCGGCCATCATCACGTTTCTGTATTTCGCCCTGCATCTGACGGACCGCATCCGCTCCTGCTGGCAGGGCCGGGGCAACCTGTTTGATCCCGAGACCGGGCGGTTCCAGATGAAGCGGCTCACCGATATCCTCGTGGGCCCCGATTCCATGGTTCCCAACAAGAAAGACTGGCAAGAATTTATAGCGCATCAAAAGTGGTTCTTCGGAAAGGGGCCGCGGCCCGAGTTCGATCGCTGGACCTATTGGGAGAAGTTCGACTATCTCGCGGTCTTTTGGGGCGTCGCCATGATTGGCGCCTCCGGCCTGGTCATGTGGTTCCCGCTGTTCTTCACCCGGTTCATGCCGGGCTGGGCGATCAACATCGCGATGATCATTCATTCCGACGAGGCGCTGCTGGCGGCGGGCTTCATCTTCACCTTCCATTTCTTCAACACGCACTTCCGGATTGAGAAGTTCCCGATGGACACCGTGATCTTCTCGGGGCGCATCTCAAAGGCCGAAATGCTGCATGAGCGCAAGCGCTGGTATGACCGGCTTGTGGCGACGGATAAACTGGAAAGCCACCGTGTTCAGGACGAATGGACGCGCTGGAGAAATATCGCCCGGACGTTCGGGTACCTGTTCTTCGGGACGGGGATTATCCTGCTCTTCTTGATCGTGGTGGCGATGGCCGCACGCCTGTTGCACTAGTTTCTAAGGGAAACGACCTTATGCGCTACTTCAACACATTTGTGATGCTGACAGGCCTGCTGGCTGCGCTGTTGCCGCGCAGTGCGCCGGCACTCGACAACAGCGACTGCTTCACCTGCCACGAGGACAAGAAGCTGACCAAGAAGAGCGCGGACGGGAAGGTGATCGCGCTGTTTGTGGATGTTAAGAAGTACGGCACCTCCGTGCATGCCACCAACACCTGTACGACTTGCCACTCCGACATCACCGAAGTGCCGCATCCGGACAAATTCGCGGCCAAGCCGGTCAACTGTGCCTCGTGCCACGAGAAGGCGGTGAGTTCCTACACCGCCAGCATTCACGGCCGCTCACGCCACGCGGGCAATATGAGCGCCGCCACCTGCGCCGACTGCCACAGTACGCATGACATCCAGTCGCCCAGGACAGCGGCCTCGCCCCTCCACCGTGAGAATCAAGGCGCCGTTTGCGGCAAGTGCCATCAAGAGATCATGGTCGAGGTCAGGAACAGCATTCACGGCAAGGCCATGGCGCATGGGGCGCCGGATGCGCCCACCTGTACGGACTGCCACGCCGACCACCAGATCAGCGGCCTGAAGGCGGTCTCGCCGCTGGAAGCGGCCAAAGAAGTTTGCAGTCAATGCCATGCTTCGGAACGGTTCAACGCCCGGTATAATCTGCCGCGGGACCGCGTCACGACCTTCTTGTCCAGCTATCACGGCATGGCGTCAAAGTTCGGCTCGAGCCGCAGCGCAAACTGCGCCAGTTGCCACGGCTTCCACAACGTGTTGCCCTCGTCGGACCCACGCTCCTCGGTCAACAAGGCCAACATGGTCAAGACCTGCCAGAAATGTCATCCTGCGGCCAACGAAAACTTTTCGTTCGGCAAGATCCATTTGGACGAGACGATAAAGACGACAAGCGCAGCGGACATCGGCAGCCAAATCAGTTGGTGGATACGGCAGGTTTACCTGCTCCTGATCTGGGGAGTGATCTGCGGCATGGTGTTCCACAACGTCCTGGTCTTGCGCCGCAAACTCATCGCCAACTGGAGGAAGAAGGACCGGACGGTCATGCGGATGACACGGTCGCAGCGTATCCAACATGTGTTGCTGGTTTCGAGTTTCATCGCGTTGGCGGTGACCGGGTTCGCCTTGAAGTATCCCGAGTCATGGGTTCGGTTCCTCGTGGGCTCAAGCGAGGACGTCCGCCGCTTCGGGCACCGTGCGGCCGCGGTCGTGATGTTGGCTCTGGCCATATACCACACCTTCTATATTATCAGGACGAAGGAAGGCCGCACGCTGGTCAAGGATTTCTGCCCGCGATGGAAAGACGTTCTGGACGTGATCGGCAACCTGCGCTACTTGCTGTTCCCCAGGGCTCCTAAGCCTGCCTTTGCCAAGTTCGGGTATGCGGAGAAGGCCGAATACTGGGCCGTGGTCTGGGGTACCGGCATCATGGGCCTGACGGGGCTTGTGATCTGGTTCAAGATGTACATCACCGAATGGGTGCCCCGGTGGGTGATCGACGTGGCCATCACCATTCACTACTACGAGGCGATCCTGGCCGTGCTGGCGATCATCGTATGGCACTTCTATCACGTGATGTTCGATCCGGACGTCTACCCCATGAACATGGCCTGGTGGGACGGGCGAGTGTCGGAGCATTTGTATCGCGAGGAGCATGAGCTGGACACGGAGTCGCTCGCGGAGTCAGGGGCACACGCCTCTCATGAGCCAGCGACCGAAGGCAAAAGCCCGTCCGGCAAAAGAGGGGCCTAGTGTAGTGTCCCGCAAATAACTAGACAGTGTACCTTAAATTCTATTGACAGGATGGCAGGATGAAACAGGATGAATAACGAGTTAGTCCTGAAAATCCTGTCAAACCTGTCAAAAAAACCGGTTTAAGGTGACTGTCATGTCAGCAATTCTAAATTTGGCAAGGAAGCGCCTCACGGCGCCACTACGAACGCAAGAAAGCTTCGGGAAATCCGTTTGTAGTGTGCCCGTAAGGGCATTCTCTCATGGCGGCCTAAGCCAAATTTAGAATTGCTGCTGTCATGTGTATAGCCATTTAAGGGACACTACGCTAGTATAGATCTGCCGGAAGTCCGCGATCTCCGAGCGCGCTGGACGGTTCGGGAATGCGAACGTGAACAAAGATTCGGACGCGACCTTACGGGATGGTTACCTTCGCACCTTCCAGGATGACATCGTACCGATACCCCGCGCCGAAGTCCTTGTCGGTGCTGAGAAGGCCGCTGGCCGTGATAAGCTGCCCGACTTTAACCTCGGCCTTCGTGGTGACGGTGAGATCGTTATTGCCTTCGCTGCCGGTTCCGTCGCGCAAGTGCAGCCAAGTCATGCCCAGGACATTCGCGACCACCTTTACCACCCTGGCACGGACGACGACCTGCTTCCCTGACAAAGCGGCTTTTTCGGCCCACACTTCGGCTACGGTTTTGCCGCCTTCCGGCTTCAGAATGACCTCGAGCGCGGTGTTTGTTGCCGCCCCTGCTCCCGCCGTCTCTAGCGACGGATGTTTGGGCGGCATCCCGGGCATGGCGGCATCGACGGGACAGGCGCCTCCCGAAAGCGTGATCGCTCCCACAAAATAGAGTTCGTCAAATTTACGCTTCAGCGTCGGGCTGTAGAAGCCTTTGTTAGGCTCGCCGGCACTGAACGAAACGCTGTCGCCCACCTTGACCGCCACCTTCGGGCCGGCGGCCCAGATTTTTTCCTTCCCCGTATCGATCAGCACGTAGACGTAGCGACTGGCGTTCGTCGTCTCCACAACCGTACCTTTAAACAACACCGCTGACGCTCCCGCCATGCCCTCCGACGCCGCGGCGCATACTTCGGCGCCCACGGATGGCCACGCGAGCGTCATGGTCATGGCCATCACACCCAGAAAAACAGATTTGTCGCTCATGTTTCAACTCTCCTGATAACTGACTAGTGGGATCGCCTTCCAGAGTTTTCCGGTTTGGCTCAAGCGTAACTGTGCAACCCGGACAACAGGAAGTTGACCCCGAAATAGGTGAACAACACAGATCCGAAACCGATGATCGAGATCCAGGCGGCCCGGCGGCCGCGCCAGCCGCGCATAAAGCGGCAGTGCAGGAACGTGGCATAGACGAACCAGGTGATCAGCGACCAGGTCTCTTTGGGGTCCCAGGACCAGTAGGTGCCCCAGGCCGAGTTCGCCCACACGGCTCCCGTCAGAATGCCAAGGGTGAGGAACAGGAATCCAAAGGAGATGGTCTGTGTCAGGACCGTCTCCAGCGTGACCTTGGCTTCCGGCAGCACGGCGCTCCCTTTGCGATCCGACACGAGGAACCCGATCGCCACCAGCGCCGATATCGCAAAACCGCCGTAACCGAGAAAGCAGGTCATGACATGGAAGGAGAGCCAGTTGCTCTGCAGTGCCGGCATGAGCGGACGGATTGCCGATTCAAAGGTGCTCGCATGTGCCAAGGCTAAGGCGGAAATCGCCGCCGAGGCCGCCGTCAGCCATGTGATTCCGGTGCGGATCCGCACCAGGAGATACACCGCCGAGATCGTCCACGCAAAAACGACAAGCGATTCGA
>JANYBJ010000309.1 GCA_025360845.1 bacterium
GGACGGCTCGGCGAGCCGTCCCTACCATGCATTCGAACCATTCGTTGAAAAAGTTACCATCCGTTTGCTCCCGGAACGCCGGGCGGGGGGCTTGCCGATAACTTCAAGCCGATTACGATTAGGATTAAGATTACGAACGGCTTTATCGTCTCCTAATCTTAATCGCGCTCTTAATCTTAATCTGTTTGGAGGTGCAGATAAGCCCAGTTTAAAAGATAGGGGACTGGATTGTGAAATGGAGAAAAGCAGCTCGTTTGATGGTTGGATTCCTTACGCTGTTATCTTTAGTTCTTATGCGTGAGCGGATTTTCATTAACGCTAGATGGTCGTGATGCTTTTCGCAATCTTTTGACCCGCGGGCTAATGGGTGTCGTGGCATTCTTATCGGCTATTACACTTGTCCGGAAATCTTGGTCAGATTTTTATTTATGGGTCTTGACTGGATACGCAACCAAACAAAACCAGACCCGCTATGGCGAGAGCACAGTATTTAATTTTTGACATTGTTTTCTTCTTTGACAAACAACCGTTATGAGATTTTCCTACCCTCGACAGTATCCCAACTGCCGCTGTGCCGCGCTCCCAAGATTGCGGATAGCTTCACAATATCAACCCATGCTGCCGCTTCCGACCGTGACAAGGACAAGAATAATGGCCAGCGCGAACAGCAGCAATATGGATTCGGATGCGATGACGGCAATCTTGCCACCGGGCTGCCTCCATCGGGAAACGCCGACAAACAGGCCTGCAAGCGCGGCGAAAAACATGATTCCGACAACAAGAGTGAAGAGCGGAATGCCAAAAAACCGAAGTGTATGGTGATCGTAGGTGATCATAAGGTTGCGCTGGTGCTTTGACTAGGTTGCCCATGCCTTGTTCAATTCCGTTTTGGCAGGAATGCTGGAAACGCCGAACAACTCCGATAAGAATCGCTACTAAACCTCAAAAGGGTTCCAACTGCCACTGTGCCTCTTGGCCAACATTGCTGATAGCTTCACACAAACATCCGGCCTTATCAAGCGTTTCCAAACGCAACGGCCTCTGACGCTCGGTGAACTTGAAGACCTTGGCGGTTACTTCGCCCGTCTCGCCCGCTCCAAATCCCGCCTGACCGCCTCTCGCGCCGCCAGTTTCCTCTGCGCCTCCGCGCGAAACATCTCCCTCTCCGCTTAACTCGCTTACCGCGCTTCCCGTGCTTATCGCGCTTCTCCTCTTCCTCGCCGCCCGCGCCACATTCGACCACCGGTTCTTCGCATCCTCGTCCACCGGCTCCAGCGTGCAGTGGCAGTTGCACGGCGGCATGCCCATCGCCGCCCATTCCGGCCCAGTCTTGACTTTGCCCGCACGCGCCAGACACACCCCGCAATGCTCACCGCTTTGCGTATCGCCCAACACCCACAGGTATTTCTTCACCCCGCCGCCCCTGTTCTCAACAACTAATGCACTCCCGCAATAATGCACTTCTCTCCACCCTCCAATAGAGGGCTCGAAATCAACTATCTTGTCCATTGAAAAAAGAAAGGCCGCGTGGTTTCCCGTGCGGTCTCTACTGTGAAGAAGCGCCAATACTAAGTTGACTTGCAATAATATTTTGTCGTTATTGACAACTCGAACTTGATTTTAGGTTATGGGGACTAACTATCTTCGGTGATGTAGAATTTGTGGTTAAGATCAAGGAAGACAATGTAAAACACGTTCTTTCTTAAACCATGCTGCGCAACTTTGTCGTCGGGCAGCAAGAAACCGCAGAGGCGAACACTCTGCTCAAGGCGAAAGCGGGCCCATAGAACATCAACCGGAACAAACTTGGGATGAGTGAACCCAGAATTACGTGGAAAGTCATTGTAGACCTCCAGAATCGCAAGTCTGCCAGCACGTTCATGTTTCCAATGCTCAACAGTGTTCGCGCAGTAAAACTTCAACTTGTTCAGGAGTTTAACTAATTGAGGATGACTCCAAGCATCGAAGTCTTGGCCAGCCGGTTGACTTGACTCGAAGTAACGCAGACTGAATGACAAACTGTCACTGAAGTGGTGAGCATGGGCATCAATCGAGATGGTGGGCAGATTATTTAGGAAACTCTCTTTGGCTGGGTTGGGTGACCTTTTCATACTTTTGGCACCCCACCTATCTTCCCTGCTTTGTACAAGGCAGAAATCGGCCTATCGTTACGGATGAGATTTGCAGGAAGTTCGTCAAGGCGATAGCAGTAACTTGCCCCGTTCTCTTTATTGAACAGATAAGTCCTATACTTTCCCATAAAGTCGATAACATCAGTATTATGCGTGGAAAAGATCAGCTGGGCACCTTTGTCATTGATATTTTGATCATCGAACATAGACACTAGATGCGGAAGAATGTCTTGATGAAGATTGATGTCAAATTCGTCCAAGATTAATATCCCACCACTCTTGAGCGTCACGAAGAAGAGGAAAAAATATAAGTATAGTGCCTTTGTTCCACTTGATTGAGCGTGGTGAAGCAACGTGCCACTTCCATTTGTGTGTCCGTGGGTAAAAATTGGAAAATAGATCTTCTCGTTCTTATCATTAGTGTAGGAAGATATCCTGATATCCGAGATGCCTGGATCGAACTGTATAATCTTTGACTTCGCAAAATTGAAGACATCTTCACTTTCGCTGTATAGTGCGGAAAGGACATTGTAATCCATCAATTCGTGCCGCATACCAACGTAGCACACATTGGTTGTGATTTTGTTGAAGAAAGAATAGATATCATCTATCTCGGGAATCTCATATTGTTTGGCGGTACTTATTAACGATGCGTTTCCCCGAACAGTGACGTCTTTTTTGGGATCAAACAGCGTGTTTTTCTCAATTTTTGTGCCGTTGCGGTAAAGCACAAGTGTCTTCCGCTTATCCTTTTTGAAGAGTTTCTCCGAAACTATTGATTTAGTCGTTGCTGTCAATTCGTAAGAGTACTCGATTTGACCAATACGAAAGTCCACAAAAAACTCGCTCTGTTCTTTGCAATCGAAGAACGTGTCGATGGCTAATTCCTCATCCGGTTTGAGATTGAACGAATGAGCGCCAACTGAAGAAAGAAACGCGAGCACTTTAAGAGCCGACGTCTTGCCCGAAGAATTGGCACCCTTGAGGCACATTACTCGCGCATAGCCTTCACCGCTACGTAGTTCCTTTGAAACCTTCGAGTTGAAGGTTAAGTCAATTTCCATCCAGTCCTTAAACGAACAAAAATTCCGAGCTCCAAATCGTAGCAACATTTCATTTTCCTCCAAGTTAAATACGAATTAAAGATACCATTAAATGTCCATTGTGTCAAATAGCGTCAAATAACCCCATTAAGGTCTGCATTTTTTTCTAGCCGAGACGAGCGTATAAGTTTGCCCTATGCCACATTTTGCATCTTATATCTGCAAAAGACTAGCCCGCCACCCCCGCCATCCCAGCCACTTCCTCCATCTTCAGTTCAAACCCCGCCTCCACCGGCCAGCCGGGGAACGCCGCGTCCAGCAGCGGCTTGTCGAAGTCTCGGCGCAGCGCTTCAGACACCATGACCGAGTCGGCCTTTGCCACCTGGTTGAACGCCTCCTGATGTGCCGATCCGGCCAGCGTGCCGCTGCCACTCTCGGTCAGCATGGTCAGCAAGCCGCCGGTGCCCAGCAGCGTGATCTGCCGGTCGAGGTAGTCCAGATGATCGCGGAAGGGCGGCTTACCTGTGCCGCCGCCGTTCACATACTTCACGTCGGTGCCGTTGGGCAGATAGGCGACTCCACAATCGCGAAGTTCGCGCGCTCGATCTTCTCACCCCTCATCCACACCCGAGCATGCGTCGCGGTTGTAACTCCACTCGCCGAACATGCCGCTGCGGCACCAGAACCACTGTTCCACCGGCTCCAGACGCACGATGCCCCGGCCGCCCTCGGCGTAATGTTTCTCGACGTGCGCGAAACCCCAGAAGGTGGCCGACGCCAGAAAGGCGACCGCCTCGCGCAGGAAGGCCGCCTGCTCGCAGGCCAGCACCGTGTCGGTCGGCGACTCCTCGGGCTGAACATCCCACTGACAGGCGAGCAGCGCCGCCCGTCGGCGCATCAGCACAGTGGCGATGAGCGCGTCCGACCGTTCCATGGCCTGATAGAACCACTGGAGATCCGCAAAAGCGCCGCGCTCACCCTGCTCGATGAGGCTGACGATCCTCTCCAGCGTCAGCCCCCGCAGCGGGTTCAAGTATTCGCGCCATTGATTGTCCTTGCTCGTGTAGACTGTCAGTGCCATATCCGCCTCCATCTAAGGCGCGGAATCAACTTCAGTAAACCCGGCACACCACAAACACTCCGTTGACTGGGCATATCCGATATGATATATATTCACCATGACGAACAGGAAACCCATCGCTTGGCTGGCAGGCGAAATCAAGACGCCGCCGTTCTCCGAAAAGGCGCGGCAGGAGTCCGGTTTCCTGCTGGGCCGTTTGCAGGATGGAGTGACACTCGCCATGCCGCATGCGCGGCCCATGCCCTCGATCGGACCGGGGTGTCTGGAGTTGCGGGTCAAGGATGCCGGTGCCGAGTGGAGAATCTTCTGCCGGATCGACCCGGACGCCGTGATCGTGCTGCACGTCTTTTCCAAGAAGACGGCCAAGACGCCGGTCACCGTGTTGGACCAATGCAAAGCGCGGCTGGCGCGTTACGACCGAGAATCGAAAGGAGCTTGAATCATGGACAGCAAGAAACGCAAAAGACTCGAAGCCGCAGGCTGGACGTTCGGCAACGCCGAGGACTTTCTCGGAATGTCCCCTGAGGAGGCGTCCTATCTCGAAGTCAAACTCACGCTCGCCCGCGAGGTTGAAGCCCAGCGCAAGAAGGCCGGACTGTCCCAGTCCGACCTCGCCGCGAAACTCAAGACCCGCCAACCCAACATCGCGCGGCTTGAGAAAGCGCAACAGAACGTAACCATCGACGCACTCTTCAAGACACTGTTGGTACTGGGATTGTCCCCCCGCAAAATCGCCGCCGTCCTGTAAATGGCGTATGAACGACAAAACCCGACAACAGTAATCAGGCGCATGCGACGGCATGCTCGCCGCACATGCACGTTAAGTTCAGACATGTTGATCTTCATAACGCCATGCTTGCAACACTCACAATTCAAGCCGCACTCGCACTCATCTTCGTGATGTCGGCGATGGCCGATGGGCCATTCGGATTAACCTACACCGGCAAAACGACATGGGATACGAACACAGGGACGATGACGTTTGTGTCTGACGGCGCCATGCCGGAGACCAAAGAGGGATTCTATTGGCAGGTGCCCGTGTCCGTCAGACGCATTCAGATTGGCGCGGGTGTGATGGTGCGAGGTGCCTTTCGCATATCCTCACGTGCAGCAGAAAATCCGCTGCATATCATCGGCAAGGATCGCGAGACTTCAGTCATTTACGGCACTGACCAGGAGCGGTGGACGACGAAGAACGATATTCCTGAGAATGAGAAATGGAAATACGGGGCAATCAATGTTATCGCTGATGCGGTGGTTTACGTCACAGACCTCACTTCGCGAAACCCGCGCAGTTACAATGTGTCCGGTTATGCCAACAAAGCGTTGCTTCATGTGAGTCGCTGCAATCTGATAGACACCCGTAAGGGCGATAACAACAACAGCGACGGTTTCATCGGTGCTGCTGGTTCCACAATCACCGACTCGTTCATCAGCACTTCCGATGACGGCATTAAGATTTACCGCGACTTGACCATCACGAACGTGACCATTGAACATCACCGGAATGGGGCTCCTATTCAGTTCGGGTGGGGCGGCGAGTCAGGACACGCCCGAGCGAACATCTTAAATCTGACGATCAAGGGGGTTGATAACCAACAGCTTTACAACATGGCACCCTTTACGTGGGAAGGTGGATCCACTGGTACCCGTGATGTGACCATCACGGGACTCAAGGTGAATGTCGCCGGAAAACTCTATGACGAGAGCGCCAAAGACTGGCGGCCAATAGGTTTGTTCGAACTGAAACCGAAGGGATGCACGTTGAACTTGACCGCTGTTGACGCGGATATCAAAGGTTTGGATCTTGGTATTCGTAACACCTCTGGCATAATCCGCTTAAACGGCACATCGCTATAATAGTATAATGCTGCGCTTTAGCCGTTCGTCCACCCTTTAGCACTCACACCAACGTCACCGCCCTCTGTCTTCCACTCCCCGTCCTCAATCCCTCGCACAGCCTCAACATCCTGCCCGGCTCCACGCCATACGTGCGGCAGCCCCACACGGCCAGCGCGAGCGCCATCACGCAGTCATCGTGATAGCCGGAGGGGGCAGCATAGCTGACCTGTCCGGTCGGGCCGATGTCGTATTCGTAGCGGCGCATCTCGGCGGTGAGGATATCCCAGTGCGTATTCTCAATCCGGTGCGTATCCGCGCCGGGGCGAACCGTGGCGCGGATCGGTGTCTCAGGTGCGCAGGAACGCGTCAGACCGGTCTGGCCGCAAGGCGGCGCTGGATATGTATCCGCGCCGTCCCGCGACAACACAGCGGACGGGCCGGTATCACGCGCGACCTGCGCGCCCCGATCCGCGACACATCTCTTTTCACCGTCCGTCAGCCGACCGCCTGAACCCGCCGGCCACATCACGCGGCGCTGCTCGACTGATTTTCCCGGCCGGGCGCTGCCTGCCGATGTCCACGGGATACTGATGCGTGTGGCTGCGCTTGAAGACACCCTGCGCGGGATAATAAAGGCATGGCGCGACGCTGAACGCCAGCAGAGCAAGAAGTTCAAGGACCTCGGCGATATCGCGCGTCTGGTCGAAAGCCACCCTCATCTGTGGCCGCTGCTAGGTGAGGACCTGCAAGCGTTGATACAGCCCCCCGCCAAGAACTGAGCGAGACATAAAAGGGTCGCAAAAATTCGGTTCCGCTGAAAAAGTCGATGAGCGGCGGTTAATCGAACGGCATGCCCTCACGGGCACACTACAAACGGGTACGAAGCGTTCGTAGTGGCGCCGTCAGGCGCTTAAAGCCGACTTTTTCAGCGCAACCGAATATTTAGCTACGACCTTGTATCCCCATTCGAATGGAGTCCAGATTATTTCCGGCAGGGGTAGGGTTTAGAGTAGGATTAAGATTATGATTATGATTACGAACGGTTTTGTCTTCTCCTAATCGTAATCGTGCTCTTAATCTTAATCCGTTTGCGATAGAGTGGCGGGCTCAAGCCCGCTTCACTTACTTCTGCCCCATCAGCGCATTGACGATCAGCAGGTCGAGATCCTCGTAGTCGCGCGCGGCGATCAGGCCGTCGACCTTCTTCGCGTCCAGGCTGCGGACGACCTCTAGCAGCTTGAGGAAGATCGTCCGGCTGTTGGAGAGGTGTTTGGTGCTGACGGCGAGCTTCTGCGTCCGCATGGCTTTGATGTCCAGCCCGATGAACTCCCCGTTGCTCCCGTAGCCGTACGCGTCGAGGATGCGCACCTGGTTGAAGGCGCGGCGCAGGTCGATGCTGCCGAAGCTCCGGTCCTCGTCGAACTTCAGGCCGTTCTGGTCGTTGAGATGTACGGTGAACAGCTTCTTGTGCGCCAGGGCAAAGCCCATTTCGTCCGAGGGGTCAAGCCCCGCGAGAATCGCGTGCGCGCTTTCGATGTTCGCGCCCACGCGCGACGGGTCCGAGCAGAGGTGGCCCAGCGCGATGGCGTGGCCGGTCGTCGGGATGTAGGTGTGATCCATCGGCTCGTTCGGCTTCGCCTCGATCGCGATCTTGATCTCGGGGTCATGGGCGAGCATGCGGTTGATCGCCTCCACGATCTGGTCGACGGCTTTCTTGCTGTCTTTCGACTCCCGCACGTAGGTGCCTTCGCGGGCGAGCCAGAGGACGATGAGCTTGGTGCCCAGCGCGTTGGCGATGTCGATCGTGTAGAGGCTCCGCTGGATGGCGTAGTCGCGGCTGGCCTTGCTGTTGGACGTGTAGCCGCCGTCGATCGTGCGGGCGTCTTCCCACAGCCGGGGCGCCACGAATTCCGCAACCAGGCCTTCGCTGTCGAGCTGGCGCTTGACCTTCGCCGCCTGCTTCACAATGGCGGCGCCGTCGAGGTCGTTCATGTTGGGGACCGCGTCGTCGTCGTGGAACTGGACGCCCTCGTAGCCGAGCGGCCGGAACATCTTCAGCTTCTTGGCGAACGTCAGGCTGTTTCTGACCATCGGCCCGAAAGGATCCGCGCCTTCGTGAATGTTCCAAGGTCCGAATGAGAATCGATAGTTTGTCTTCATAGGTAGCTCCTTGTTTCTGTGGTTACAGCGACATCATAGGACAAAAGGGTTGAGCGGTCTTCGTCTCCAGAATCAAATTCTTGTGGTTTGGCATCAAAACGGCACAGGGAACGAAATGCTTTCCAAGGCGAAATCCAGAAGCGATCCGGCGGCGGCCACATGCAGATCAGGTACATAACAGCATTAAATTGAGAATTACCAAGGGTGTTTATTGCTAAACGATTGAGAATTACCATGGGTGTTTGCGATCTGCTTGACGAAAGGCTTCCGTCAATCGGGCAAGGAAGGCGACCCCTTCATAAACAGTGTGAAATATTTTCTCCTGTCTCCCATCCCGAAGACATGCTTGCCGCCACACGCGAAACCTGCCTCGCCTGCAATGAGTGGGCGATGCGCCTCGCCGCCTCTCGCCCGCCAACATCCCGCTGACCATTCTTCTCCCGCATTCCCACTTCGGCGTTCAGAGTTCGGTGTTTCTTCCCCTCTCCACTTGAGCGTTGGGCGTTGAACGTTCAGCGTTGAGCGTTTGTTTCTCCCAACGCTTATCGCGCTTTCCCTGCTTATCGCGCTTCTCCCGCTTCTCTCCACACTGCCGATTGCCTACTGCTCCCTGCTTCTCTTCCAACTCCCGCACTTTAGAACTCTCGCACTTTAGAACGTCCCCCTCTCTCCTTCATTTCATTGACCGGCTGGACAAAGGACTCGATGCCGTGGTCTCGCTCGGCAAAACGACCGCAGGCCTGCACGACGTTTAGATCGCCCGTGCTGTGGTTGCACAGGGATCGTGTCTAATGTCGACCCCTCAACCTTCCCCCCGTTTGTAGCTAATCACCCTGTTTGCCACATGTCTTTTGAAGCAATGGCAAAACAAGTTCACGAATCTCAAGAGGTAGTTTGAATAGAGGCCGATCTGAACGAGTTTTGATGGCTTGGATTGCGCATCTCAGTGATCGCAACGCGACTTCGCAGGCCTCATTTTTCTGTCCCGCATGCTGCCATGCTTCATTCCATGCGTCAAGTTGAGTATCCGAATAGTCGCCCTCATCAAGGTATGCAATGGATCGGGTTAGCCCGCTGCAGAGCTTATCGCAAGCACCATAATGCGCATAGATCTTCACAAGATCTCTGGCACAAGCACCCCATTCAACGAATCCTTTCCGTAGCACCATTTTCAACAGGTCGTGCGGCGTGCCTCCGTACTCATCTACGGATGAGTCCCCTTCATCAAACGCTTTGGTCAAAGCATCCATAGCATCAGACCAAGCACCTGTCGGAATGATTGATTCTGGAATATAGAACATAGCCTCTTGACGAATACGTAATGGGATGCTCGGGTCTTCAGTAAGTTTAGAGAGATCATTCAGTGCCAACTCAAACCTCTCCTTTCGCCAATAATAACCACTACGATTACTAAGCGCTTTCGCCCGCTGATCGGCCGGCGAATCCGGGGTTTCTATCAAGGCCGTGTAGTCGCTCAATTCCAGATCGGATTTACCCTGTCGGCCGTACATGACTCCGCGATTGAGCAAGGCTTTGGCGCGCTGATCGGCCGGCGCATCCGGGGTTTCTATCAGGGCCGTGTAGTCGCTCAACGCCAGATCGAAATTCCCCAACCGACCGTAAGTGATCCCGCGGTTGAGCAAGGCTTTGGCGCGCTGATCGGCCGGCGCGTCCGGGGTTTCTATCAGGGCCGTGTAGTCGCTCAACGCCAGATCGAAGTTCCCCAGTCGACCGTATATGACCCCGCGATTGAGCACGGCATTGGCGCGCTGATTGACCGGCGGGTTGCTAGTATCTATTAGGTTACACAGGCAAGACAATTCATCATCGATCATCCCGGCTTCATGAAATATATTTGCTTTCACAGACAGGCAATGAGTTGGATCTGCATGATGCAACTCATCAGCCAACCTTAACGCATCGATATTTTTTCCACATCTGTATTTCTCTTCTATTTCACGACTCAGTTCCGCCTTTATCTCTTCCTCAAAACTGTTTCCAACCTGCATAGCATAAGTCCGATACGAGTCGCCCCGCGAACCGGATAACAACCCGGAGCCTTCCCGTGCCTGCAGGGCTTGCGCGGGAAACCAGGCCCGGAGAAATAGGGCGATCAACCGCAATGGCCGGCCGCGCTGACTTTTTATTTCCAAACAAAGCCGCATAATTGGCTCGGCCATTTCATAGTAGGACTCCTTGCCGCGTCTACTACATATGACAAAAACCTTTTTCTTTAGTTCTCCCAGATGCTTTGAACAGTTTCTCTCGGGAAGAAAAGTGTCAGTTGCCACAGCTTTTACGGTCAGGGCACCTTCCGCATTGCAGAGGCTCTGTACCACGCGAGCCTGCTGAGGCGGCAAAGAGCGAAGCCGCTCCTGAAAATAGGGGGTCAACTCCTCAGCCAGTTGTTCAAAAGCCGTCACCAGTTCATCAAGCGAGTCCTTCGTCAAGAACTCTGACAACATGATATACATACGGTGATTGCCACCGGCCAAATGGCGCAAAGCGCGGATGCGAAAATGTCCCTCGCTCGTCCCGAGAAAGTCGACCAGATCCTGCTTCTTATATTCACGCGCGACATTAATGATCAATTGCAAGGCGTCTTCGAACGATAAGGGTTGAAGATGGTAAATATCAAAAAAACCAAAGAATGCTTCATCGCGCTTTGACACACCATCAAACAGTTGCTGCGTTGTTGCCAGCGTCGCGATTTTGCCAGTTTCCTGTAGGAAGGCTCGCCATTTTTTTTGTCCGCCTTCGCCAAGGCCTTGAAAAGCCCTGTCCAGATTTTCCATCAGCAGCAACAGATTCCGATCTCCCAGTCTATTGACAATGTCCTTGAACATCGCAACCGCCGCATCATCAGGCGGCAGGGTATGTAGATTACTGCGAATGTCGGTGTTGAATTCACTCGGGTACTCGGAGGCCAGTTGATCGGCCATCTCCATGGCAAGATCGACCAAACTTGTAATCACGGCATCCTCTCCCAACCAAGCGATGCGCATACTGTCAGCGAGGGAGGTGTCTTGCGTCAAACGAAAGTGAACAAGCGTCAAAAAATGGGTTTTCCCGCTTCCCCGAGGGCCATTTAACAAGACGTGATACTTATCGCCGGAAGACATGCTGCGCTTCATTCGTCGCACAATGGTTTCGAGTAACTTTTCTCGTTGAACAAGAATGCGCTCCAGCAGACAAGGGTCTGTGTTACTTGGCGTATAGGCCGATATTAAAGTTTGCAATGTCATAATTACAACCCCTGTGCCAGTTTCCACCATTGCTTAATCAGAGGGAACCGGAATGAATAGTTCTTCTTGTCATCGCAGATTAGATAGTGGTCCTGGGAAAGATTCCTCAGCATTTCAACGATCAACGCGCGATCATTCAGCGGCAGTTCCGCTTTCACGGCGGCATAGATCTGATCAATGCTCAGAGCGACTCCCGTTATTGCCATGATGTCTACTATTTTTGAAGCAACGGTTGCGTGCAGGATGGGGTTGCGGTCTCCCATGTCAACAGATCCGGGATAGTAGATTGGGATTCTCGTTCGAAAATGTTCCATTCCCCATAGGTCGTTATCATCGGTCAGGAAAAACCTGATCAACTTTCCGACAGCATCAGGTGTGATGCCAGCTTCTGCCAGCACAAGCCGCTTGATAACCCGCTCGATATAGAAGGGAACACAATCTGTCTGCGTCACAACTTCGTTAATCACATCATCCAAGCCTTCACACCTCACATCCTCCTCTTCGAATAGCCGTTTTGCAAGCACCACGGCATCGGGACGACTGATAGGCCCAATCGGAATTACCTCCATATCATTTTTTGATGCCAGTTGTGTAGCCATAACTAACCTCCATTAACTAATCTAGTCACACGACTGCTTTTTCGTACGACATTTAAATCGTACGACAAACACGGTATTTTCGTCAAGGGAAGATTCTCCCAGCCTTACCCCATTATTTCGATCTGAATACTAACGCGGGCTCTGCCCACAACCCGGAATTTCCACCACAAAGACACCTCATGTAGTGTCCCGCAAATAACTAGACAGTGTACCTTAAATTCTATTGACAGGATGGCAGGATGAAACAGGATGAATAACGAGTTAGTCCTG
>JANYBJ010000311.1 GCA_025360845.1 bacterium
GCTTGATGGTTGCCCACTTACTATGACCGCTCATCGTCTACCTTTCAGCCACACGCGCGGTGCGGCATGTTTCACTCTACACTGCTTGTCGCAAGGGCGGGTTGATCCGCTCCTACGGCGCCTTCTCCTGCGGACATGGCCTGCCCCAGCAGGTCGGCGGGCGCGTCGCCTTCAAATTCCTGTATCCAGCCGTTCTCGAAGCCGAGATCGCCGGCCGCCCCGGTGAGAAGCGCGTACTCCTCTTCGCACACTTTCCGGTCCCACCCCGACAGCCGCGCCGCGCGATGCACCGGCGTGTACTGCGACATCACGCTGATGTGTACCTCGTTGCCGACGTGCTTCGCAAGCCACTCCAGGTTCGCGACCGCTTCGTGTACCCTGCCCGGCAAAGCCAACAGGCGGCAGATCACCCCGCGTTTGGCGATGTCGTCCGCATCGGTTTCCAACGGCCCCAAGCGATTCCAAAACCAGAGGAGCGCGCGGCGTGCCGCATCGACATAAAACCGCGCGTCTGAACCCTCGGAGGCGGACTCGGAAGTGGCGTAACGAAGGTCGATCAGTGCGATGTCGGCCAACCCGCTGAACGCTTCCAAGGTCTCCGGTGTCTCAAAACCCGACGTATTATACACAAACGGGAGGGAGATTCCAGCGCGAATTAACGGTTCGACGGCCTCGCGGATCTGCGGCAGCCACGGGGTCGGGGAGACCAGGTTCCAGTTGTGGCAGCCCCTTTCGGCCACGCCGCGGAAAAGGCCGCGGAGCGCGTCGATGGAGAGATCGTCGCCTTGCCCCGCCTGGCTCCACGGGTGGTTCTGGCAGTAGAGGCAGCGCAGGGTGCAGTGCGAGAAGAAGACCGTGCCGGAGCCGCGCGTGCCGCTGACGGGCGGCTCTTCGCCGAAGTGAGGGCCATAGCGGAACACGCGCGGCAACAGCCCGGCCCTCCAGTAGCCGGTCTGGCCCGCAAGGCGGTCGATGCCGCACGCGCGGGGACAGAGGCGGCAGGCGGCGAGGGGATGTGTGGTTCGTGTTTCAGGGTTCATGGGGCAGGAGTAGGGGCGACCGGACGGTCGCCCTTACGTCGTCACAGGTTCACCGGCAGGACGTCGCCTTTGCCGAAGGGTGACAGGTCGCGCAGTTTGTGAACGATTTTGGGCATGTGATCAAGCACGTAGTCCACCTCGGCTTCGGTGTTGTAGCGGCTGAGGGAGAAACGCACCGAGCCGTGGACCGCCGTGAAGGGCACGCCCATGGCGCGGATCACGTGCGAAGGCTCCAGCGAGCCGGCCGCGCAGGCCGAGCCGGTGGAGGCGCAGATGCCGAGGTCGCTCATGTGGTAGAGGATCGCCTCGCCCTCGATATACTCGAAGCTCATGTTGGTGGTGTTGGGCAGGCGGTGGGCCCGGTCGCCGTTGACGCGCGCGTCGGGGCAGGTCGCGAGCAAGCCGTTTTCGAGCTTGTCGCGCAGGCGCGTCAGGTGGCGGCTCTCCTCTGCCATGTTTGCGGCGGCCAACTCGACCGCTTTGCCGAGGCCGACGATGTAGGGCACATTCTCGGTGCCGCCGCGGCGTCCGTTCTCCTGGTGCCCGCCGAGCATGAAGGTCTTGAGGCGCGTGCCGCGGCGCAGGTAGAAGATGCCGATGCCTTTCGGCGCATGCAGCTTGTGGCCGGAGATGGAGAGCATGTCCACGGGCATCTTCTTGACGTCGACCGGAAGTTTTCCCGCGACCTGCACGGCGTCGGAATGGATCACCGCGCCGGCTTCTTTGGCGAGTTCGACGAGCTTCTCCATGGGGAAGATCACGCCGGTCTCGTTGTTCGCCCACATGAGGCTGACGATCGCCGGGCCGTGGCCTTTGAGCGCCTCGCGGAAGGCGTCGAGGTCAAGCTGGCCAACACCGTCCACGGGGATCTCGATTTCGCGGAAGCCCATGTCCTTCAGGCGGCGGCAGGGGCCGAGCACGGCGGGATGCTCCACGCGCGAGGTGATGATCTTGGCCTGCGGGCCGAGCAGTTCCGCACTGCCGTGGAGCGCCATGTTGTCGCTCTCGGTGCCGCAGCTCGTGAAGACGATTTCGGAAGGGTCGGCGTTGATGAAGGCGGCGATTCTCTCGCGGGCCGCTTTGACATGTTTCGCGACCTGGCCTCCGAAGACGTGCATGCTGGAGGGGTTGCCGTAGAGGTCGTTGAAAAACGGCATCATGGCGTCACGCACTTCGGGTGCCACGCAGGTCGTGGCGTTGTTGTCGAAATAGATGGTGTTCATAACGGTTACTCGCCCTCTTCGACCACCGCGATGGCGGGGTCGACGAACTCGCGGAGCTTGGCCTCGATGAAATCCTGGCGGGTGAAGTCCGCGGAGTGGCAGCCGGCGCACATGCCGCGGAAAGCGATGGTCACGCGGTCGCCCACGATGTCGAGCAGCTCGATGTCGCCGCCGTCCTTCTTGAGCTGCGGGCGGATCTCGCGGTCGATGATCTCCTCGATGAGCTTGATCTTCTGCAGGTTGGAAAGCTTCTTCTGCGGCTTGTCCGCCACGGCCGGGGCCGGCGGAATCTTCGCGTCGCGGATGGAGACGATGATCTTCTGGATGTCGTCTTGGCACATGCCGCACCCGCCGCCCGCCTTGCAGAAGTTGGTGACCTCGTCGACGGTGGTGAGGCTGTTTTCGGTGACCACGCGCCGGATCTCGTTTTCGGAAACGCCGAAGCAGGTGCAGACGATATGATCTTCAAGATTCTTGATCATGGTTTCCCCCGTGCGGTAGTTGTGGATGGCGGCCTCGAGCGCCTCGCGGCCCATGACGGAACAGTGCATCTTCTGGTCCGGCAGCCCTCCGAGAAAGGTAGCGATGTCCTTGTTGGTGATCTTCTCGGCCTCTTCGATCGTCTTGCCGACGACCATCTCGGTGAGGGCCGAAGAGGAGGCGATGGCGCTGGCGCAGCCGAAGGTCTGGAACTTGACGTCGACGATGCGCTTGTCCGCGTCGAGCTTGAACATCAGCGTAAGGGCGTCGCCGCAGGCGAGCGAGCCGACGGTGCCGGTCCCGTCGGGTTTTTCGATCTTGCCGACATTACGGGGGTTACGGAAATGATCCATCACTTTTTCGCTGTAGTTCCACATGGCAGAGTTCCTCCTTCAAAAATCCGTAACAGGATATCACGACGGGACGGATATAGGAATCCCGAATGCGGACAGGTTCGTTTCGGCACTTGCGGAATTTCACGCCGCGCTTTACAGTGGAGTCATCTTCGGCGCGAGGATTTCCGCTGGAGAAGCGTAGAGGGAAGTATGAAAGAGGAAGGGAGCGCACACTCAATGAAAACACACCTGGGACACCCCTGTGCTGGCTTGCTGTGGCTGGCGATGACCGTCCAGCCAATGGAGGCGAAGCCGGCGCAGCCCACGCCTCAACAACTGGCTTGGCACGAGGCGGGGGTCGGTTTGTTTTTCCATTGGGCACCCAACGTCTATCAGGGCGGCGAAGGGGACAATCTGTCCACGCCTCGCGACCAGATCAACCCTGACCGCTTCGATGCCGCGCAATGGGTGCAGGCGGTCCGGGCGGCCAACGCCGGCTACATGATCTTTGTGGCCAAGCATGTCGGCGGCTACTGCGCCTGGCAGACGAAGACCACGGATTATTCCCTGACGACCTCGCCGTGGAAAGCGGGCAAGGGCGACATGCTCGCCGAACTGTCCGAGGCCTGCCGCTCCAAGGACGTGCGTCTGGGCGTCTATCTCTCGCCGCGCGACGACACGCATGGGGTCGGCACCGGCGGACAGGCCCAGTCGCCTGAGAAGCAGGCGGCCTACAACGAGATCTACCGCAGGCAGCTGACGGAAATCCTGACCGGCTACGGGCCGATGTTCGAGATGTGGTTCGACGGCGGGAACATCGTCCCGCTCAACGACGTGATCGACAGGCACTCGCCCGGCATCATCTCGTTCCAGGGCCGGCGGGCGGGCGGCTCGCGCTGGGTGGGCACCGAACACGGCTTCGCTCCGTATCCCTGCTGGAACACCATTGACTGGCAGGAGGGGGAAACGCCCAAGGAGGGTGCCGGCACCCCGACCGGCAACGCCTGGTGTCCGGCGGAGTGCGACGTCTCGATCATCCGCCCGCGCTGGTTCTGGTCCCCCGGCTGTGACGAGGCGATCCTCAGCAAGGAGGCACTGATCGAGATCTACTACCTCTCCGTCGGACGCGGCGTGAATCTGCTTCTCAACGCCACGCCCGACGCCCACGGCGAAGTGCCCGCCGCGCAGATGAAGCGGCTTGAGGAATTCGGCGACGAGGTCCGCGCGCGTTTTGCCAAGCCGCTGTGTGCCGCCAAGGGTGAAGGGGACAAACTGGCCCTCGACTTCGGCGGCGAGAAGACCGTCGATCACATCGTCCTGCGCGAGGACGTTGCGGGCGGCGAACGGGTGCGGCGATTCACCGTCGAAGGCCGCCGAGCCTCTGGCAAATGGCTGGCGCTCGCACAAGGCTCACAGGTCGGCGTCCGCCAGATCATCCCGATCCCGGCGATCGCGCTGACCGGCCTTCGCCTGACCATACAGGAGCGCGTTGCGCCCGTCACGGTGCGCGAGCTGTCGGTCTTTCACGTCAACCGGCCGGTGCCGGCGCTGGCCTACCGTGAAGGGGGGCGCCCGGCCCTGCGTGTGCCTGAAGTCTCGCGCAGCCGCGACGGGAATTTCGCCATCGACTGCCCCACGCCCGACTGGGAAATCCGCTACACGCTCGACGGCTCGGAGCCGACGCGCCAGTCCACGGTGTACCGGGAGCCGCAGAAGCTCCCGCGCGGCGGCCTGTTGAAGGCCCGCTATTTCGACATCGAAGATCCGGCGGCCGCGGGCGGTCCGGTGGTCACGCGCCGGTTCGGCCTGCCGCCTTCGCTCATTACGGTTGTGCGGGTCAGCTCCGAGGAGAAGGACACTCCCGCCACGGCGGCCTTCGACGGCGACCCCAAGACCATGTGGCATACCGCCTGGCGCCAGACCGCCGTGCCGCCGCCCCATGAGATCGTGCTCGATCTCGGTCAGGAGTGGCCGGTCAGCGGCATCGCCTATCTGTCGCGGCAGGACGCCGTGGGCAATTTCCCGAAGGGCCTTTCGGTTTCGGTGAGCCCTACGCCCGACGCTTTTCCCGAACGGCCCCAGTTCGAAGGGTCCTTTGGCGACTTTAAGACCGAGCCTCACGCCTGGCGCCAGGTGGAGTTTCCCCAGCCGCTCAGCGGACGCTACGTGCGGATCGTGTATCCCGGCGAGGTGAACAACTCCGCGTGCGTGGCTTCAGCGGAGATCGAGATTCTGGTGCAGCCATGAACGTGTTCAGCTTAGTTTACGAGAGGAGCATGAGTATGAGAGACAGCATGTGTTGGCTGGTGACGGTTGCGGCGTGCGGGTTGTCGGTGATGGCGGCGGAGCCGGCGGGGTTGACGTCTCCGGACGGCAAGATCGCGCTCGCGTTCGCGTGCGACGGCGGGCGGGTGACGTATTCGCTGCGTGCGGACGGCAAGGCGCTGCTTGTGGCGTCGCCGGTCGGCTACGAGGGCGGGGCGCTGGCGGGCGTGAAACAGCGCTCGGTGGACTCGGTCTGGAAGCCGCTGTGGGGCAAGCGCGCGGTCGTGCGGGAGCGCTACAACGAGGTGACGCTCGACCTGACGACCTATCGGCTGGTGGCGCGGGCGTACGACGACGGCGTGGCGTTCCGCTGCCTCGGCGGCTCGGGCGCGGAGCGCACGCAGTTCTGTTTCGCGGGCGACTATACGGCGTGGTTCTACAACGGCGAGAACCACAACCTCGGCCCGGAAAAGCTTTCGGAGAGCGACGGTACTCGGCTGCCGCCCATGACGGTCAAGGCGGCGGACGACGCCTATCTCGCGGTGCTTGAGGCGGACCTCGGGAGCGGCGACCCGCTTGCGCTTCAGACCAGGAAGGGCGAGACCGCCTTCAGCCTGGCTTCCAAGCCGAGCGAGGCTTGGCGCGTGCTCCTGTTCGGCCGGAAGCCGGGAGCGCTGGTGGACTCGCATCTGGTCGAGCTGCTCAACCCGCCGCCGGAGAAAGGCCTGGACTTCTCGTGGGTGAAGCCGGGCGTGGCAGTGTGGGACTGGCGCATCAACGGCGCGCAGGTCGACGGCTTCAAGTACGAGATGTCGTACCCTTCGTGGGTCAGGATGGTGGACTTTGCGGCGGAGAACAGCATCCGCTATCTGGTGCTCGACGCCGACTGGTACGGCAAGGAGTTTAACCCGAAGTCGGACCCGATGAAGGGCGGCTATGCCGGAGATGCGAAGAAGCTGATCACGTATGCGAAACAGAAGGGCGTCGGTATCTGGCTCTATCTGAACGATGTCGCCGGAAGAGGCTTTCCGATTGATCAGACCTTGAAGGCCTATGGCGAGTGGGGTGCGGCGGGCATCAAGTACGGGTTTATGAATGGCGCCCCGCAGGAGAAGAACGAGCGTACGCGGATGATCACCGCGCTGTGCGCGAAGAACAAGTTGCTCTGCGATTTTCACGACGGCCCCGTGCATCCGTATGGCCAGATGCGCACGTGGCCGAACGCCGTGACGCGCGAGTTCTGCCATTCGCAGCTCGACGCGCACCGCGTGTTCGAGCCCAAGACGTTCGTGACGACCGTGTTCGTCAACATGCTGACCGGTCCGCTCGACATGAACAACGGGCTGGCCGACCTGACGCAGGCTGGCCGCGTGGACCAGCCGTCGCCGGTGCCTTCGACGCTGGCAGGAGAGGCGGCCCGCACGCTGATAGTCTTCTCGGGCGCGACGGTCATCCCCGACATCCCGGAGAACTACCGGAAGCATCCGGAACTCCTCCGGTTCATCACCGCCGAGAAGCAGCCGTGGCGTGAGAGCAAGACGCTCAGCGGTGTGATCGGCGAGCACATCGTGATGGCCCGGCAGGCGGCGGACGGCGCATGGCTGGTAGGCGCGGCGACGAACGAGGACCCGCGCGAGATCGGCATCGCGCTGGCCTTTCTCGGCGAGGGCCGCTACGAGGCGCTTGTGCTGGAGGACGGCGACGACTCGGACTATCGGACCCACAAGGAGAGCTACAAGGCGGCGACGCGCGCCGTGACGCGCGCCGACACGATCCGCGTGAAGCTCGCGCCCGGCGGCGGCGCCTGTGTGCTGCTGAAGGAAATGAAATAAGGGGAGCGTGCGATGAAAAGAGAGATGATTGTGCTGAGTGTGGCTGTGGTATGCGCCGCCTGTTATGGGGCGGACGGGTGGGGGCCTGAAAAGGATAAGGAACAGGTGCATATGGGGCGCAAGCTGGAGGTCTTCAAGCATGGGGTCAAGGAGGCGTGGGGGTATGCCGCGCCGCAGCGTGACACGTTCTTTGTGCTCCACCCCAAGCAGCCGCGCGCGAACGCGCCGCTCTACGTGGTGCTGCACTCCGCCGGGCATGACGTTACCTCCTGCCTGGAGTGCACAACCACGCCCGGCAACCACGACATCTACCACGCGCCGGAAGATTTCTTCGCGCTCTACCTCGACTGCCGCGCCAACAAGGGCGACTGGTGGTGGGGCATCGAGAAGTACAAAGGCACCGAGGTCGGCCCCACGGAGAAACGGGTCATGGACACGGTGAAGTGGGTGATCGCCCAATACGGAATCGATTCGAACCGCGTCTACCTGTGCGGCAACTCCATGGGAGGCAGCGGCACGCTGGGCATCGGCATGCGCCACGGGGATGTCTTCGCCGCTATCAAGGCGAACGTTCCTGCCCATGTCGAACATGTTTCGAGCCGCCTGTACTTCCCGCCGCAGACCGTGCCCGCGGGTGTCACGCTGCCCGACCCCCCGATCGCCATCGACTATTCCGCCCAGAACGACTCGTGGTCCGTTGACCACGACGCCTTTGCGGCAGCGATGAACGAGCGCAAGTACGCGCTCTTGCTCTATTGGGGCTTGTTCGGCCACGCGAACAACACGGAGAATATTCTGAAGGTCAACGACCTGGTCAATTCTTTCGACTGGCTGAACGTCAGGAAGAACGAGGCCTATCCGGTGTTCACAGACGCCTCGACGAACGACCCGCTGCCGTGGCCGAAACACCTCGATGATACGAAGTCCGGGCAGATCAACGCCTTCTTCCGCTGGAAGACGCTTTGCGACGCGCCGGAGAAGGTCGAGCTGTCGCTCTTCCTGACAAGCCCTGCGGAGCTCAAGACGACCTTCACAATCCCGTCCGAGGCGACGGCGAACGTGAGCCTGCGTCGGCTCCAGTCGCTGCGGGTCACGCCGGGCGAGACCGTGCGCTGGACATTCGGCGGGGCGAAGGGCGAGGCCAAAGCCGATGACAAGGGGTGCGTGACCGTGCCGCAGTTGAAGATCACGGTACAGCCCGCCACGCTGACCGTCAGCCAAGCGAAGTGATGCGGCGGCGGAAAGCCTCGACCGAGAACGCGGAGAGGTCCGGCAGCACCCAGTCGGCGGCAGAGAGGTCCTGCGGGTGGGCGCTGTCGCGGTCGAGCGCGATGCACCACATGCCCGCGGCCTTGGCGGCGGTGACGCCCGCATGGGAATCTTCGAACACGAGGCAGTTCGCGGGAGCGACGCCGAGGCGGCGGGCGCCCAGCAGAAAGCCTGCGGGCGCGGGTTTGCCGGGCGTGTAGTCCTCCGCGCCGAGCACGAACCGCACCTGGGCTGTGGCCTCGAGAAGGCGTACGGCTTCTTCCACATCCGCATGCGGGGAACCCGACACGATGATCACGGGGAATTCCTGCGACAGCGTTTTGAGCAGAGCGGCGGACGAGTGGATGATGACGTTTTCGCTCTGGCTGCGCAGTCTCAGATACACGTCGCGCAACGCCTCGGCCATCACATGAACCGGGGTGGCGGCGAGTACGGGGAAACGGGAGGTGACGTCGCGGTAGATGTCGGTCCACGAGCGGCCGAAGACGATCTGCAGCAACGTGTTCCGGGGGCAGTCGCACTGGCGGCTGCTCAGGTAGAGACGCATGGCGTCGGCCCACAGCAACTCCGTGTCGACCAAGGTGCCGTCTAAGTCAAAGATGACCGCGTCGAGTCTCATGACGCGCCGCAACACTTTTTGAACTTTTTGCCGCTGCCGCAGGTGCAGGGGTCGTTGCGTCCGGTCTTCGGCTGGTCGCGGCGCACCGGATCGGGGCCGAAGATTTTGCCGTCGATGAACCGCCACTCGCCGTCGATTTGGGAGAACTCCGCGCGCTCGTGGTGGTCGAAACTCGTTTCGTTGACCGAGTAGTGGGCGAGAAACTCCACAACCCCGCTCTCGTCCTTTTCAGTGCCGCCCTCTTCGGAGAGGATCTCGATGCCGGTCCACTTGGCCGATTCCGCCCATTTGCGGCTGCTTTCGGCGTCGAACTCTTTACGGACCTTGGAGCCGGAGGTCTTGTACAGATAATCGACGGAGCCCTTGGCGTAGGCGCAATACCGCGAACGCATCAAGGCTCTGGCCGTCCGGGGCTTTTGGCGCTCCAGCAGGTAAGGCTCGCAACAGGCCCCAAAGTCCAGGCCGCTTCCACAGGGACACAAATCGCTCATGAAAAATCCTCCGGTCAGTCGTGCCGGTCACGGGGAGTGTTTCAATCGGCACAAAAGCGTGACTAATTTACAGAAAGGTTACCTGTATCGCAATGCAGAAAAGCGGGGTTGGCGATGACGGCAGGTGCGGCAGGCCCGCAAATGAAAATTCGTTCATAAATAACCGCGATAGAATGAAGTCCATTTTCTATCCTTCTTCGCTCAACAAGGAGGATCAGATGGACAAACCGGTTTGTTGTGAGAAATTCTTCGCCATACTACAGGTGCGATTGGACAATCAGCTTAAAAAGGACGCGGACATGTTATTTTTCAGCGGCGGGGCTGGATATGACGCGACTGCCGTCAGTATGTTCCCTTCGCCAAGTCGTGATTCGGCAGGCGATTCCATTCGAGATTGTCGCAAGCGATGCCTTTTATGCGCCTGCCAACCCGAAAGTGCTTAAAGAAACCATTCAACAACTGGAGTCCGGCAAAGGGAAGGCCCGTTCACTCATAGAGGGGTAGCCCATGGAAAAGACCGGCTGGTGTACAAGATTGGCGACAGCGAAATCATGATCGCTCAGTGTCGCACTCATTATGGTGATCATAATGAACAAGGAACGTCCAATGACCAAGGGGGGGAGAGGGAAGGAATCGCGCAACCCTTCCTCCTGGATCAGAAGGAACCCGTCCACCCAGTTGACTCGCACCTTCGGCGATTGACAGGATGATCAGGATGGGAGAAGATTTTGATGTTCTCAAAAGGCGTAAACCCATGAACGTTCGCATTTATAAACTCATGCACATATCCGCATTGGCTGCGGTGACGCTGTTCGGCGCGGTCGCGATGGCCGCGCAGACGCTGCTGCTGCGGCGTTTTCTCTGGCGCTTCGAGTCGGCCGAGACGGGCGTGGCGCTTTTTCTCTCGTGCTGGCTGATCTGGACGGGGCTGGGGGCGGCGGTCGCGGCCACGCGGTTCGGGCGCCGTCTGACGGGTTATCTGTCTCCTGTCGTCTGGCTGCTGGTCGTTTGCTGCGCGGGCCTCTATTTCGCGCAGTACGCGCTGATCGAGAATCTGCGCGGCTGGCTGGGCGTCCCGGAGTATCAGACTTTTCCCCTGGCCCATCTGGCGCTCGGCTGCCTGATCGCCAACGCGCCGTTCTGCCTGGTGGCGGGCGTGGTGATCCCCTCGGCCTGCCGGCGGCTGGAGCGGCTCGGGATGGAGGTCAGCCGCGCGTTCGCGTGGGAGGCTCTGGGTGCGGCGGCTGGCGGGCTGGCGGTGACGGCGCTGATCGTGTGCGGCAGGCCGCCTGACCCGCGCGACGTGGCCGAATGGTTCCGCTATTTTCCGCAGGCGGCGGAGCGGCCGGGCCGCTTCGAGACCGGCGGCGGGACTACGTTTTACGGTTCGCACGGCGGCACCTTTTACGCGCTTTCGTCGGGCGGCGTGAACGAGATCATCCCCGAGGGCGACCGCGCGATGGAGCTTGCGGCGCTGGTGCTGTCGCAGCGCCCCTATGCGAAGGAGGTCCTTCTGGTCGGGCAGGTGCCGCTGGCGGCGGGGCTCGCGCTCGAGGCGCTGCGGCCCGACCTCGCGATCGTCTGGTGCCCGTGCGACGCGCAATATGGCCTGAATCTGCTGAGAGTGACGCAGGCGGGCGGGCTGCAGACCGCCATCCGGGCCGCGGGCCAGTCCCCGCAGCGGTTTCTGGAGACGCTGCCCGAGGCGTCGTTCGATGCGGTGCTGGCGGGCTTGCCCCCGGCAACCTCGCTGGCGGGCGCGGCGTGGCGCGGGACGGAGTTCGCGGGCCGGGTGCGGCGCGTGACGCGGCGCACGGGCGTGGCGCTTTTCGGGCTCGCCTGCGAAGCGGACACGCTGACGCCGGAGCAGGGGGCGCTGCTCGACGCGACGGTGCGGGGCGTGCGGCAGGCGTGGCCCGAGAGCGGCGTGTTCGCTCCGGACGCGGGCGGGTGGTGGATCGCGGCGCAGGTGACGGGGCTCGCGTACGGGGCCGAGGACGCGGCCACGCGCTTTGCGATGCTGAAGCGCGATCTGTTCCCGGCCGAGGCCGTGACGCGCCTGTACGATCCGGTGCGGGCGCAGCAGTGGGCCCAGCAGGTCCCCGTGCTGAATCCGGCGGAAACGCAGGTGATGCCCGAGGCGGTGAGTGCCGAGGAGGTGCTGGCGACGGGACTCGCAGACGCCGTGCGTCGCGGGTATCCGGAAGCCACGCCGGGGGCGTGGCTGGCGTGGCTGAGGGAGCAGGACGGCGCGCGGCTGGCGGGGCTGCTCTTGGTGGTGCTGTGGATGTTGCCGGTGGCGCTGGGCGGCGGCGCACACGCGCAGCGGCGGCTGCTGGCGGCATGGCTGGCGGCGTGCGGGGCGCTGGGGCTGGCGGTGTCGCTGTCGATTATGTATCAGGTGCAGATGCGCTTCGGGACGCTCTACCTGCTGGCTGGCGTGGGGAGCTGCCTTTACCTGACCGGCCTCTTCTGCGGCAACCGGCTGGGCCAAGGTTTGCTGAACAGGGCCTCGTGTGGCATGGGAGAAGGCCCTGACGCGCCCACTACAAATGAGGCGGCCAAGGACTCATGTGTTCGTAGTGACGCCGTGAGGCGTTTCCCCGCAGGCGGTGGCCAGCGCCTGGTGCTGGTCGTGTGTACGCTCATGCAGGCGGGTGTCGGCTTCGGTGCGCTGGCGGGCGCAGAGTGGGTGGCGACGGCGACGGGTGCGGTGCTCTTGTGCTTCGCGGCCGGAAGTGCGGCGGGCGTGGCGGTGCCGACGGCGCTGGCCGCGTGCGAAGGGAGCCGGGCGGACGGCGCGGCGGTCTTTGTGCTGGCGGACGCAGTGGGCGCGGCCGTGGCGGGAATATTCTTTGTGGGGCTGGTGCCGTTGGCGGGTTTATGGGAGACAGTGGTCTGCTTCGCGGCATTGGCGTGCGGCATGGCGCTCTGCGCGGCGCTGGGGGGCCGTCACGCGCGGCTGACGGCGGGGCTGGCGTTGGTCGCGGCACTGGCGGTTCTCGGCGGGCGCTTACGCGACGCGTGGCCGGAACGTCTGCCGGAGGCCGAGGATGAGTCAACGGTTGAGGCACAGGCGCCTGAGCCGCAAACGACCAACCAGCCGAACACGGTCTCGGATAAGAAGGCCAAGATCATGCCGGGAATCCCGCGCAAGGTGGACGTTGACCGCATCCGCGGGCAGATGGGCGCGGGCCGGCTGTCCACCAACACGGCGGCGTATTGGGAGCGGTAAAGAGTCCGTCAGCCCGGAATCAGGCCTTCGAGCCCGTTGATCTTCAGCTCCAGGGCGAGCTGCATGATGCGGCCGAGTTCGCCTTTCGGGAAGCCCTTCTGCTTGAACCAGAGCAGGTAGTCTTCGGGCAGGTCGAGGACGCGGCGGCTGCGGAACTTGCCGAAGGGCATGGTCATGGAGGCGAGCTTCTCCATGTCCGCCCGGGCTTTCACCTGGATGTCAGGGGGCAGTCCGAGGCCGTCGCTCATGCGATCCTCCGCGGAAGGGCACGCCCGGCGTGCGGCAGGCGGAAGCCGACAAAGAGGGCGAACGGGAGAAGTCGGTTTTCAAAACTCATGATGAGCCATTATGCCACGGCCGACGGCTTTGCGCAAAAGGCTTTCTTGCGAAACTTGCAAACGAACGGGCGGTGTGATATTTTGACGAAATGAATAAAAATATCCTTTGTATCGGTGCCGGTTATGTGGGCGGACCCACCATGGCCATGATCGCCCTCAAGTGCCCCAATATCCGGGTGACGGTGGTCGATGTGAACGCGCAGCGCGTCGCGGCTTGGAACTCGGACCAGTTGCCCATTTACGAGCCCGGCCTTGACGAGGTCGTGCGGAAGTGCCGTGGACGGAATCTCTTCTTCTCGACCGAGATCCAGAAGGGGATCGATGAAAACGACATCATTTTCGTGGCCGTCAACACGCCGACCAAGACCTTCGGGCACGGGGCGGGCTGCGCGGCTGACCTGCAGTACTGGGAGAAGACGGCGCGGCTGATTCACGATTGCGCCAAGGGCGATAAGATCGTGATCGAGAAGTGTACGCTGCCGGTGCGGACGGCTGCGGCGATGTCGCGCATTCTGCACTCGGGCCGCACGCAGCACCACTTCGAGGTGCTTTCCAACCCCGAATTTCTGGCCGAGGGCACGGCGGTCGCCGATCTCGAGAAGCCCGACCGCGTGCTGATCGGCGCGGACGCCACGCCGACCGGCCAGAAGGCGCTCCAAACGGTGGTGGACATCTATGCGAACTGGATTCCGAGCAACAGAATCCTCACGGCCAACGTGTGGTCGAGCGAGCTCTCCAAGCTCGCGGCGAACGCGGTGCTCGCGCAGCGCGTCAGCTCTGTCAACGCGCTCTCGGCGCTGTGCGAGGCGACCGAGGCGGACATCGAGGAGGTGTCGCACGCGGTCGGCATGGATTCGCGCATCGGGCAGAAATTCCTCAAGGCGGGAGTGGGCTTCGGCGGGTCGTGCTTCAAGAAGGACATTCTCAACCTGGTCTACCTCTGCGGGTCGTATAACCTGCACGAGGCGGCGGAGTACTGGCGGCAGGTGGTGGTGATCAACGACTGGCAGCAGGACCGGTTTGTGGCGAACATCCTGCATGCGATGTTCAACACTGTGGCGGACAAGCGCATCGCGGTGCTGGGCTTCGCCTTCAAGGCCGACACGGGCGACACGCGCGAGAGCCCCGCGATCCGCGTGTCGCGGATGCTCGTCGAAGAGCACGCGCAGGTCGTGGTGTGCGACCCGCAGGCGCTCGGCAACGCGCGGCATGATCTGGCGGACTTGGGAGATCGTGTTCTTTTCGAGACTGACCCGTACAAGGCGGCATTGGATGCGGACGCGGTGGCGGTGCTGACCGACTGGACCTGCTTCCGCGAGCTGGATTACGCGCGGGTGTACGCCGGTATGCGGCAGCCGGCCTTCCTGTTCGACGGACGCAACTGCGTCGACCACGCGGCGCTGTACGAACTGGGTTTCAACGTCTATGCGATCGGCAAACCCGCGCGCTCTCATTTGGCCTAATGTGGGCAAGCTCACAACCCTCACCCCGGCCCTCTCCCAGAGGGCGAGGGAGAGAAACATCGTGTTCTTGCTAACGCGGGCTCTGCCCACAACCCGGAATTTCCACCACAAAGACACCTCATGTAGTGTCCCGCAAATAACTAGACAGTGTACCTTAAATTCTATTGACAGGATGGCAGGATGAAACAGGATGAATAACGAGTTAGTCCTG
>JANYBJ010000312.1 GCA_025360845.1 bacterium
CAGGGAAGTGTTGGGCGTGCTGGCGGCGCGCGACCGCAAGGTGACCGTCATCAATCACTCCCGCAACTTCGGTTCGCAGAACGCGTTCACCAGCGGGATGCGGCTCGCCACGGGCGACGCCGTGGTGCTGCTCGACGGCGACCTGCAGGATCCGCCCGAGCTGATTGAGCAGTTCCACGCCAAGTGGCTCGAAGGTTTCGACGTGGTCTACGGCGTGCGCGTCAAACGCGAAGCGACAAACTTTTTAAAAATCGCCTACAGGGCTTTTTACCGCGTCTTTCGCGCAGCCTCCTATGTCCCGATCCCGCTGGACGCGGGTGATTTTTCCCTGATTGACAGACGCGTCGTCGATGCCCTGAACAGTCTGCCGGAAACCAACCGTTTCCTGCGCGGCTTGCGCGCGTGGGTCGGCTTCCGCCAGACCGGCGTGCCCTATGTGCGCCCGGAACGGATGTTCGGCGTCACCACCAACAGCATGCTGCGCAACCTCGGGTGGGCGCGCAAGGGCATCCTCTCCTTTTCCTATGTGCCGCTCGACCTCATTGTCTGGCTTGCGCTGGGTACGGTTGGCGCATCGTTTGTCGCCATCCTCTGGCAGATCACGCTGCGGCTGCTGCATCCTGAACTCGTGCCGCGCGGGATATCGACCGTCATCGTACTGATCCTTTTCGTCGGGGGCATCCAGCTTCTCTGCCTGGCCATCATCGGCAGCTACCTCGAGCATATTTACGATGAGGTGAAAAAACGCCCCCCCTACATCGTTGAAAGCGTGCTGAATAATCCGCGCGAACAGGAAGGCTCGTGCGAAAAATGAGTGAGGACGCATTACGCTCCACCCGGTGCGCGATCTGCGGCACCGAAGGACATGCGTCGGAACTCTATCCGGAGAACTTCGCTTTCAGCGACTTAACCCCGGAGACTTTTTCCGCGCGTCGGTTGCCGGATCGGCTTCATTATCGAATCGTTCAATGCGACACTTGCGGCCTTGTCCGCTCGGACCCGGTGGCAAACACCGCGACGCTGGGAGAACTCTATCGCCAGAGCACCTTCGACTATGGCTCGGAGGTCGACAACCTGCGTCGCACGTACGGAAGGTGTCTTGACCGTCTCGGAGTGTTTGGGGTGCATAGAGGCGCCTTGCTCGAAATCGGTTGCGGCAGCGGCTTCTTCCTCGAAGAGGCGCAGGCCCGGGGTTACGCGGATGTGCGCGGTGTGGAGCCGAGTTCCAGAGCCGTCGCCCAAGCCGCTTCAGGTGTGCGCGAGCGGATCGTCTGCGACATCATGCGCCCCGGTCTTTTCGCGGATGAGACCTTCGATGTCGTGTGCTTTTTTCAAGTCTTCGATCATTTGCCCGATCCTGCGGGCGTCTTGGCCGAGGCCTGCCGCGTGCTGAAACCTGGCGGTTTCGTGCTGATTCTCAACCACAATATTGACGCCTTCTCCGCACGCCTGCTCGGCGAGCGCAGCCCGATCATCGACATTGAGCACACCTATCTCTTCTCCCCTGCAACGTTGTCACGCATCGCACAGGCGCAGAAATTCAAGGTGCTCAAAACCGGCAGCGTGTGGAACCGCTATAGTCTTCATTATTTGGCCCGGCTCGCCCCGTTCCCGACCGCTCTCAAGCAAGGCGTCCTCGCCTTTCTCAGGCGCGCGCCCGTTGGGCGGTTACCGTTTGCGGTCCCGCTGGGCAACCTGTATCTTTTGGCGCAGAAAAACACATGAAAAGAGACAGCCACTTGGAGATTGCGTGGCCGACACTGGTCGGCGTGATGATCGGCGTTGAACTCATGTTGTCCGCCTTATGGTTGTTCGGGCCGGCGATAGTCCCCTCGTCCGTTCTTGCAACCCTGACTCAACGCGGGCTTCAGCTGTTCAGGCCAGAGCACGACCTGTTTCTTTACGTTTCCGGATGTGCCCTGGCCTGTTCCCTTTGCATCGGACTCGCATGGCTACAGAGCAGACGTCGGCCATCCGAGCAAGCCTCGGCAAGCCCAGCCTCCATTCAGTTCCGCTGGGAACAAATCGTTCTATGTGCCCTACTGTTTGCACTTCACCTTTTTGTGCTGATTGCAACGCAACGGTATTTTAGGGGAAGTGACGACATCGGCGACATGCCGTTGTTTGCGGCTGCGTTATTGTTTGTGCTGCCCCTGTTCTCCTTTTGTGTCGTCATCTTCGAGTGGCGCTTGCCGTGCCATCCCTACCCGACGCGGTCAGGGTTCAGTTCAGAAGATATCCCTTCACCTCCGTATGCCGCATGGTTTAGCGGGTGGGACTTGCTCATAGCGCCGCTCATTTGCGGTGTGCTCTACATTCCGAAGTTTTCAAATCTCGCAGGCGAATTCTTGCTCCTGGAGAAACTCCATCACTGGGATTTTTACGCGATGGGGCCAACTCTGGCATTCCATCACGGCAGGGCACTCGGAACCGATTTCTATACGCAATATGGTGTCGGCTGGCCTTTGCTTTTTGACGCGCTTGCTCAGCACGTTGCGATCTCCTACGGGCATATGATCCAACTCTCGGTGATCTATTGCTGCCTCTATTTCTTCAACGTTTACATCTTGCTTAAAGGTCTGCTCAGAAACCGGATATGGGCGGTGGCGGGTCTGTTCTTGGTCCTTGCACTTCACCTGTTCAGCGGCACAGGTTCAGATGTTTTATGGAGGTACCCGTCGTCAACGATTCTGCGTTCACCGCTCGATGTTTGGTTTTTTATCTGCATCCTGTTTCATGTGCGTACCGCGCGAGCGGTTTGGTTGCGCCTCGCCGCCGCGTTGGCAGGAGGTGCGATACTTTTTGGAACGGACACGGGCCTCTATCTGTCCGCAACGCTCGCGGCGTATTTCCTTTATTGCCACTCTCTGCCGCGCACGAAGGCGCGTTTGCCGCTGCGGCAACTTTCGCTTGCTTTACAGTGTGTCGCACTTGCGCTGGCGGTGTCCCTTCCCATGCTTTGGATCGCGGGGCGTGGAACACTTCTGCAAAGCGCGTTCTGGTCCGGCTGGCTGGAATCTTTCTTGGCATACGGCGGGGGGTTCGGCGCGTTGCCGATTGCCTTGGTGCCGCCTTCCACGCTCCTTCTGTTCGCACTGGTGCTTGTTCTCTACCTGAGCATGATCTGTGTTTCGCTCTTGAAGTTACCTCTCCGTAACAACACGCCGGAGAACGTTTTCCTCGCTTGCCTCAGCACGTACGGCCTGGCCACTCTAATGCTGTTTATCGGGCGTTCCCATCCGTACAATCTTTTCCATGTCTCTGTGCCGTTCAGCATCGTTGCCGCAGTGACTTTTGCCCGCTGGAGCCAATCACGGGTACAATCCCTCACGGACGCCTCGCAGCGTGCAACGCCTCCGACCGGGCAGGTGTTGTCCCTGGGAACCTATTTGCCTTTGGGCGCCTTGGTCGCAGCCACACTGTTCTTGGTGACCACCACCAGTTTCCGGAAATATCCCGGATTTCTTCAATCCTTCTTCTTGGCAAAACAGCCTGCCGGGTTCTGTCTGCTCAAGGAGGAGAAGGACTTAAGCGGCCTGCCCGCCGAGGCGAAGGAGTACGCCGCCATGTTCGATGCCGTCATTAACAGGTTGAAAGAAGCCGCCGCATCCGGGAAAACCGTTGCGGTGCTCGACGACGCCGACCCGATCTTCTACCTCGCTTCCGATACCGCACCTTGGTCCCGTTATTCGCCGCTCTTCCCCATGCTCTATACTCATGCATTAGTCGATCAGCTTGTAAGCCAAGTCGCTGAGCGCGGACCTGATGTGGTCGTCATCCGCAGCAATCTGATCCAGTCCGATGTTTGGCGAGCCTTTCATGAGACGGTCGAGAAGCATTACCGACTCGACGGCACGGCAGGCGTCTTTGAATTTTGGCAACGCAACCGATAGGAGGCATGCGACATGATCAGTCTAACGCGAACCCACATACTGTTCGAAACGCTCGGCCGCTTCGCCCGCAAACATGAGGTTCCAGCCTATGAGTAAGCGCGTGTTGCTCACCGGCGGCACTGGCTTTGTCGGGGCTAATCTCGCTCGGCGGTTGCTGCGCGAAGGACATGAAGTGCATCTGCTCCTTCGTCCCGACTACCAGTCATGGCGCATCGATGCAATCCGTGATCACATCAGGCTGCACGAACTTCACCTTCATGATTTGGACGCGGTCGTCCGTGTCGTCAGCCAGATCCGTCCCGATTGGATTTTCCATCTGGCCGCATACGGGGCGTACTCTTGGCAGAACGATCTGCAGCAGATGGTGCGGACGAACATTCAGGGCACGATGAACGTCTTGACTGCGTGCTTAAAACTCGGTTTCGACGCGTTTGTTAATGCCGGCACCTCTTCGGAGTACGGCTACAAAAGTGAGCCGCCGTCGGAGACGACTTTCTTGGAACCAAACAGTCACTATGCGGTGACCAAAGCTTCGGCAACCCTTTTTTGCCGCTACACCGCTCAACGTGAAAAGGCGCCGGTAACCACACTTCGCCTTTACTCGGTGTACGGCGCCTATGAAGACGCCAACCGGTTAATACCTGCGCTGATCCTGAACGGGCTGAAGGGGAACCTTCCTCCCTTGGTTTCCCCGGATACAGCCCGCGACTATGTGTTCATCGACGACGTCGTTGACGCTTTCTTACTCGCGGCCACAGCTCGGCACGGCGTACCAGGCGAAGTCTACAACATCGGAACGGGCATCCAGACAACCATTGCCGATGCGGTCGCGATCACCAAGCGCGTCCTTCACGTCACCGGGGAGCCCGTATGGGGATCGCTGGCCCAGCGCGCATGGGACACGAACACATGGGTTGCGGACAACACTCATGCCGCAGCCCAACTGGACTGGACACCCCGATACGACTTCGAAAGCGGGTTTAAAACAACGGTCGAATGGCTGAGAAAAGAAGGTCCTTTGTGCTATTTCAATGCCTAGTGAAGGGTGCCCGCAACTATGATAAGTAAACTGCTACCCTTATGGTGTTTTCTCACCTTATCCGCTGTCGCCGCGACGGCCGAGCCGTCCGAACCCTGCGCGGTCGTGACCAACCTGTCCTACTACGGCGAACAGGAACTTCTGAACGCCGAGGACTATCAGAGGAGCCAATGCCGTCTTGACCTCCGCTATCCGACCAACCACGCCGGCTTCGCCACGCTGGTGTGGTTCCATGGAGGCGGGCTCACCGGAGGGCAGCGTCAATTCCCGGAGCTGAAAGACCCGCAGATCGCCGTCGCCGGCGTCGGCTACCGGCTTTCGCCGCAAGGCAAGCTTCCCAGCTTTCTCGAAGACGCGGCGGCCTCCACCGCGTGGGTCATCGCGAACATCGCCCGGTACGGCGGCGATTCCAACAAGGTCTTCGTGGCGGGTCACTCCGCCGGCGGATACCTCACCGCGATGATTGGCATGGACCCCAAGTGGCTCGCGGCCCGCGGCGTTTCCAACATGCAAATCGCAGGCCTGATCCCGGTCAGCGCGCAGGTCACAACACACTTCCATGTGAAAAAACTGCGCGGCGACACCGGCCCGGAGTTGCGCCCCATCATTGACGAGTACGCGCCGTTGTATTACTGCGCGAGCAATCTGCCGCCCATCTGCCTGATCCTCGGTGACCGGAAGATCGAATACAAGAACCGCGTGGAGGAGAACGCCCTCATGGCGGTGAGCCTAAAGAATATCGGACACCCGCACGTCGAGTTCCATGAACTCGCTGGCTTCGACCACGGCACGGTCGGCACAGGCGCCATGCCCCTGACACTCAAGTTCATCCAGAAAACAGCCAATCCCCCTGCTCCCAGTAAGGGCGAATAGTGATTCGCCCCCTGCCCTATCCGACCGCTGAATCGGTGAAGTGCTCGACGGCTGCCGCGAGCATAAGCTGCGCACCGCGATCGACACCTCGGGCGCCATCCCGCTGAACCAGTCGCGCCCGGCGATTGGCTGGTGATGACCGTGACTTCCTTTCTTCTCCGCGACGCCGCACGTTATGAGGTCGGCCGGTCGAGCATCACCTGATCGCTCTCGTTCAGCCCCTCGGTGACCTCCACGTAGTCGGTCGAGAAACGGCCGGTCTTCACCTCGCGCTCCGTCTGGCCCGCGCCCTGCCGCAGCTTGCAGTAGGTTTTGCCGTCGCGGTTGTAAACCCCTTCGACCGGCACATAAAGAACGCCAGCCGCCTTTTCGACGACGATCTCGACCTGCACGGTCATGCCCGGCGTCAGCCGCTCGTCGGCCGCATCGGTCGAGATGTCCGAAGCATACACCTTGGGGCTGCCTTGGTCCCACGGGATGATCGGCGTAGACGCGCCCGAGATTTTGACGATCTCCCCTGACAAGGTGAGGTCGGGCACCGCTTTGGCGCGGATCACGACCGGCAAGCCGGTCTTGATGCGCGAACGGTACTCCTCCGGGATGTTGACTTGAACCTTGAATTTGCTCACGTCCGGAATGATGCCGATCGACTCGCCGACACTCACATCCGCGCCGACCTTGATCTCCTTCGGCGTATCCCAGCGGTTGCGCCGGTTCTCGCCGTGGATCAGCATGCCGTCGGACTGCGCCCGGATGACCAGCTTCTGCATGTCCTCCCTGACGCCGTTGAGGTCGGTTTTGTAATCGTTGAGGAGCTTGTCGCGGTTCGCGATCTCGATCCGTTTCTTGCTGATCTTGGCGTTGTTGTTCACGATGGTGCGCTGCACCGCCATTTGACTCTTCATGACCGCCTCCTGCAAGGTGGCGATCTTTTGCGGATACTCGTACCGTTTGAAAATCCGCAGGTCGTACCAAGCCTTCTCCATCGTCTGCTCGGCCGTTGAGAGCAACTTCTCGACATCGACCAGTTTCTTCTGCGCTGCGGCAATCGTTTTAGCGTCCTGCGAGATGGCGTCCGTCAACGCCTTCTTCGCGTCGGCCAACTCGCTTATCTCCGCGTCGTAGCCGGTTGACGCTTCTTGCGTGGCCTTCAGCAAATCCTTCTTTCTCCGCGGCGCGTCTTCGTCTTCGTATTTGAGATACTGCTCACGCGCATCGCGCAGCGCATCGGCGGCACTTTTCAGTTCCGTCAGATTATCGGCGCGGATCATCTCAAGATCTTGCAGCGCGAGTTTGTAATCCTCCTCGGCGAGCTGCAGTTTGCGCGTGAGGTCTTTGTCCTGCTCAACGAACCACTCGTCGGACAGGCGGAAGATCACATCGTTGGAGACCACGCTGGTCCGGTCGGGGACGAGGTCCACCAGTTTGAGCTGCCCGATGCCGCGCTTGCCGTCGAAACGCAACTGCTGGCTGCGGATGGCATCGAGCTGCCCTTCGAGACGGAAGGCCACCTTGAAGTCGCCGCGCTTGACCGTATAGACACGGTCCATGCCGTCGAGCCCGACCGGCGCCTTTTCCCGCTGGCATCCGCTCATGAGCGCAACTGACATGCAGACCGCAAGCACACACAGTGCTTGCCGCGCGGCACCTATTTGGGAAGCTCTTTCCATATCGTCTGATCGTCCCGGTTGACTTCGTCCTCGATCGTCCGAACACGTTCGCGGACATTCTCGGGAACGCCGCTTTGCCTCTTGACCTCAAGCGCTTCGTACGCCCCGGGCTCAACCAAACGCATCGTCATGAAGATCACAATCTGCGAGGTAAACGTTTTGATCTGCTTGGACTGGAAGAGCACGCCCAAATAGGGAATGTCGGCCAGATACGGGACACGCTTGTCGACCACGCGCTGTTCCTCCCGCATCAGCCCGCCGATCGTGATCAGCTCGCCGTCGTTGGCCTCCAGTTGCGTGCTCGCGCTGCGCACCACAATGATGGGAGTCTCAAATCCGCCCGTTTGCACCGTGCGCGGCGCGCTGGAAACCTCGGGGTTCACTTTGACATGAATCCGCTTGCCGGAGATCATCATCGGACGCACGATGAGCTTCACGCCCACGTTTTCGAAACGCGTGGAGATGCTCTCGCTGCTGCCGGTGATCGTGCGCTCCAGCACCGGGATTTTCTCGCCGTTCATGATGTTGCCGTCGGCGCCGCGCCGGATCACCAGATTGGGCGACGAGAGGATGCGCGCACGGCCCTTCTGCTCCAAATAATTGATCATGGCCCAAATCTTGATCTTGTCCACCCCCACAAACGTCCAGAGGGAACCGTCCGCATGCTTGCCGGCCGTGTAAACATCGCCCAGGTCCTCGGTTCCCGAACTGCTAGACGAGTTCGGGTCTAGAATATCCTGAAAGATCTTGCGCACCGAATCGGACGCCCCGGTCTTTGCAATGCCCATGTTGACGTCGCGTGTCAAGTCGTTGCTGATCTCGAGTTCGACGATCCGAGCCTCCACCAGCACCTGCGCCACGGGCTGGTCCGCCTGCTCGACGATCTGCTTCAACTGCGGCAGCCGCGAAGGCAAATCGGAGACCACCACGATGTCGTCTTCATCGCTCCGGCCCACCGTACCCGCCGGCGTCAGGAAGTTCTCCAGCAGACGCCGCATGGTCTCCGCGGAGACATATTTGCAGCGATAGAAGTACACCTCCGTCTGATCGTCGCTCGCTTTGAGAAACTGCTCGAGCAACCGGGTGTAGTCTACGGATTCGACCACGGGCGCTGAAGTGGCAGCGAGCCCGTCTGGCACCGCCGCGAGATCCATCCCGTCCGTGGCCGCAGGGGCCGCCGCCGCATCACGCGGCGGTTTTGAAGAACGCCCGCGCCGACCTTCCGTCGATACGTCCTGGGCGCAGGCCAGACCGAAGCAGCCCACACAAAACAGCCAGCCGGTGAGTCCGCGATGGATACGCATATGCACTTTCAAAAGAACAGTCCACGTGCCCCCACGCGCTACCGTCCGGTTCGTGAGGGCGAGACCCTCACTTAATGGAATAACGGGTTGATTTCGTCAGCGCCTTCCAGAGCTGTTCCGGCGTCTCGGCCAACAGGATGGCCTCGCGGTTCTGCTCTTTCAAAAAGGTCTCCGTCAGCCCCGACATCAGGCGCAGATAGAACGCGCTGACCGCCGTGGGGATTGTGATGAAGAAAACGATGTTGACCATGTTCCCCGCATCGTCGAACTTCAGTCCCTTCTTGGAGACGCCCAACGACAAGGTCAGCCCACCGCCCTCCACGCCGCGCACGTGCGGGAAGGCCAGCCCGTTCTCCATGGCCGTGCTCAACACCGCCTCGCGCTCGAGCGCGTTCTGAACCAGCTTGTCCACGCCGGACACGAAGCCCATCTCCTCCATCACTCCCGCCAGTTCGGCGATGGCCTCCTGTCCCGTCGTCGCCTTTAGATTAGGGACCATCAGCGACTCCGCAGAGAAACGCGAGATGCCGGACTTCCGGGGCTCGGTACGGCTTGGCGCCTCACCCACCCACCGCGGCGCGTCGCTTTCCTCGTACAAAATGCGCGCGCAACTTGGACAGTTCTGTATCTGCTTGCACAGGCGGACCGCCTGCACCTGGCTGATCGGCATGCGCATCCCGCAGATCGCACAGCATCCGTTATACATCGGCGCCAAGACGATGTGGTCTTTCTTGTACAACCTCTGATAGAGCGATTTCACATCGGGCGGCAACTTGTCCGTCAACTGGTCAATGGAATCGTTCAAGCGCTCCATGTGGCTTCCATCTCCCGTCGTCCGGTGCTCGTCGCGGATGAGCACCAGTTCCTGAAGCTGGTTCATGTGGTTGATGAGACTTTGCATGCGTTCCTTTCGTTCGGACGCGTCTGCCGGAAAAGGCTCCCGCCAGACACAGACCTGTATTAAAATCAGTAGTCTCTATTTTGGCTTAAAAACCATACCGTGTCAATGAAACGCCACAACATGAAACGCTAACAACCTGCAAGTAAGCGCTAGTACTGCACGACCGCCATCGGCTGACCCTTGGCCACAACCGCGCCGTGATCGACGAGGAACTTCACCACCTTCAAAGGCTTGTCCGCCTTGATCTGGTTGAAGAGCTTCATGGCTTCGACGATGCAGAGCGGATCGCCCGCCTTCAGGTTGTCGCCCTCTTTCGCCAGTTCCGGTTTGCCCGGTCCGGGCGAACGGTAGAACGTGCCGTTGAGCGGCGCGTTGATCGTCGGACCGGCCACGGGAGTGTCAACTTTCTTCGCAGGAACGGGAGCGGCCAAAACTGCCGGTTCGGCAACCGCCGCGGGCAAGTCAGGCAACGCGATCGGCGCGGAACCGGCAGCAAAGCCCAGGCGGCTGGCGAGTCCGGCCACCAGTCTGCCGATTTCCGCATATTTCAGCGACTCGTCGGCCGTCTTCTGCTTGACAGCCTCGGTCTGCGGAACCGCAGCTTCGGGCTTCTTCTGAACGCCCGCGCCTTCGAGGTCGGCGGGAATCGGATCACGCTGATCCGCCGGCTTGGCGCGCCACTTGAAGTAACCCAGCGCCACCTCGGGGAAGAGGCAGTACGACAGGATGTCCTCTTCCTTCTCCATCAGCTTCGGATCAATCTGTGAGGCCGCGTCGGCCAGGCCCGGTTTCAGCAGGTCCGCCGGACGGCAGGTCACCGGCTTCTCGCCGTTCAAGATGGACTTCGCCAGTTTGGCGTCGATCGGCGCGGGCGAGCGGCCGTACAGACCCTTCACGTAATCGCGCGTCTCCTGCGTCACCATCTCGTAGCGCTTGCCGGCCAGCACGTTCAGCACCGCCTGCACGCCCACGATCTGACTCGTCGGGGTGACGAGCGGAGGATAGCCCATGTCTTTGCGCGTGCGCGGCAGCTCTTCCAGCACCTCGGGCAGACGGTCCAGCGCGCTCTGCTGCTGAAGCTGCGAACGCAGGTTGGAAATCATGCCGCCGGGAATGTGGTGTTCCAGCACGTCCGCATCCACCGACTCGCCGAGTCCGGAAGAAGGCTCGCGCACCTTCTTGAGCGTCTTGAAGTGGGCGTTGGCCTTGGCCGCCATCTTGTGGTCCAGTCCGGTGTCGTAACCTTCGCCTTCGAGGATCGCAACCAGCGTCTCGGTCGGAGGCTGCGAGGAGAATCCCGACATGGTCGAAACCGCCGTGTCGATCGCGCCCGCACCGGCCTTGACCGCCGAAAGGTACATGGCCACGGCCATGCCGCTGGTCATGTGCGAGTGGACCTGTACCGGCACCCTGATCGACTTGACCAGCGCAGAGATCAGCGAGGTCGCCGCCGCCGGCGTCAGAATTCCGGCCATGTCCTTGATGCAAATCGTGTCGGCCCCCATCGCCTCTTGCTCTTGGGCGATAGCGACGAACTTCTCAACCGTATGCACCGGGCTATAGGTATAACAGATGGTGCCCTGAGCGTGGCCGCCGAACTTCTTGACCGCCTTAATCGCCTTCTCGAGATTGCGCGTGTCGTTCAGCGCATCGAAGATGCGGAAGATGTCCATGCCGTTTTCGCAGGCCAGCGCAATGAAACGCTCCAACACATCATCCGGATAGTTCTTGTAACCCAAGATGTTCTGGCCACGCAACAACATCTGCAAGGGGGTCCGCGTACAGACCGACTTGATCTGGCGCAGGCGCTCCCATGGATTCTCGCGCAGGAAACGCAGGCACACGTCGAACGTCGCACCGCCCCAGCATTCTAAAGAATAATAACCCGTGCGGTCCACCTCGTCGGCGATCGAGAGGATGTCAGCCGTGCGCAGGCGCGTGGCCCACAAAGACTGGTGCGCGTCGCGCAGCGTGGTGTCGGTGATAAGTACGCGCGGTTTAGCGGCAGCCGCTACAGGCGTCGTTTTCTTGGTCTCGGCAGTTTTCTTCATAAAGTGAGGTCTCCTTCGATAGGAAAAACAGAACGGCATTGTGACATTTTCCGTATAAATGTCACGTATATTTTTTGCTCTTTCTGAGCCGGGCAATCAGAAATTCGGGTACGTGCGCAATAATTCCCAATCTGCGCCGGGTCTGACTTGACCGCTGCATTCGTGTACAGTACTATCGGAAATCACTTATTCATTTGCGGATGGTGCGCTTTCGCAGATGGAACAAGACAAAAAAAGGCGCGACTCGCCGAACAGCGGGCATTCGGGGACTTTATGACACAAGACTTGCAACACCTGTTGGAAAAGATCCGGCGCGACGGCGTGGATAAAGCCAAGGCCGATGCCGACACCATTGTTGAAGCGGCGCGTATGCAGGCCCTTTCCATCGTCGAAGCCGCCCGTGCGGAAGCGACACAGATCACGACGGACGCCCGCATAGAGGCCCAGGCTTTCGAACACCGCGCCGAAGAGACCATCCGCCAATCCGCCCGCGACACGGTGCTGAATGTGGAGAAGGCGGTCACCGCCCTGCTCACCGGAGTGTTGCTCAAGGATGTCACTGCCGCCCTGAACAGCGCGGAACTGGTCTCCGGTCTGGTCGTCGAAGCGGTCCGCGCCTATCTGGACGGCAAAGGCCCCATCGAAGTCGCTGCTACAGCCAGACTGGCGGACGCCTTGCGTGCGACACTCGCCGCAGAAGCGCTCGGCGGCGTTACCGTCGTCACCGATGCCACCCTCGGTTCAGGATTCCGCATCCGGCTCGCCAACGGGCGCATCGAACACGCCTTCACCGGTGCGGCGGTCGCCGACTCCCTAGCCAAGCATCTCCGTCCCCGTCTGGCCGCCCTCATGAAATCGAATTGAACTCATTTTTCTCACTCTTCCCGCCTCTTCGTTTAGTCGGTCGTGTACTATGAGCCTCTTCTACTTAATTCCCAGTTTGCCGCTGTTGCATTTCGACGCCGCTCCCGGCATCACGCCCGCGAAGTTTATCGAGACTTGCCGCGAACAGCTCAGCTCCGTCGATGCGGAAGCGGTCGAGGCGCTGTTGTGCGGGCGTCCCTCAGCGCACCCGTTCGTCGTGGCTTGGCAAGATAAGGAGACCATCTTGCGTAACGCCATCGCACGCGAACGGGCCCGGATAGCGGGTAAGGATGTCGAGCGCTGGACACGCCCCACGCAGGGGTGCGACAGCCTGATCGGGACCGAGGTTGAGGACGCCTTCCAAGAGTCCGATCCTTTAAAACGGGAGAAGGCTTTGGACAAGATCCGTTGGCTGATCTCGGATGAATTGCAAGGTCCCGACCCCCTCACCCGCGAGGTCGTTTTCGCCTACGCGATCAAACTCGCTGTCAGTACTCGCTGGACCGCGCTGAACGCGGATAAAGGCCTCGAGCTGTTCAACAAACTCACCCAGATGCCCTTGTCCCTGAGCCCCGAACCCTAAACCCTTACACGCTATGGAAACAAACGGAAAGATTGTCGGTGTGAACGGCAACATGATCACTGTCGCGTTCGACGGCGCGGTCGCCCAGAACGAGGTGGGCTATGCCTGTCTTGAGCAGCAAGAGGGCGCTCCCCAGCGCCTGATGAGCGAGATCGTGCGTATCCGCGGCCGCGTGGCGGACATGCAGGTCTTCGAGGACACGCGCGACTTGCAGGTCGGCGACAAGGTCGCTTTCTCCGGCAGCCTGCTCACCGCCGAACTCGGGCCGGGACTGCTGAAGCAGATTTATGACGGTCTCCAGAACCCCCTGCCTCAACTCGCCGCGCAATGCGGCTTCTTCCTCCAGCGCGGCACCTACCTGCACGCGCTCGACCGCAAAACGACGTGGGCCTTCACACCCGTGGCCAAGCCCGGTGACCGCCTGACCGCCGGCGAGACGCTCGGCACGGTGCCCGAGGGCATCTTCACGCACCGCATCATGGTGCCGTTTGTCCTGCGCGGCGTGTACACCGTCAAAAGCGTCATGCCGTCAGGCAGGTACACGGTCGAGCAAGAGGTCGCCCTCCTCACCGACGCGGACGGCCAGGAGCACAGCGTCCTGATGATGCAGCGCTGGCCTGTCAAACTCCCCATCACCTGTTTCGCGGAGCGCCTGAAGCCGACCGACACCATGACCACGCGCATACGTCCGGTCGACACCTTTTTCCCGGTCGCGCTCGGCGGCACCTACTGCATACCCGGGCCCTTCGGCGCGGGCAAAACGGTTCTCCAGCAGATCACCTCGCGTTACGCCGATGTCGACATCGTGGTGTTGGCCGCCTGCGGCGAACGGGCGGGCGAGGTTGTGGAAACCCTGCGTGAGTTTCCGGAACTCCACGACCCTCGCACCGGCAAGACGCTGATGGACCGCACGGTCATCATCTGCAACACCTCCTCCATGCCTGTGGCCGCGCGCGAGGCCTCGGTCTACACCGCCGTCACCCTCGCCTGTTACTACCGCCAGATGGGCCTGAACGTGCTCTTGCTCGCGGACTCCACCTCGCGGTGGGCGCAGGCGCTCCGCGAACTTTCCGGCCGCTTGGAAGAGATCCCCGGCGAAGAGGCTTTCCCCGCCTATCTCGAATCGCTCATCGCCAACTTCTACGAACGCGCCGGCCGGGTGCGTCTCAAGGACGGCACCGTCGGCTCCGTCACGATCGGCGGCACCGTCTCGCCCGCGGGAGGCAACTTCGATGAGCCGGTCACCCAGGCCACGCTCAAAGTGGTCGGCGCCTTCCACGGTCTTTCCCGCGCCCGCTCCGACGCCCGCCGCTTCCCGGCCATCGATCCGCTCGAGAGCTGGAGCAAGTACACGAGCGTCATCGAAAGGGATCGGGTTGAAAGCTTGCGCTCGATCCTGCGCCACGGCAACGACATCGCGCAGATGATGAAAGTGGTCGGCGAGGAGGGCACCAGCATCAAGGACTTCCTGATCTACCTGAAGGGCGAGTTGCTGGACGCCGTTTATCTTCAGCAGAACGCCTTCAACGAGGTGGACGCGGCCACCCCGGCCGACCGCCAGCGCGAGATGTTCGGAGTCGTCGAAAAAGCCATGCTGGCCGATTATCCCTTCACCGATAAAAGCGTCGCGCGCAAATTCTTTCAGGGCGTGTCACAGACGTTCATCGACTGGAACCAGACCGCGGCCGACGCCCCCGACTACGCCACCCGGCGCGACGCGCTTCTGCGAACCATCGCAAGCGCATAACGCAAGGAATACGCTGATGACATATCCCGAACATAGAGCGCTTGAGTTGCTACGGCTAGGAACCGGCACCCCCGGCGCGGTATTCCGCGAAGGCCAGGGCGAAGCCATCCGGCATGTTGTTGAAGGGCGCGGACGGCTACTGGTAGTACAGAAGACCGGTTGGGGAAAAAGCGCCGTGTACTTCATCGCGGCCAAGCTACTGCGTGAGCAGGGCGAGGGGCCGACCGTTTTGATTTCACCGCTCATCGCGCTCATGCGCAACCAACTCGCCGCCGCCGAACGCATGGGTGTCCGCGCCGCCACCATCAACTCCAGTAATCCGAACGAATGGAATGCTGTCAAAACCGATCTCCTTTCCAACACGGTGGATGTCCTGCTCATCTCGCCGGAACGCCTTGCAAACGACGATTTCATCGTGACTATTCTTTCGCCCATCTCTACGCGTGTCTCGCTGCTGGTGGTGGATGAGGCTCACTGCATCTCGGACTGGGGACATGACTTCCGCCCGGATTACCGGCGCATCGAACGTATCCTCCGTTCCATGCCCCCGAACCTTCGTGTACTGGCCACGACCGCCACTGCCAACAACCGCGTCATGGCCGACCTGCAAAACATTCTCGGGGCCGGACCGAACGTGTCACGCGGCGAGTTGGGGCGTCCTTCGCTGCGGCTCCAGACCTTGCGCATCCCCGATCAGGCTGCACGCCTCGCCTGGCTCGCCACGCACATCCCGCGCATTCACGGAAGTGGGATCGTCTACACGCTGACCGTGCGCGACGCGGAACAGGTCGCCGCGTGGCTACGCTCGCAAAACATTGATGCGTGGGCGTACAGCAGCGACAGCGAGAACCGGGAAGATCGTGAGAATGCGCTATTGGGAAACAGGATCAAGTGCCTCGTGGCGACCACCGCACTGGGCATGGGTTTCGACAAGCCCGATCTTGCATTCGTGATTCATTATCAAACACCGGGGTCGGTCGTCGCTTACTATCAGCAGGTCGGGCGTGCAGGACGGGCGATCGACACCGCCTACGGGGTTTTACTGAGCGGGCTGGAGGAGGATGACATCAATGATTATTTCATCACCAACGCCTTCCCATTGCCCGAACACGTGCAAGCGATTCTCGACCAACTTCGAGTCGCCCCTGCCGGTTTATCCGTGTATGACTTGCTTGGCAGAATGAATATCCCGAAAAAGAAAATCGGGAATGCGTTAAAACTGCTCTCGCTTGAATCGCCCGCACCCGCAGTGAACGACTCAGGCATATGGAAGCTGACAATCACCCCGCTGTCTCCGACATTCTGGGAGCGAGCACGTCGGCTGACCGAGCTGCGTCGCGCTGAACAGCGGCAGATGCGCGAATACGTCGGTTTGACAGACGGCCACATGGAATTTCTCATGCGTGCGCTGGACGATGATCCGACTGGGTATCGCTCGCCGGACACGCCCCCCTTGCCGGCGGCTTACGAGTCAGCGCTGGCGCAGTCGGCGGGTTTGTTTCTGCGCCGTTCTCACCACCCGCTGGTGTTGAAGAAGCAATGGCCGTCCGGCGGCATGCCGTTAACGGGGGTGAAGGGTAAACTTGGCAAATCTTTCCAAGCAGAATCCGGAAAGATCCTCTGCGTCTGGGAAGACGCGGGGTGGGGAGCGCTGGTTCGAGACGGGAAATGCCGGAACGGAAAATTCGACGACCGGTTGGTGACGGCCTGCGTAGATATGATCCGCGAATGGAATCCCAGCCCGCAGCCTACATGGGTGACCTGCATACCCTCAAACCATCTACCAGAACTCGTTCCCGACTTCGCCAAACGTCTCGCCGCCGCACTCGGACTTCCATTTCACTCGGTGCTCACCAGAACAACCGAGCGGCCAGAACAGTCGACTTGTCTAAATAGCATCAGGCAGGCGCTGAATGTGGACGGCGCGTTCGCGGTCAATGCACCCGTCCCGGCCGGCGCGGCGCTCCTGGTGGATGACACGGTCAACTCCGGATGGACGCTGACAATCGCGACCTATCTGATACGTTCACACGGCAGCGGGCCGGTCTTCCCACTTGTGCTGGCTTCAAATGTCCGCACGGGGGTCTACACCAAAAACCTGCTCGTGCTCGCCAATTCAGTTAAGAACCATGCCCATTGTGTCGCCGGGCTAGAAACCGTCCCAAGCGGAAACGGCGCACCCCAAACGCATGTGTGGATCCGCCCGGTCTCGCGGCACGGAAACGGGGAGTTGTCGGACAGCGAATGCACGCTTGAGGATGGGAGCCAACCCCGCCCGGGAGATTTCATCGCGGTCGGGCTGAACGGCAAGGAGGAAACCCCGTCACAGCGGGAAAACCATTATACCGACCACGGGGTCCGCTGGCTGAAGACCGGAACCTGTTCACCTCATGATTTACCGCAACTGGCGGAGTCCCCTCCAGACCTGTGGCTCGCGCCGGGTGAAACAACCGACCGCATCGCCCCTGACATTCTTGCCGCCCATCCCCTCTGCGGCCAATCGCTCGTCATGTTCGCCCCCGATGACGGATCCCTCTCTTTTCAGGCCTGGCAGACCACTGAACAAAACGGAAAGATAACAAAATACCGGAAAGCCGTTTTCATGTATAATGATGCACGGTACGAGCTTTCGATCACCGATCCGACGATGGACGCGCGGCATCTCGCTCCGTTTCCTGTGCCGGGAGAGTTCAAACGGAAGGTGACGCCGCTTGATCCTCGGCGTGTGTTGCTGGTCGTCAGTCTGACCCCGCCGTATACGGACGGTTTCCATTACAAGGTCGTCGCGACCGTGCTGGAGTATTGACCATGACAACCGTTTTCACCGTTGGGCATTCCAACCAGACGCAGGAGGCTTTCATCGCCCTGCTGCGCCTGAACAGCATATCAGCCATCGCGGATGTGCGTTCCATGCCGTTCAGCCGACACACCCCCCAATTCAACCGTGATGCGTTACAGGACACGCTCAAACAAGCCGGGATCGCCTACGTTTTTCTCGGAAACCAGCTCGGCGCACGCCCTGCGGCAGCCTCTTGTTATAAGGAGGGCAAGGTTGACTTTCAGGCTGTCAGCGAGACCGAGTTCTTCAGAGAGGGTCTCGCCCGTGTCCGCGCCGGTGCAGCGAATTTCAATCTGGCTCTGATGTGTGCGGAAAAGGACCCGGCCCAATGCCACCGCACCATCCTAGTCTGCCGGAATCTGCGAGCGCCAGATGTAACCATCAAGCACATTTTGGAGGACGGCGGACTGGAAGACAACCGAGATACTGAAACCCGCCTGTTGCGGCTCTTCAGGATCACCCCCTCGTTCTTCCAGACACCCGAGGAAGACATCGAAACGGCCTACGCCCGCCAGGCGGAACGTATCGCGTTCCGAGGTGACGAAAACGCCGATTCATCTGCTCATGCCGCTATCCAGTGAACACGAAAGCCCTCCTATGGATGCCACCTTGTTTACCATCGGTTTCACCAAAAAAAACGCCGAACAGTTTTTCTCCCTGCTCCGCAAGGCGGAAATTCGCCGCGTGCTGGATATACGACTGAACAACGTTTCGCAACTGGCCGCTTTCGCCAAGCGGGACGACCTTCGTTTCTTCCTAAAGGAACTCTGCGTCGCAGAGTATCTGCATCTTCCGGAATTCGCGCCGACCGAAGCCATTCTCGCCGACTACAAAAAGAAAGGCGGTTCGTGGGAACGCTATGAAGAACAATTCTTGCCGCTGCTCCGCGCCCGCAAAATCGAAGACCGCGTTCCGCTGGCCATGCTTGACCGCGCCTGCCTGCTTTGCAGCGAGCCGACCCCGGAAAAATGCCACCGCCGACTGGTTGCCGAATATCTGGCCCAACATCACCCCTGTTTGATCATCCGTCATCTTTGAGTATGGAAATTTCTTTAAACACGCAAGCTATTCTTTTATTGACCGCTCCGTTGCTTGTCGGTCATGCCAGCGACGGAGAAGCGCAACCGCTCACTCCCAGGCAATACCAAACGTTTGCCCGCTGGCTCCATCAGAACAAAAAATGTCCGGCAGATTTGATCGGGAAAGATGGGGAAACAATTCTCGCAATGAATGGTTGTCCGGTCGAACGTAGGCGGCTTGTCACGCTGCTGGGACGCGGCCTGGCGCTGGGGCTTGCGCTAGAACAGTGGCAACAGCGCGGCATCTGGGTGTTAAGCCGCGCCGACGCCGATTATCCTAAGCGACTGAAAGATCTAGTGAATGATAGCGTTCCGCCCATCCTCTATGGGTGCGGCGACCGCTCGTTGCTCTCCGAGACCGCGGGGATAACGGTCGGTTGCTCGCACCCGGGCGGGGGCGTGCCGGTGACGGCGGACGCGGCGCTAGGGGCGGGGGAACGAGCCATCATGATTCTCGCCGACAACCTCGTCCGCGCCGCGCTTGCCGCTGACGTCCGCAGTCCGATTCAAGCTGGGCGCCTGCTGTTGGTTTCCCTTTGCGACCCCGCCGCCGGTTACAACGCGTGTAACGCCGCGCTGTGCCACAAGCTGCTCAGTGCGTTTGTCTCGCCCGGAACGCCCTTCCAGACAAAGCCCCCGCCTGCCGCGACTCACGTTCCCGAAACAGAGGAACTGCCGCTGTTCACGCAACGGTGGAAAAACTCCCAGATAAAACCGATACGCCCAACAGAGCCCCCCGCTCCCCATACTCCGGGACAGGAACGCCTCACAGAAGACGGTCCGCGTGTTTCAGCCGCCGAACGGCTGCTTGAGGCGGTCAACGACATCCTGAAACGCGAACTTTCAGAACCGAAGACGGACAAACAGATCGCGGAACTGCTCGAAGTCACGAAAACCCAGGTGGACGCATGGCTGAAAACGCTTATGGAGCGCAAGCTTGTCAAAAAGCTGTCCAAACCGATCAGATACCGGGTCGTATGAGGAACAAACATGCATAAGGTTTATCACGCCATCGACAGTCTCGCGGGCAGCGTGATCACGCTCCGCGCCGAGGGGGTCAAGTACCGCGAACTCGCCGAGGTCAACTCTCGCGGCGGCACCTCGCTCGCACAGGTCATCAAGCTCGACGGCGGCACGGTCACCCTTCAGGTATTCGCCGGTGCCCGCGGCGTCGCGACCGATGGCCGCGTCCGTTTTCTCGGCCACCCCATGCGCGTACACTTCTCCGACGCCCTGCTCGGCCGCGCCTTCACCGGCAGCGCCGTGCCGCGGGACAAAGGCCCCGTGCTCACCGACAACCTGATCGATATCGGCACGCCTTCGGTCAACCCGGCCAAACGCATCATGCCGCGCAACATGGTCCGCACCAACATCCCGATGATCGATGTGTTCAACTCGCTGGTCGAGTCGCAGAAGCTGCCGATTTTCGCCCGGGCCGGGGAGCCCTACAACGTGCTGCTCGCACGCATCGCGCTTCAGGCCGAGGTCGACATCATCATCCTCGGCGGGATGGGGCTCAAGTACGACGACTACCTCTATTTCCGCGACACGCTCGACGAGAGCGGGGCGCTCTCGCGCACCGTGATGTTCGTCCATACCGCCTCCGACCCGATCGTGGAGTGCATGCTCGTGCCGGACATCGCCCTCGCGTCCGCCGAGCAGTTCGCGCTGCAAGGCAAAAAGGTGCTGGTGCTGCTGACCGACATGACCAGCTTCGCCGACGCCATGAAGGAGATCGCCATCACCATGGAGCAGATCCCTTCCAACCGCGGTTATCCCGGCGACCTTTATTCGCAGCTCGCCTCGCGCTACGAGAAGGCCGTGGACTTCGAAGGCGCAGGCTCCATCACCATTCTTGCGGTAACCACCATGCCCGGCGACGATGTGACCCACCCGGTTCCGGACAACACCGGGTACATCACCGAAGGTCAGTTCTACCTGCGCAACGGGCGCATCGAGCCGTTCGGCTCCCTCAGCCGCCTGAAGCAGCAGGTGAACAAGAATACCCGCGAGGACCACCGCACCATCATGGACGCCATGATCAAGCTCTACGCCTCCTTCAAAGAGACGCAGGAGAAGCAGTCGATGGGCTTCCGTATGAGCGATTGGGACGTGAAGCTCTTGAAATACGGCGTGCGTTTTGAGCGCGAGATGATGGACCTCTCGGTTAACATCGCGCTCGAAAAGGCTCTGGATCTGGGCTGGCAGATCCTGGCCGACTGTTTCAGCCCCGACGAGGCCGGCATCCCCACCAAGCTCATCTCGAAATTCTGGCCCAAGACACACTCCTGAACCCCGAACCCTCTCTCATGGCGAAGATCAAACTGACAAAGACCGAGTTGAAGGCGCAGAGCGACGCGCTCAAGCGTTATCAGCGCTTTCTGCCCATGTTGCAACTCAAGAAGCAGCAGTTGCAGGCTGAGATCGCCGCTATTGTCACGCGCATCGACGATGTCGCCAACCGCGAGGCCGCCGCCTACGCCTCGCTCTCCGGCTGGGTGATGCTGTTTTCTGAGAGCGGAGTCCATTTGGAGAACCTGGTGATCTTCGACCGCGTGGTCACCGACAGCAGCAACATTGCGGGTGTGACCATCCCCGTTTTCAACCGGGTCGAGACCACGGTTGCCGAAATCGACCTCTTCGCCACGCCCGCCTGTTTCGACTCGGCCGAGGCGATTCTCACCGCGGTGCTCAGCCTGAAAGCCGAGCGCGTCGTGCTCGACAAGCAGCGCGAACTCGTGACCATCGAGCTGAACACCACTTCGCAGCGCGTCAACCTGTTCGAAAAGGTGAAGATCCCCGAGTGCCGCGAAAACATCCGCATCATCAAGATCGCCATCGGAGACGCGCAGACAGCCTCGGTCACCCGCGGCAAGATCGCCAAAGGGCGCAGCCGGCAGACCGAAGAGGAGGACGCGGCATGATCGTCCCCATGAAACATGTCACGCTTGTGTGCTTGGCCGCCGAACGCGGGCAGACCCTCGAACGCCTGCGCGAATTAGGCGCGTTGCACCTGAATCTGGAGCTGGCCGAATCGGAGTCGTTCCGGCACGCACAGGCACGGCTCAACACAGCCCGGCAGGCGTTATGGATTCTGGGGGATGCCCTCGCCGACAAACCGGTGATGCCCACCACCATCGGACCGCACAGAGTCCATGGACAAGAGCTGAGCGTCGAAGCGCTCCTCGTTGCCCCTCTGCCCGCCTTCACGGGCGATGCCGCCGCAAAAATTGACGCGGTGACACATCTGTCCGAGCTGCGGCAGACGCTGATCAACGAGGCCGAGCGCCTCGAAAGCGATATCGATCTTTACAGGCCTTTCGGCGACTTCGACGTCACTCTGCCCGCGCGGCTCACGGCGCAGGGCATCCCCGTTCAACTGTTCCGCGATCCCGTCAACACCACCTTTGTTGAGCCCGACGGGGTGCTGATCGAAGAGTTCGGCGCCGACAACGACTTCACCTATTGCGTGATGATCGGCCAAGGTGATCTTCCGGCTGAATGCGAGCGACTCGCCCCGCCCGAAGCGCCCGTCTCAGTCCTCCAAGCGCGCTACAGGCAGGCGCTCGAACACGCCGCACGCGTCACCTCGCGCCTAAAGCAAGCGGCCACCGGCTCGGCGGACATCACCCGCGAGATTCTCCGCCTGACCGACATCAGCGATTTCGCCACGGCAGCCGACACCATGCAGACACACGGCGCGGTCGCATGGATCACGGGCTGGCTGCCCGCCGACCTTGAGAATACGCTGCGCACGTCGGCCGCTGCACACGCCTGGGGCTTGATGTTCCGCGATCCGGAGCCGGCCGACCTGCCGCCGACCCTGCTGAAGCCGCCCCGGCTGTTCCGTCCGATGTTGGCGCTGTTCGAAGCGCTGGGCATAACGCCGGCCTATAACGAGTCGGATGTCAGCGTGCCCTTCTTCTGTTTTTTCAGTGTTTTTTTCGCGATGCTGGTCGGTGACGGCGGTTATGGCACGCTGATTCTCCTGCTGACCCTGTACGTGCGGCGCAAACACCCGCAGGCGCCACGCTCCCCCTTTGTGCTGCTCTATTTCTTCGCATCGGCAACCGTGGTCTGGGGCGTGCTTTGCAACTCATGGTTCGGCACCCATCCGAAGTTTGCGGACAACGCGGTGAGCCTCTGGCTGAGCCACCCCGACAAGGGCATCAACCATACGATGCTGGTGTGCTTCACGCTCGGCGTGATCCACCTTTCCATCGCGCGGGTCTGGAGTGCGATCAGCACCTTCCCGGACTCTAAATTCCTCGCTCAGGTCGGCTGGGTCGGCGTGATCTGGTTCATGTATTGCATGGCTTGTACCGTGGTCGGCATCTTCCCGACACCGCACATCATGTACTACGTCTTCGGGGTTGCTCTTTTCCTCATCTTTTTCTTCACGCTCAAGCGGGCCGAACTCAGGGAGCACGGCATCGAACTCGGGATCATGCCACTGAACATCGTCAGTTGCCTGGGTGACGTCATCTCTTATGTTCGTCTCTTCGCCGTGGGGTTGGCGGGTGTCAAGTTGGCGGAAAATTTCAACGAAATGGCGATCGGTCTGAACCTGCCGCTGTGGCTTAAGATCATTCCCATGGTGCTGATTCTGTTGATTGGACACGGGCTCAACTTCGCTATGGCGGGCCTCAGCATTCTGGTGCATGCCGTACGTCTAAACACACTGGAGTTCTCGAACCACAAAGGCATATCCTGGTCCGGCTTCGCTTTCAAGCCGTTCAAGCGGAAAGCGGACGCGACGTAGGGCTCCCCCATTTTTTTAACCTTCACATCACAAACGGAGATACAACATGAATCCTGAAGCAATCACCGCCATGAACCAAGCGATGGGTATTGCGGGCGCCGTCGCCTGTCTCGGACTCAGCGCAACCGGCTCTGGCTTCGGCACCGGCTTCGCGGGCACCGCCGCGTGCGGCGCGTGGAAGAAATGCTACGCGCAGAACAAGCCGGCGCCGTTCATCCTGCTCGGCTTTGTCGGCGCGCCCCTCACGCAGACGCTCTACGGCATGATCCTGATGTTCGTGATGTTCGGCAAGGCGAGCGCCGGACTGCCCATTCTGATTCTCGGAATCTTCTCGGGTCTCGGCATCGGCGTCTCCGCCCTTTTCCAAGGCCGTTGCGCGGCCGCCGCATGCGACGCCCAGGCCGAGACAGGACAGGGGTTGACCAACTATTTCGGCGCGCTCGGCATCATCGAAACCGTGGCCATCTTCACCATGGTGTTCACCCTGATCGCGGTTCTCCAGATCAAGGTCTAGAGCACTTTACCTTGAATTTGCGATTATGCTGTGTCCCGACGTTCCGTGATATTTCTCAGGGTGTTTCCCGGTTGGGAACCCCTAGCCCGAATGGCGCTAAGATAAGGAAATCTCTCATTCCTAATCGTAATCGTAATCCTAATCCTAATCCTAATCGTAATCTCTCGCCCGGAAAACTGGATTAAGATTAAGAGCAAGATTATGTTGTTCCAGTACGCCGCAGCTTTTGGTATAAAATTTCTTCAAACTGTATTCAAAATAGAGGATCTTCAGTACCCATGCCGAAAGCCCATTACTCTCTGGATGATCTCAAGAACCTGCCAAAGAAACACGATTCGTTTGTCGGAGTCGATTCCGACGGCTGCGTGTTCGACACCATGAGCGTGAAGCAGAAAGACCATTTCCATCCGCTCATCATCAAATATTGGGGCCTTGAGAGGTGCGAGAAGGAACTCCGCGCCTGTGCCGAATTCGTCAACCTCTACTCCAGGTTCCGCGGCGTGAACCGTTTCCCGGCGCTGTTGCACGTCTTCGACCTCTTCGTCGACTACCCCGGCGTCAAGGCCTCGGGTGTCGCGCTGCCGAAACTGGAGGCCCTGCGCGCCTATGTGAACTCGGGCCTGCCGCTCGGCAACCCCTCGCTCAAGGCCGAAGTGGCGCGCACACAAGACACGGAGCTGGTCCGTCTTCTGGACTGGAGCCTGGCAATTAACGCCGACATCGATGCGAACATGAAGCCCGTGAAGCCCTATGTCTGGGCACTGCAGGCGCTGGGCATGATCCGGGCCACGAGCGACGCGATCGTGGTTTCGCAGACCCCCGAAGAGGCTTTGGTCAAAGAGTGGAACCTGCACAAGATCCACGACTTCGTCAACCTCATCGCAGGCCAGGAACTCGGCACCAAGGCCGAGCACCTCCATGTCGCCACGAAAGGCAAGTACGTCGCGGACAGGGTCCTGATGATCGGCGACGCGCAGGGCGATCAGGCCGCGGCAAAGAAGAACCACGCCCTTTTCTATCCCATCAATCCCGGCCAAGAAGAGGCCTCTTGGGAGCGCTTCTGCAAAGAGGCCTACGCCAAGTTCCTCGACGGCACCTTCGCGGGCGCTTACGAGGACAAACTGGCGGAAGAGTTCAACTCCCTGCTGCCCGAGATCCCGCCTTGGCAGCATTAGGCGTTTGTACTAACGCGGGCTCTGCCCGCAACCCGGAATTTCCACCACAAAGACACCTCATGTAGTGTCCCGCAAATAACTAGACAGTGTACCTTAAATTCTATTGACAGGATGGCAGGATGAAACAGGATGAATAACGAGTTAGTCCTG
>JANYBJ010000313.1 GCA_025360845.1 bacterium
CGCGCTCTGCTCCGACGGCGGCTACCCCGGCATCAGCGATCCCGGCTACCGGCTCATCCGCCGCGCCGCCAAGGAGAACGTCGCCTTCGAGGTCATCCCCGGCGCCTCCGCCGTGGACCTCGCGCTGCTCACCTCCGGGCTCTCCACTTCGAGCTACACCTTCAAAGGCTTCCCGCCCCGCAAGCCTGGCGCGCTGCGCCGCTTCTTCGAGGAGGAAAAGGAACTGCCCCACACCCTCGTCTGCTTCGAGTCGCCCTTCCGCGTCGCGCCCTCGCTCAAAGCCGCGCTCGAGGTCTTGGGCGACCGCGAGGCCGCGGTCTGCATCGAGCTCACCAAGGCCCACGAGCGCATCCACCGCGGCTACCTCACCGCCCTCATCCCCCTCTTCGACGGCAAGCCCGTCAAAGGCGAGGTCGCCTTCGTCATCGCCGGCGCCAACCCCAAATTTGCTCGCGAAACCGAAGAAGATGAGAATGAGATTTCGGAATAGCACACGAAAAGGCTGCTCTCATGAATGTCCGCCAGTCCATGCTCCCCGCTGATTATGCGCAATGGTTGACCGTCCTGAAACAGAGGATCGCCGGAGCCCGGCAGCGGGCTGTCCTTTCTGCCAATGCGGAGCAGATCCGTCTCTATCACGATATCGGTCGCGAGATACTAGACAGCCAGACGCGCCAGGGCTGGGGTGCGAAGGTCATCGACCGTCTCGCCGCCGACCTGCGGGAGGCCTTCCCGGACATGAGGGGGCTCTCCGCTTCCAACCTCAAGTACATGCGTTTTTTCGCCCAAGAATGCCCTATCCGCCAAATTGGTCAGCAGACCGCTGACCAATTGCCATGGTTCCACATTGTCACGATCCTGACCAAACTCTCTGAGCCGGTACTGCGCGAATGGTATGCGGCTGAAACTGTCAGCAACGCTTGGTCGCGCGACACGCTCGACGCCCAGATCAGAAGTCAGCTCCATCTACGGGAGGGTGCGGCCATCACCAATTTCAAGCAGCGCCTACCCTCCCCGCAGGCCGACCTCGCCGCCGGAATACTCAAAGATCCGTACCACTTCGATTTCCTCGGCCTTGGCGAAGAGGCCCAAGAACGTGACATTGAGAACGCTCTTGTCCGCCACATAACCCGCTTCCTGCTGGAACTCGGAGCAGGCTTCGCCTTTATCGGACGCCAGTACCGTCTGGTGGTCGACGCCGAAGAATTCTTCATCGACTTACTCTTTTACCACACACGCTTGAAGTGCTACGTCGTTGTGGAGCTAAAAGCAACGGCCTTCAAACCTGAGCACGCGGGCAAGCTGAACTTCTACCTCGCTGCTGTAGACGCACAAGTCAAAGCGCTGGACGACAAGCCCACCATCGGACTCCTTCTCTGCCGAACCAAGAAGAAGCTCGTCGCCGAATACGCGCTCTCCGGTATCGACAAGCCGATGGGAGTGGCCGAATACCAACTCGTCCGTGCCCTGCCGCAACCCCTCGACACCTGCCTGCCCTCGATTGAGGAGTTGGAGTCTGCACTCACCATCCAGCGACTCTCAACGTATTCCTGACTCCCGATGGGATAGCCGCTTACGTTTCAACGACGTGTTCAAGGATTTGAGCCTCCCGTGAACACTTATCCCGTTAGTGGACAAGGACGAATCTCTATACCACTCCGTAAGGCTTATGTCCAGCCCCTCTCGCCTTAGAACTACACGTGAATTGGCTATCGGCGGAACAAGACTCCGTCGAATCGTGTTCTTCTTCGGTCTGCTAACCCTTAAATATTTTCTGATTGTGGTAAACCAAAAAGTCGAGAGACGGCATAAACTTGTCCGGCAAGACACTTCTCTGCCCTTCGAAATCAAGCAATGCCGCATTACTTCTGTTTCTGAGAACGACCTTTGACAGAATGACCCTATAATCACTCCCAATCGTAATGAACCCCTTGTCAAAAGCTCGATCATGTAAGGAATTTAGGCACAATCCATTGTGAGGATTAAGACGATTCTCCCTGTCAACTTTCCAAGGCACTATGTGACTAGCTACAAGTAAATCAGAGATCGCAAGTCCTGTAATGCAACATTTTGTCCCATAATTCACGACAACCATATTTCTAAAGAAACTTTGTTGTCGCCTCACTTTTACTATCGCCATTGCGTCATCAGACGCATAACAGGACAGAGACAGGGCATCTAACGGAAGCACTTTCTCGACAACTTCTTCCGTTCTTAGAAAAAGAGTTTCATCGGTTATAAATTCTTCCCAGACCTCACGATCAAGCTTGCTACATCCGGACAACCCTCGCTGAGATAGCGTCGCATCAAGGGCTACGAAATTGACTAATTTCATTGCTACAGCCCCAGGAGTCCTCCCCATATACTCCGCCAATTTTATGATACTAGGGTTTCTTGCATGCATTCGGCCAAAAGGCAATCTGCAATACAGATTCAGCGCCAAAGCCAACTCCTCGTGTGACCATTTTTTCCGTTCAATCATGGAACAACTCTCGATTCTGAAAAGTCACGTTCCGCCACGCACCAACAAGCTGTTCAACGCTTGAGTATCCCATATCCACCACTGCGGCATCATGGGGCGTAACCACAAGAACGACGTACATGTGGTTAATGTTACCAGCCTCACAAATCAATGAACTATCGTCGCCAGAATAAGAATCCAGCCGAAGAATATAGTATTTCTTGCTTACATCAGGGCAGGCGTCTGCCCCATTAAACAAGGTATGAGAATCAACTTTCATAAGACCTATTCCCTACACTTAATTCCATTCGCGTCTGTAGATAGTTTGTCATGAAAACGCCTCCATTGGCAAGGAGTTCAAGTCTAAACGTTGCGATCTGTCGATTGTGGCTTTGTCAGTTTGCGCGATTTGTCAACATTGCACACATTGCACACGTGATGCTCGCCGCCGATCATCGATTCTGCTATTATTTTTCAGTCAAGCGTTGGGCGTTCCTTCATTTCCGATATGCAACTCCTCTTTCTCCAGCTTCCGCGCCTCGACCCCGATGTGACCTCGCCGGGCGAGAACCTCATGCCTGCGGCCGCGTGCCTGCGCGCCGCGCTGGAGCGCTCGCGCGAGGCGAAGTACTGGACTGTCACCGAAACGCCTGCCAGCCAAGACACCGATACTGATGCGGCGCTCGTCGATGCGATTGCCGCGCTCGCACCCGACGCGCTTTCCGCCACCTGCACCCTCTGGAACATCGAGCGCACGCTGCATCTGCTGCACCTGCTCAAGCGCCGCTTGCCCGCGCTCCGGATCGTGATCGGCGGACCGGACATCGCGGCGGAGCACCCGCTGTTATTGGCGGCAGGCGACGCGCGACGCGCGATACGCGACACTCGGATGCCCGCCGACGCGCTTGTGGTGGGCGAAGGTGAAACGGTCTTTCCCGCCGTGCTCCGCTTCTTCCGCATGGGTGCCGCACCCGACTTCACAGGCGTCACGTGGCGCGTTGCGAACGGCACCTTCGCAGAAGGCAAACGCAAGCGCCCTGTCAAGCCGCTTCAGGACCTGCTGCCCGCGCCCGATCACCCGGTCAACCGGCCCGACGCCTTCGGCATGGCCTATCTGGAAACCAACCGCGGCTGCCCCATGCGCTGTGCCTTCTGCTGCTACAACCTGCGCCGCAGCACAACGACCTGCTTGCCGCCCGAGGAGGTCGCGGTCCGCATCCGCATCCTGCGTGAGCGCGGCGCGAAGGAGATCCGGCTCGTCGATCCCACCTTCAACGCCCACCCGCGCTTCGATGAAGTCCTCGACGCCATGACGCAGGAGAACAGTGATCGCGGCATCGCCTTTTTCGTCGAGATCCGAGCGGACACGCTCACGGACGAGCAGGCCCGCCGCCTCGCTCAGGCCGGCGTCGCCGAGGCCGAGGTCGGCATCCAGAGCACCGATCCGAACGTACTCAAAATCATTCACCGCCCTCTCAACGCCGAACGTGTGCTGCGCGGCATTGAGGCGTTGCTGCGCCACGGCATCAAGCCCACCTTGGATTTCATGTATGCCCTGCCCGCGCAGGACGAGAGCGACATTCAGCGTTCGCTCGACTGGCTCGCGCGCTTCGGCGACGCCATCCATCCGCAGTTCCTGCCCACGCTGCTGCTGCCCGGCACAGAGCTGCGCGACCGCGCACACGAGCTCGGCATCCGCGCGCAACGGCTGCCGCCTTACCGCGTGCAATCCACGGATACGCTTTCCGCGCGTCAGCTCGCCGAGATCGAATCGTGGGCCAACGAACGCCTCGGCGGGTTCGACTCCCCTACGCAACGCTTTGTCGGCGTGCGCCTCCCCGACCTCTTTCCCAGCCGCACCCGCATCGCTCTTGCCTTGGTAGGGACGCCTCCCCGAGGCGTCCGCAACGCAGAGTCGCTCAGGACCGGCGGACGCCTCGGGGAGGCGTCCCTACCAACAGCCTCTTCCAACAGACAAGCGCTTTTGATCTCCGGCCCTGACCTTTTCTCGCAGCGCCACGCCATTGCCGCGCTCATCCGCCGTTGCGTCCTCTCTGAGCCCCACATCCTCTGGCAGTTCGTGCTGGAGCCGACACAAGAAGAGCCGCTCGACCTCTTCGATTTCCTGATCGCCGCCTTCGACAAACTCCCCGGACACTGGCTCGACCGGCTCGTTTCGCCGCCCGGCCAGAAGCGGCTCTGCGCCCGCCGCCTCTTCGTCAAACTGCCGCGCGGCAAACCCTTCGACCCCGCCTGGATCGACGAGGTCGAAACGGTGCTATCCATGCGGTTTCATTGATGATCGATCACAAATTCTCACACCTCCGGAGGTGTGAAATTCGGACAGACGATGTCTAACCGGGCACGTTACACACATTTTTCCGTGCGCTCATGGGTTGATCAGAGTCAGCAGATTGTTACGGCTCAACAAAGCCGCTTCTTGGGGACGCTCCATAAACGGCCGGACATCGGCGCTGAGCGCCTCCATGTCGAAAGCGTCCAGCCGGGCCTTTACCAGCGACTTCCATGCGTGCGCATCGGATCGACCGAGCCCTTGCGTCTGATCCAATGCGTTCTGCAACAAGAGCGGATTCGGCTCAACCGGCGGATGGTGCGAAAGGTACCATAAGAGATCGTACCAGTCCCGGCCTTTGGCATACTTGCGGCTGATAATAGCATGGAGTTTGCCTGCCAACAGTGAGGGCAGGTCATAGTGCTGGATCAGAAACGTCATGTGACGGGTGACGACCCTGCGTTCGCAACGCGCCCCTGCCGGCGGGCGCGTATCGATTTCCACTTTGATGGCGAGTTTCTGCTCCGGCATACCCGACAGCCCCGTGTCGTGAAGCAGCCCGGCCACTCGTACCCAACCGGTGTGTACGGTCTTGCGATCATTCCATGTGACTTCCGGTTCAAACCCGGCCAGCGCCAAATCCCGCTTGGCCTTGGCCATCCAGGCCTTTCCGTCATAACCCTCGGCGGACACCACCGAGAAGTCCAAGTCCTCCGAGAAACGAGGCAGGCCATGCAGGAAGCGCAGTGCCGTGCCACCGACAAAAGCCAAAGGCCGGAAGGCTTCGCACTCATGGAACGATCTCAGCACATGCGCCTGGAGATATTCTCTCAACCGGTTGAGCGCCTCCCCGGGATCGGTCACTCCGCGCACTAAAGCGAGCGCCTGCTCTCTCATAACGTCACCGAACCTTTCTCATCCTCCGCAGCCAGAGTTAGCCACCGCTGGACAGCCCGGTCGAGTCGCATGCTGCGGAACCGCGCACCGTAGTCCCTAAGTTTGGATTCCTGAACCCTGCCGGAATTCTGATAGCGCATTTCCGCCAGACGCTCAACGGTCCACTCCCCTGCGGTCAGATGCCAGTGATCCAACAGAGCCTTCTCGGGATCGGCAACCCATATTTCCGTTCCCCCGTAAGCCGCCAACCGGGAGCCGAAGAAACACACCTGCTTGATGTTCCGATAATCGAACACCCCGAACGGATTCTCGAAGCGGCGTGGCACGCGTGGCGTCACGCTGGTCAGCCAAACAACCCGTTCCGGAATCATGTCATAGAAACCGAGCGCCCAGAGCCCGCTCAGGTAAGAAGGCGGATAGAGGTGCTGCGCCAAAGCCGCCGGGATCAGCGGCGTGCGCCGATACCTCTCGGCGAGCGCATACATGCCGCGCCGCAGCCCGATGACTTTGCCTTGCGTCATCCACCGGGATAGCTGCACCCGGATGGTTTCCCGCCGGTCATCAAACGCCTGAACCAGCAGCGGCAAGTCAAAACACGGCATCGCTCCCGTCAATTCCAAAAGCGCCTCAAAATTCATATACAAAAAATAACATATTAGTTATTCATTGTAAACAAGAATGCCTTTTCAAGGTGTCAATGTGTCAGCGCCGGCTTCCAAAGCATCATCACGCTCTTGGCCTTGTAGTCGTCCTCCAGGAACAAGACGTAGCGTCCGTCGCGCAAGCGCTGGACGCGCAAGGCATCCTCCAGATCCAGCAGGCCCAGTTCGCCGACTCCCCGCTCGGGCACCAGGTTGCCGACGAGCCGCCCGTCGGCCAAGCCGAACACTTTTACGAAGGAGTAGTCGACTTTCTCCTCTTTCAAGCCTCGCGTGTAACACACAAAGAGGTAATCGCCCGCGATCTCGAACGACATCGGCTCCGCAGACTCGTGCCCGCTGCTCCCCTTGCTGTAAGGCAGCACCGCCGACCAGAGCTTCTGCGGCTTGCCCTTCAGCACATCGCGATACACCGCCACGGCCGGCCCCATCGGCTTCCAGTGCTGGTGCTTGTCTTCACCCAGATCCCCACCAAATGCCACGATGTCGCGCACCGCATCCACCTTGATCCGTCGCAGCTCGCTGATTTCCGCAGGACGTGCGACCTCACGCGCCTCTTTCCATGACCATTGCGGGGCTCCTTTGTCTGTGAAGCCCTTAAACGGCACGCCCCGTGCGGCCTGGCCGAACACGCGCCAGAGCGTACACTGGGCATCGACGAACATGCATCCGCCATCTTCCTTCTCCACCGCCTCATACTCGTCCGCCTGCATCGCCCCGTCGCCGTTGCGGTCGGTCCAGCACCACGCTCCCGAAGCGGGCTGGCCGCGCGGCCAGCCGTCCTCTGTGACTTTCACCGTTTTCTTCGAGACCAGCGCGGCGGGGATCGCGGTCTCTCCGTCCGTGGCCGGACTGAAACGGAAAGCCTGCACATAGTCCTGCCCCATGTTGGAGACGAAAAGCAGCGGCACGCCCTGTACGCGCAGGAACCAGGCGTTGGCCGACCAGATGTGGAGGCGCGGATCGTCGGGGTATTTCCACGGATTCACCGTGTAGGCCTGATACGTCGTCTGCTGCCCGGCAGGCTTCGTGAAGCCGACGGCGAAGCGCTCCTCCTTGGAGTAGATGTCGCGTTCCGTCTCCGTGTCGAGGTCCGCCAGATCCACAAAGAACACGCCGCACCGCCGCCAGCGCAAGGAGCCGTCCGGCGCGTACGACTCCAGCACCGTGCTGCCGCCGCCCGTGCCGCCGCTGTTCGCCACATAGAGGTTGCCCGCGGCGTCCGCGCCGATCCCGCGCGGATGGTTGAAGCGCCGCTCGCCCACGCGCCCCGGCACCGGTCCGCCGAAGATCCCGCGCGGTTCGCCGAAGGTGCCGCACGGTTTAAGCTTCCTCTTCTTGAGTCCCTCATAAAGCCGAACCTGCTGCGCCACTCCCGTGTCGCTCACCAGCAGACGGCCCTTCGCATCGACCGCAAGGTCCGCCGGCCGCACCGCGGCATCGAAGGTCAACCGCGCCTTTTCCTTGCCTGCCGCGTCAAAGCCCGCCACAGACCAAGCGCCCGTCTTCTCGTCCTCAGGCGCGAGCAGGACCCACAGGGTCTTGTACACGTCCATGACGATCCGGTCTGGCCGCGCCACGCGCCACGAGCGCTTCTCAACCATCGTCTCGGCGTCATACACGCGCACCACGCCCTCGCGCTTCACCGTCACAAAGAGTTCGGCTTCCGTCGCCCACATTCCGCGAATCGTCTCGTCCGCTTTATCGGGCACCTCGGCAACGACCTTGAACGATGCCTTGAGGGTGTCCCCTTTGCCGCCCTTACCGCCTTCAAACGGCGCGCCCTTGCGGAAATCCCCGCGCGGACGGCGCGACACCCCCAGCCACTTGAATCCTTTGGGAGGCCAGGTCGCCTCATCGACCAGCCCGCCGCCTTCATTTTCGGCGCGTAGCGCGATGAACACATAGTTCGTATTGGCCGCAACCGCCTCGCCGCCATCATAGCCCCAGCCGTGCGTGTGCATGGCCGCACCTTTCCAAGCGCCATCGCGATTGAAGCACATCACGTTGCCGCCGCCCTCTTCCCAGCCGATGTGCGTATAGACATCGCCCTCAGGCGTGACGAACAGATCGTCGATGTCCTGCAGCACCCAATCCGGTTTGCCGCCCCAGTCGTTGCCGACCCACGACACCTCACACGGCAGCTCCGCCGCCCCTGCGCACAAAGAAATCAACATCCCGAACAAACCAAGTTTCATTAAGCCCCTCCACCTTTTTGTGCAACCTTACACACAATCGTTTGGCGTTTCAAGCGTGATTTGCGGCTGACACGCCTACGCTGCGCCGTTATAATAAAACCTTCAGATAAAGGAATCCACACCATGATCCCGATGAAATCCGCCGCGATCGCAGCACTCACGCTCATCACCGCCTGTGCGCAGGCTTTCGACAACAAGACCCTCCAGCCGCAGTCGCTGGCCAGCACCGGCGACCTCCGCCGCGTGCAACAGGTCATGGCCAAGGCGCAGCGCGGCGAGAAGGTGACCGTGGCCGTCATCGGCGGCTCGATCACGCAAGGCGCCAGAGCCAGCAAGCCCGAAAGCCAGTACGGCAGCCTCGTGGCCGGCTGGTGGCGAAGCGCGTTCCCGAAGGCCCAGATCGAATTCGTCAACGCCGGCATCGGCGCGACCGGCTCCAACTTCGGCGCGTTGCGCGCCCGGCGCGACCTCCTTTCGCACAATCCCGACTTCGTGGTCGTGGAGTACGGCGTCAACGACGGCAACACCCAAGCTTTCGCCGAAACGCTCGAAGGCCTGGTCCGGCAGATCCTCAAACAGCCGAACCGGCCCGCCGTCGTGCAGCTCTTCATGATGTGCCAGGGCGGCGGCAACGCGCAGGAGTGGCACGGCAAAGTCGGCGCGCATTACAGCCTGCCGATCATCAGCTACCGCGACGCGCTCTGGCCGGAGATCAAGGCCGGCCGCCTCGCGTGGGACGCCGTCATGGCCGACGACGTCCACCCCAACGACCTCGGCCACGCCTGCGCCGCCGATTTCGTCGGCTACCTGCTGGACATCGCAAAGGCGGGCATAGACAAACCCTCCGCCGTCCGCCCCGTCCCTGCCCCCCTCTTCAGCGAGCTGTACGAGCACACCGCGCTCTTCGAGGCCCCCGACCTGAAGCCGCTCAGCAACGCAGGCTGGACGCTCGACGAGAAAGACAGGAGCTGGGTCAGCGACAAGCCGGGCAGCGTCATCGAATTCGAAATCGACGGCCAGGCGATCTTATCGATGCACTTCGTGGTCAAACGCGCCATGGGCAAAGCCAAACTGCAGGTCGACGGCGGTGCGCCCGTGGTTTACGACGGCTGGTTCGACCAAACGTGGGGCGGCTACCGCTGCACCAACCTGCTCGCCAAGGACCTGAAGCCCGGCAAGCACACCGTGCGCATCGAGGTGCTCGAAGAGAAGAGCCCCGGCAGCGACGGCCATGAATTCCGTCTCTTCGGCCTCGGCGCGGCCGGCGTGACGGCACCTTAGTCGCCCTAATCTTGCTCCGGCGGCAGAGAGAGCGGATCGCGCGCGATCACCCAGACGCAGCGCGACCGCGCCTTGCCGCCCTTGTAGGCCGCGACGTGGAACCGGCGGAAGAAAAGGCTCTCCTGCTTCAAGCGGTGTTCGAATGCATTGTCGATCGAGCCCGACCAGATCGCGAGACACCCCTTGGCGTGCAAGGCGCGCATGCACGCCTGAAGGCCGCCCCGGCTGTAGAGGCGGTCGTTGCCCGCCGCGGTCAGCGCCGCAGGGCCGTTGTCGACATCGAGCATGATCGCGTCGAAGGCGTGTTCCGACTGCTGGATCAATCCCATCACATCGCAAACCTTGAGCACCACGCGCGGGTCGCGCAGCGGATGGTTGTTGAGTTCGCCCAGAAACTCCCGGTTCCACAGAACGACGTCGGCGATCAGCTCGCTCACGACGACCGTCGCCTCGGGCTGAAGCAGGTCAAGCGTCTGGCGCAGCGTATAGCCCATGCCGAGTCCGCCGATCAGCACGGTGGGGTTCTGCCGCGCCGCGATGCGGACGCAGCCCAGCCTCGCGAGTTCGAGCTCCGACTCATGCGCGCGGCTGGTCATCAGCTCCTGGCAGCCCACCTTCATGGAGAAGTCGGCGTCGTGCTGGTAGAGCGTCAACACCTCGTTGTCCGGAGTCTTCGTTGTCGCGATCTTAAGCGTCGGTTTCATGCCCGTAAAATCCCATACCCGACGCCTCGCCGTCAATCCGTATTTTCTTCGGGGACAGTCGGCATCTTACTGTTTCAACAGCACAAGGCCGAAGAGACCGCCTGCCATGTGGCCGGGCTGCGCACGGAACGTGACCGTCACCTTGTCTTTGCCCCGTGTGAGATTCTCCGGAAGAACGTACGGCTCATCGAAGAAAACATCCGGCCGGTTCTTCTCCAGCTTCTGGGTGGCGATCACGGTGCCGTCTACCAAGATATCGAAGATGCGGTCGCCCCCGTCATTGCCCCAGTAGGTACACACGAGCGTCATCGGCTTGTCCGGGGCGACCTTGACCTCATAACTGAACCAGCCCCGCGCATCACGCCATTTGCGGTCACGGAAGTCCCCCGCGTGAGAATCTTCGCTTTTCAGGTGATGATCGGTTTCGGGCTGCTGCTCGCCGGGCCTGACTTGGTCAGTGATTCTGGCCTCGAGCGCTTTGCGCCGGGCCGATTCCGCTTGAAGTTCGGCGTCCCGCCTCTTCCAGTCCTCGGCTGAGAAAAGCTGCAAGTAAACCGACAGGCGTTGGTGGTGCAACCGGTAATAAGGGATCAGCGAAACCTCCTGCGGCTGCCCGATGCCGTGCGTCCGGAACGTCAACGGCTTTCCGTCAACCGGCATGATTTTACCGAGCACATCGTTGGCCTCACACACAAACACCGGCACATTCGGCACTGGAATATTCTGCTGGTCCAACTGTCCTTTGGCGTACGGCTTTGTGTTCTCCAGCCCCTCCGTCCCCAGTTCGCCGGCAAGCACAATCGGCCCGCACAGAACGGACACCCAATTGGATGCGCCCGGCAGAGCCTCAAGGTGCAGCCGCATCGGGATCCTGATCTCAACTTGATCCTTGTCGCTCCACGTGCGATCAAGGGTAACATAGGAGCCCGCCGGGCCCGAGACCGCCTCACTATTGCCGTTCACTCTGATCGTCATGCCGTCAGCGGCCCACGCCGGATAACGGACCTTAAGCGCGAGCTTGACCGGCTTCTCGCAGCGCAGCGTCAGCCGAGTCGTGTCCTCTTCGGGGAAGCGAGTCTCTTGTCTCACCACAACCCCCTTCTCGCGCCAGTTCAGTTCAGAGGCGATGAACAGGTTCAGGTAGAGCGCGTCGGCGTCGTGGAAGTAGATTGTGTCGCCGTATTTGCCGTGGTTCTCAATGCCTGTGCCGAGACAACACCAGAACGAGTCGTCCGGCGTGGAGTAGCTCTTGAAGTGCCCAGGCTTCAGCGAGGCGAAGTAGATCACCATCCCGGTGAGAGGGTCCTGCGATGCGAGAATCTGATTGAACAGGGCGCGCTCGTAGAAATCCATGAGCCGGGCCTGCGGCTCCCAAGCGAACAGGTGCCGCGTGAGCTTCAGCATGTTGTAGGTGTTGCACGTCTCGCAGGTCGCCGGACTCAGATGCTGCGCAAACTGATCGACCGGAAAGAAATGCTCGCCGTCGCTGTGCCCGCCGATGCAATAGGAGCGGTCAAGCGCCACAAACTTCCAGAAGCTGCAGGCGACGTCCTTGAGCGCCGGATCGCCGGTCAGCTCGTACTCGCGCGCCGCGCCGATGATTTTAGGGATCTGCGTGTTGGCATGCTTGCCGTTCAACTGATCCTCGCCCTTGGCCAGCGGCGCAAAGATGGTCTCATGATTGAAGGCCTTGGCAAGCGCCAGATGCTCGGGCTTGCCGGTCACCGCATAGAGGTTGGCCAGCACCTCGTTCATGCCCCCGTGCTCGTTGCCCAGCGCCATCTGCTGCCGCTCGTGGCCCAAACGGTCGACGCGCGCTTTGAGCCAAGCAGCCATGTTCTCGAGCACCTCGAGCGCCTGTTTGTTGCCGCAATACAGATAGGCATCCAGAAGCCCCGCGAGAATTTTGTGCAGGGTGTAATAAGGCGCCCAGACCGGCTTGCCGCCATCGACACGGTCAAAGAAGGATTCCGGATAAGCGGAGAGGAAGCCCGCGCCATACCCCTGTGAGGGCATGGCCGCCTGACATTTGGCCAGCTCGGACACCAACGCGTCAACCCGGCTCTTCAGAGCCTCGTCGCCCGTGCTCGCAAACATCAGACAGAGAGCGGTCAGGTAATGTCCCGCGCTGTGGCCGCGCAGTTCGCTCGCGGGCGCCTCCCATCCGCCGTAAGGCCGGGCCTGCGTCGGCAGGCCTGCGGTCAGTCTGAACGTGTGCAGCAGCCGGTCGGGCTCGAGATCGAGCAGATAGCGCTTGTCGCGGAGCATCGCCTCTTTGAAGGGCCCGTCCAGCAAACGGACCTGCTCAAGCGGGAACGGGCTGGCCCGCAGGGGAACCGCGGGCTGCACGTTCAGCTTGTCGCCGACCGCGAAGCCGTCTGCGCGGAGCATCGAGCAAGGCGTCAACACCGCTGCCGCCGCCACCCCGGCCAGAACCGTCCGCTTGAGCATGTCTAAATCTCCTACTTCTTGACGGGCAGTCGCAGCACGGTCACGGAGTTGCCCGGGAAGGCGTGCGTGAAGCTCTCGGACGCATTGTCGAGCGTGAGGGTTACGGGGACGACCTTCTTCGGCTGATCGAGCGTGTTCTCGTTCATGGCTTCGGACGACGCCAGCACAACCGCCTTGGCGTTCTTCGCCACGCCCTTTACGCCGTTCAGCCGGATGCCTGTAGCCTGCTCAGAGGCCGCGGTGTTGACGACCTTCAGGATCACTTCGCTGCCGTCTTTGGAGAGGGTCGAGGAGGCATACAGCGCCTTGGTCGGTTTGCACTGCGCGTCATGGATCAGCTTGCCGTCGAGATAGCACTTGATGTTCGCCCCCTTGAGCTCGACCTTGATGTCATACCAGCGTCCGGTCTCGATCGAACCGTCGACGCTCGCGTCTTGCACGCCCGGCACCTCGAGCGCATGCCGCTTGTTACCCCAGCCGCCGATGTTCCACCACGATTTCTGGTCGTCGTTTTCCATGCCGAACAGGATCAGAAAACCTTCCGCCCCTCCGAGTTTGCGGGCCTTGAGCGTGTAGGTGTAGTTGTTCCACTTCTTGTCGCCGGTGACGGCGCGGATGTTTTCAACTTCGACGGTTTGCTTGAGAACGCCATTCTCGGCCTTCCACTCGCCGCCTTGCAGTTTCCAGCCTTTTGTGCCGCTCGCGAAATCGCACGTGTACAGCACCTCGTCTCCGCGCGTCACCTTGAGGTCTTTGTACTCGGCCTGCGTGAGCCAGGTGCCCACCCCGACCATGCCGCCCTTGGCCGGCGGCTCCGCTACAGCCGAGTCGACGGCACACGGCAGGACCACAGCGCCACGGTTTTCGGAGAACATTTTCTGCACGTAATAGGAGGGGATGCCGTAAGCCCGCGAGCTGTCGAAATTGATCAGGTCGGGGTTCCATCTCTTGTGGTTGGCGTTCACGAAGAGCGGCGCATAGGAGGCCATCACGACGACGTCTGAGTTGCGCTCCATGCCGGTCATGAAGGCGGCCTCGCCCACCGCGCCGCGCAGGCTGCCATCGCCGGTGCCCTGCGTCACCGCATACTCGCCGACGAACACCTTGAACTTCGCGCGGTCGTAACTGTCATACTTGCCGGCGTTCTCGATGAAGAATTCGGGATTGCTGTAGTAATGCTCGTCCACGATCTCGAGCGTTCGGTTCTTCGGCAGGCCGTCCCAGACGTTCGCGATGAGGGTCACTTCGGGATACTTGGCTTTGATCGCGTCATGGAACAGCGCGTACCGCTCATGGTAGGCCGGGCCGCCGTTCTCGTTGCCGATCTCCAAGTACTTCATGTTGAACGGGGCCGGATGGCCGGCCTTGGCGCGCACCGCGCCCCAGGTGCTGTCGACCGGACCGTTGGCGTACTCGAGGGCATCCAGCGCGTCCTGCACATACTCGCCCATTTTGTCCATGGGCACATTCTCCCTGTGGGACATGCCGACGTTGATGCAGAAGAGCGGCTCCGCGCCGAGATCCTCGCTCAGTTGCAGGTACTCATGGTAGCCGAGCCCATGCGTGGCCTTATACCCCCAGATATTGTTCTGCGTCCGGCGGTCGCCGATGTCGCCGATGGTCTGCTTCCAGCGGTAAGCCTCTTTCATGGTGTCGCCTTCCACCCAGCACCCGCCGGGGAAGCGCATGAACGCGGGCTTCAGATCAGCCAGCATCTGAGCTAAATCTTTGCGAAAACCGTGGCCTTTCCAGGTGTCCTGCGGGAACAGTGACACCCCGTCGAGCCAGAAAGTTCCGGGCTTGTCGGTGCTGATCACCAGGCGCGCCTTGGGATCCGTCGCATCGGCCTTAAGCGTGAGGGTGTAGGCCTGCCAGTCTTTGCCCAGCACCTTGATCTTCTCTTTGGCATACGTCACGCTGTCGGTGCTCTCCAGCGTCACCGTCAGCGGCCCGCTGAAGGCCGCGTCCGCACGGGCGCACAGCGTCAGCTTGTACTTCTCCCCCTTCGCAACCGACATGCCCCAATAGCCGTCGTTGGCCACGCCCGCGCGTGACACTCCGCCATCCTTGATCGTCACCTTCAGCGAATGGGGATTCTTGGCGCTCATCGGCTTCTCGGAGTCCAAGGCCAGTTCGACCTTGGCGTTGCCGCTGCTGACGGGCGTCCAAGAGTCCGGCTTGTCGGAGTCCTCGAAGGAGCGGTTGCGGACGAGTTCCGCGTAGATGCCGCCGTCTGCGGACAGATTGATGTCCTCAAAGAATATGCCCCACAAGGTCGGACTGACCTTGGCGCCGGGTTTGTCGACGCCGACGGTGATCGTGTTCTCCGCCGCCAACAGACTGCCACACGCTACACTGATCAAAACACCCATAACTAACATACGCTTCATACATCGCCCTCCCCACTTTGCTTCGACACCTGTTCGTAGTGGCGCCGTCAGGCGCTTTCCGCCCAGCACATTATGCCCTTGCGGGCACACAAACATGCATACCCATTTCACTCAACCCTACACCAACAAGGAACGTCATGCCCGCTGGACATTGGGTGTTCCTTGTTGGTTATTGGACATTCTACATTTCCTTACGCGAACGGATTCTCGCCCGGATAGCGCACGCCCTCGGGCAGCGGCGTGTTGACGTCGTCGACGCCCAGCAGCTTGACCGCCTCAAAGAGCACCTTGCCCGCCTTGGCGAAACCGAAGCCGCCGTGATGCGGGAAGCGCTTGCCGATCAGCACGTGACGGTAGAACCGCGCGAAATCGCGGATGCCCACCACGCCGATGCCGCCGAACGAACACGGATTCACGTCAAGCATCTCGCCTTCGGCGATGTAGCTCACGAGCTGGCTGTCGGAGTTGCCCTGCACGCGGAACATCGTGGTCGGCCCCGGCTTGAGCTGACCTTCCAGCGTGCCGCGGGTGATGTCCGGAGCCTTGCCGCCCTCCATCAGCCGGTTCATGATGAGCTGGTACTTCATCGTGCAGTTCTTCATGCAGGCGCTGCACGTGTTGCCGCAGTGGAAGCCCATGAACAGGTCCTTGGCCGGCACGCCCTTGAGATCCGCGCCCTTGAGAATGTCCGCCGGCACCGAGTTGTTGATGTCCAGCAGTGTCGCGGGCAGGCCCGTGGCGCACTGCAGCATGTACTCTGAGATCGCGCCGTAGAGGTCAACCTCGCACGCGACCGGAATCCCGCGCCCGGCGAGGCGGCTGTTGATGAAGCACGGCACGAAGCCGAACTCGCTCTCGAACGCGGGCCAGCACTTGTTCGCGAAGACGCCGTAAGAAGCCGCGCCAAGGTTGTTCTCGAAGAAATTCATCAGCGCCAACTCATACTGCGCGAGACGCGGCAGCAGGTCCGGCCACTGGCACCCGCCCTTGAGCTCCTTGGCCATGTCCGCCGCAACCGCCTTGATGCCCGCCTTGTCCTTTGCGGCCTTCTTGAACTCGACGAGCAGATCCAGCTCGGAGTTCTCCATCACCGTCGCGCCGAGATCGTAGATCGGCTGGATGGGCGCGTTGCAGGCGAGGAAATCCTGAGGCCGCGGGCCAAAACCGAAGACCTTCAGGCTGGTCACGCCCACGACCACCCGAGCGATCGACGCGAACTCGCCGATCTTCTGGGCGAGGTCCTTCGGCAGGCCCACCGGATACTGCGGGATGTACACCGCGAGGCGGCGCAGCCCGATGTTGTACGAGCAGTTCAGCAAGCCGCACAGCGCGTCGCCGCGGTCGCTCGCCAGCACGGCCTTGTTCTCTTCCGCCGCCGCGCAAGCCATGACCGGACCGGGGAACTCTTGGATGAAGAGCGTGGTCGGCGCTTCCGGACCGAAGTTGCCCAGATACACCACCGCCGCGTTGCACTCCTGCTCAATCAGGTCATCGCACGCCTCAAGCGCCTGCGCCTCGTTCTCGATGATCACGGCGCTTGCAACCGCTTTGACTCCCTGCTTTTTCAGTTCGGCCATCAGTGCGGCCAAACGCTTCTGCGTCAGCGCGGCGGGAAAACAGTCCCGCGACACTCCGACGACGCCGATCTTGATCTCTGGCATGTTTGTGAGTTTCATTGCGACTCCTTGTTAGACTGTTAGCGGTTTAGACTGTTAGGCTATTAGGTTAATATTCACCTTGTCGCGCTTTACCTAAAAACCTAACCGTCTAAACACCTAATGACCTTTTTTCTGTCCGTAGTACGCGCCCGGGCCATGTTTGCGGCCGTAGTGCGTGTCGAGAATGTAAGAGGGAAGCGGCGGCGCCTCCGGGCACAGCGAGAACGTCGTTGCCGCCATCTGCGCGACGGCCTCGAGCGCCACCGCGTTCTCGACCGCCTTGCGCGGATCAGGTCCCCACGTGAAAGGCCCGTGGCCCGCCGCCAGCACGCCCGGTATCGCATCAGGATCTAACGTTCGGAAGCGCTCCACGATCAGGCCGCCGATGTTGTGCTCATACCGGTCGCGGACCTCCGCCTCGCTCGGCAGCCGCGCCACCGGCACGGCGCCGTGGAAGTGGTCCGCGTGCGTGGTGCCGAGGCAGGGAATCTCGCGGCCCGCCTGCGCGAAGGCCGTCGCAAAGGCGCTGTGCGTATGCGCCACGCCGCCGATGTTGGGAAACGCCAGGTACAGCCGCACGTGCGTTGGCGTGTCCGACGAAGGCGCGTAGCCACCCTCGACCACTTGGCCGTCCAAATCCGTGACGACCAGACTGCCCGGCATGAGACGTTCATACGCCACGCCGCTGGGCTTGATCACCATCAGGCCGCGCTCGCGGTCAACCCCGCTCACATTGCCCCACGTCAGCGTAACCAGCCCTTGCCGGACCAACTCCAGGTTCGCTTCGCAGACGATCTCGCGTAGTTTTTCAAGCATTCTGACTCCTCGACTTGAGTCGACCGAATCGACCTGAATCGACTCGAGTCGAATCACGTCGCTTCAAGTCGCTTCGGGTCATCCTCTAACGCTGCCGCTCTCTTATCGCGATCAAGTCCTTCATCACGTTGGCCATCTGGCCGCTCCACGCCGCCGTTCCGAACCCGTCGTGCAGTTGCCGGTACAGCGCGAACAGCTCGCGATACACCGCGACGTTTTCGGGGATCGGCTGATACGCCCGCTCGCGGATGCGGCAAAGCTTGGGCTGCGCCGACTCCACATCCGCAAACACGCCGGCCGCCACCGCGCCGAACAGGGCCGCGCCCAAAGCGCAGGTCTGATCCGAAGCCGAGACCGTCATCGGCATGTCGAGGATATCCGCGTAAATCTGCATCAGGAAGGGGCTCTTCACCGCAAGGCCTCCGCAGTTGATCACTTGCTCAATCGGCACGCCATACTCGCGCACGCGGTCGATGATCATGCGCGCGCCGAAAGCCGTCGCCTCGACCAGCGCGCGATAGATCTCCGGCGCGGTCGAGTGGAGCGTCTGCCCAAGGATCAGGCCCGACAGGCGCACGTCTGTCAGCACGCACCGGTTGCCGTTGTTCCAATCGAGCGACAGCAGCCCGCTCTCGCCGGGCTTGAGCTTGGCCGCAGCCTCGTTCAGGGCTGCAAACTTGGCATCTGCCGAAGCGCCGAACGACTCCGGCACCAAATTGCGTACGAACCAGAGGAAGATGTCGCCCACCGCCGACTGCCCGGCCTCGATCCCGTAATAACCGGCCACCACAGAACCGTCCACAATCCCGCACACGCCGGGAATGTCTTTCAGCGGCTGATTGTTTTTTGCGACCATCAGGTCGCAGGTGCTGGTGCCCAATATCTTCGCCAGCTTGCCGGTGGCACAGCCTGCGCCGACCGCTCCCATGTGGGCGTCGAAGGCGCCCACGGCGACCGCGATTCCCTCGCGCAGCCCCAGCGTCTTTGCCCACGTTGCGCAGAGACCTCCGGCTTTGACGTCCGCCGTGTAAGCCGTCTCGTACAGACGGCCGCGCAAAGCGGGCAGGGCCGGGTCCAACGCTCCGAGGAACTCCTTGTCCGGCAAGCCGCCCCACTGTTTCGCATACATCGCCTTGTGGCCGGCCGCACACACGCCGCGCTTGAGCGTCAGCGGGTCCTCGATGCCTGTGAGCAGCGCCGGAATCCAGTCGCACAGCTCGACGAAACTGAAAGCGGCCTCGAACACACGGGGGTCCACGCGCTTGCAGTGGAGCACCTTCGACCAGAACCACTCAGACGAATAGGTGCCGCCGCACTTGGCCAGATATTCGGGGCGCATCGTGCGGGCCAAGGCCGTGATCTCCGCCGCCTCGGCGTGACTGCTGTGATCTTTCCACAGCCAGGCTTGCGCGTTCGGGTTCGCCTTGAACTCCGGCAGCAGCGCCAAGGGCACACCCGCGCGGTCCACGGGCATCGGCGTGGAGCCGGTGGTGTCGACGCCGATGCCGACCACACCGTCGGGCGAGAAAGCGGGGTCGGCAGCCTTGGCCTTGGCAAGTCCTTGAACGACGATCTCGATCAGTCCCGCCCGATAGTCCACCGGGCTCTGCCTCGCGACGTTCGGATCACGCGGATCGATGATCACGCCCATCTGGCCGGACGGGTAATTGTAAACGTGCGACGCGACCTCCGCGCCGGTCTCGAGGTTCACAATCAGCGAACGGCACGAGTTGGTGCCATAGTCTAATCCAATCGCATAGGTGTTCATGAGAGATCCTTTTACTGGGCTTTGATCCTTAAAACCGTAAACGAGCACGGGGCCAAGGTCACCGAGGTAACCGCGCCGCCAATCTCCACCGTGTCCTCTTTGGGTGCCACCTGAAGCGGGCTTGCGAGCGTGTTGACGTCGCCCGGCTTTCCGGTCAGCGTGATGCGCTTGGCCTTTTGCGCCGCGACTTTCACGCCGGCAATGCTGAGCGTCACGGGCTGGGGCTCGGGCTGCGGATTCACGCACTTAACCACGATCTCGCCGGCGGCTTTGTCCAGTCCCGACACCAGATAGGCGCGTGCCCTCAGGGCATTGGGGATTACCTGATCGAACAGCGCCTCGTTATCGAGCCACACCTTGACCCGCTCGCCTTCAAGCTGAATCTTGACCGAATACCAGCGTCCGGTTTCGATGTGGCCGGGCTTGCGACCGACCGGGTTCTGCCCGTTCTGTTCAATCCCGTGCTCTTTATTCCCCCACCCGCCGAGGTTCACGTGAATGGCCTTGTCGCGCTGGTCGCGCACGCGGATGATGAACCCCTCCTGGCCGGCGATCTTGCGCGCCTTCAGTTCCAGCGTATAGTCCCGCCAAGAGGGATCGCCGCAGGTGATCATGGTCTGGCTCACGCTCACGTCATCCTGTAGCAGCGCACCCTCTTTCACCGACCACGCGCCCTCCTTGGCTTTTGACCATCCCTTCAAACCGGACGCAGAGTCGAACGCATAGAGCGTCTCGTTGCCTCGCGTCACGCGAACGTCCTTGAACTCGGCGGACGTGAGCCAGGTATGGAGGCCGATCGCACCGGTCGGCGGCAACGGCGCTTCGTTGGCCGACACCTCGACGGGAAGCAGCACGTCCGGCAGATTGCACATGAAGAGCTTCTGAACATAGTACGACGGCGTTGCGAATGCCCTGACGTTGTCGAACCAGATGAGGTCCACGTCCCACTGCGAGGACCCGATTTTGTTGAATAGCGGCGCATAGGCGGCCATTTGCACCACATCGGAGTTGCGCTCGAACCCGGTCATCGCCGCCGCCTCGGCCAGAGCGGCCTCAAGGCTGTTCTGGCGGTCGCGCGTGTGGCAGGCGTACTCGCCGACATAGACCTTGGGACCGTTACGGTCGTACTTGTCGTAGCGGTTCACCTGCGAGTAGAACCACTCCGGCGGCTTATAAAAGTGCTCGTCAACCAACTGCGCCTTCATTTCCGGCAGACGCTTCCACGCCAGCTCGAACATCGCCCCGTCCGGCGCGGCGCCGGCGGAAGAGATGATGGTGATTTCGGGGTGCTTGGCCTTCACGGCTTTGGCGATCACCTCGTACCGGTCCAAGAAGACGTTGTCCCAGTTCTCGTTGCCGATGCCGACGTACTTGAGGTTGAAGGGCGCGGGATGCCCCATGTCGGCGCGGACGCGGCCCCACGGCGTGTCGGGCGAGCCGTTCGCGAACTCGATGAGGTCCAGCGCGTTTTGAATGAAGTAGTCCAGCGAGTCGAGGGGCACATACTCCCAAGGCTTGCCGAACTGGCAGGTCAGTCCCGCCGCCAGAATCGGCAAAGGCTCCGCGCCGATGTCCTCGGCAAGCTGGAAGTACTCGAAGAACCCCAACCCGTGCGACTGCCAGTAGCCCCACCGGTTCCAGTTGAGGCCGCGCCGTTCAATCGGGCCGACCGTGCGCTTCCAATGGTAGAGCGTCTCCATGTCGCCGCCCTCCACAACGCAGCCGCCGGGGAAGCGCAGCGTCGCGGGCTTCATCTCCTTCAGCATCTGCATGAGGTCCTTGCGCAGGCCGTTCTTGCGGTTGTTGAAGGTCGCCTGCGGAAAGAGCGAGACCAGATCCAGATCCACGGTCCCCGCCGCATCCATTAGCACGACGAGCTGCGCGTTCGTCACGGTCTCAGCCGGGACGAACACCGACTCGTACTTCGCCCACTCCGGCGGCGCGGGCGGATCAAGGGTGGCGCGCGCCGTCCCCGGCGCGCTCTCGGGGGCAAACGATCCCCACCTCGCGCTTCCCGAGGACTTGTTTATCCACGCGCCTTTCTCGATGCGGTAGGAGGCCAGCGCCTTCTTGTCGGAGGTCTCCAAACGGACCGTCAGCCCGCCCCCGTAGGTCGCGTGTGGGCGGGCATAGAGCGAGAGGTCATATTTCTCGCCCTGCTTCACGGCGATGCCGCCGAAGCCGCCGTTCGCCACGCCCGCGCCCTCGCCCGGCGCATAGCACTCGATGCGCAGGTACTGCCATGTGTTGGCATTCACGGGATACCCGCCCTGAAGCGAGACGCGGCCCATGCCGTTGCCGCGGTATTCGCGCCGCCAGCCCTCGGGCTCTTTCGTGCGCCAGTCGAACCCTCGGTTGGCGATCAACTCGGGGTAGAGGCCGCCGTCAGCCGCGGAGTTGATGTCCTCGAAGAAAATGCCGTACAGCGTTTTCGGGATCACATGCCCCGTCCGGTCCGCATGAACCGTCGCCTGCAGCGCAGGCTGCTGCGCAAAGGCCCTGAGCGCCAACATGGCGATCAACAGCGTTAACGTTTTATTCATTTAACCCCTGAAGTAAACATAGGCAAAGATAATGCACGCCATGATGAAGCATGAGGCCACGACTTCCTGCCAGCCCCAGCTGGCCAGCGTGTGGGAGCGGTTCTCATCGCTTGTCGTGGCAAAGGTAAGCCCCTTCAGCTTCGCGTAGTCGGGCGCCGCCGTCAGGTAGCTGACCGCGACCATGGTGATCGCCGAGACGATGGTGATCAGGATGCTGAAGTACTGGAAGTTGATGTTATTGACGATCCACAGGAAGGATCCTTCCGGATAGCTTTTGAGCACGCCCAGAGTGATCGGAGTGTCCACCCCCATGCGGAAGATTCCCACAATGAAACCGACGATCATGGCCCAGAGGCAGCCCTGCCAGTTCAGCCGCTTCCAGAAGACGCCGAGGAAAAAGACCACGAAGATCGGCGGAGCGAGATACCCCTGAACGGACTGCAGATAGCCGTACAGACCGTGTGCCCCCTTGACGACCGGCAACCAGGCCAGCGCGATGACGACCATGACCGCCGTGGCGATCCGGCCCATGCGGACCAGTTCGTGCTGCGTGGCTTTGGGACGCATTTTCTCATATAAGTCTACGGTAAAGAGCGTGGAGCAGGCGTTGAACACACCGGCCAGCGAACCCATGAGCGCCGAGAGCAGGCCCGCCACCACGATGCCCCGCAGGCCGGCGGGCAACAGGTACTGCACCATCAGGGGGAACGCGCCTTGCGCCGCGCCGGGCTTGGCAAAGGCCGCCGAAAGCTCCGGGATCTTGTTGCTCTGGGCCAATGCGTAACAGATCAGGCCGGGGATGATGAACAGGTAGACGGGGAACAGCTTGAGGAAGGCGGAGAAGATGCTGCCCTGGCGCGCAACCCTTTCGTTCGGTGCCCCGAGAGCGCGTTGCACGATGTACTGATCCGTACACCAGTACCACAAGCCGATGACCGGCGCGCAGATGGCCATGCCGAGCCAGGGGAAGCGGTCATTGAAATACCAGGCGATGCGGCCGGTTTCCTTCACAGGCTCCCAGGTGCCTTCCATGCCGGCCGGGATGAGGGGCTTCCAGAGATTGAACATGTCGGAGCCGCAAATCGCACGCAGTTCGTGCCAGCCGCCCAGTTTATTCAATCCGTAAAGGGTCAAGAGGGCCGAGCCGCCGATCAGCACCACGACCTGCACGGCGTCATTGTAGGCCACCGCGCGCATGCCTCCCAGCACGGTGTACAACCCCGTCAGGAGGATGACCGCGATCGAGCCGATCCAGAAGCTGTCGATCACATGCGTGCCGAAAGTGATATGGATTTCGGGAAGAAGCGTGGCGAAAACCACGCCGCCGGCGAAAATGCCGACGGCGATTTTGGACACGACGAAAGTGATCAGCGAAACGATCGACAGCACATACCGCGAGGCGGGCGAGAACCGTTTCTCAAGAAATTCCGGCATGGTGAAAACCAGCGATCGCATATAGAAGGGCACGAACACCCAAGCCAGCACCAGCAGACACCAGGCATGCAACTCGTAGTGAGCCATGGCGACGCCGTCCGAAGCCCCTGAGCCGGCCAATCCCACAATGTGCTCCGAACCGATGTTCGAGGCGAAAATCGAAGCGCCGATCACCCACCAGCTCAAGTTGCGGCCAGCAAGAAAATAGTCGTCCGCCGTGTCCTTGCCCTTCTTGACGACCCACCACGCGACACAGAGCAACACGGCGAAATACATGCCGATCATCAGCCAGTCGAGACCCGCAAGGGTTGGGGCGACCGGCACCGCAGCAGCGATGCATATCGAGCTGAACATAGGTTCTCCTCACTTGTTGTTTACGATCAATTTCTCACAATTAACGAACCGCCCACTCGTAAAGTCCCGATGAAAACTGGGCGGGGAGCTGGAGTTCCAGCCGCAAGGCCGAGGTGGTGACCGGCGTGAAAACGACCTCGACCGGCGTGCCCTTTGTGATCGGGTACTCCTTCACTCCGGCCACCGGCTCCCACTTCCCTTCGGAGGTCTTGTACACCAGACGCCAGGAGGCCGGCAGACGGCATTCGCCGCGACCGGTGTCGTCGAACCACGAGACCGTACATTGCTTCACCTCCACGGGTTTAGCGAAATCGTACTGCAGCCACTCGGCTGTGCCCTTGTGCGGCCAGAAATCAAAGTTGCCTGCCGCTTCGTCCTGCGCGCTCTTCGGCATCGCCTGATCATTGACTGCCGAAGGGTCCATCCCGCTGCGGCAAAAGGACACCGAGAGCGCGGCCTGCCCCGCCAGCGTGTTGAGCCCCGCTTTCTCGGGGTCCTCGAGCATCCAGACCTGCGAGGCGCCGCCCCGGTTGAGGCGGGCGTAATTGGGCACCGCTGTGAAGCCGCCGCCCTCGATGACCATGACACCGCCCAACAGCTCGCCCTTCCAGACCGCCTTCAATTCTACGTCCGGCTTCAGCACCGACTGCCTCACCGGTTTTTGATGGTCAACGTCCTCGAAGCTGTAAACCAGCGGCCCGCGCTGCACCGCCACCCGCCCGCGGTTGGCCGCCACCCGGTCATCGCACCGGACCCGCTGCACCTCCATCAGCAGGGACAGCTCCACGCGGTCACCGGCCTGCCAGGTCCGCTGCAGGAGGGCGTACCCCTTCCGGACCGTGACCGGCTCCGCCTTTCCGTTGACCGTGACGCTGAAGGTCCCCGCGCGGTCCGGCGTGACCGTGTAGAGTTCGCTCTCCGTGCGGCCGGGGATGCGGAGCGCCAGCGTGAACGCGGCGGGCGCGGCCGGCTTCAGCGTGATCGTGACCGTCCCCTCCCACGGATACCGCGTTTCCTGCCGGATCTGAAGCGCCGTCCCGCCGACGTTGGGAACCGTACACTCGCTGTCGACAAAGTGGTTGAGATAGAGCACGTCCCGCTTGCTGTTCACGGAGTACATCAGGTCCTTGATCGCGATCAGCGCGCGCGGGATGTTGCCGACGCAGCACGGGCACCCGTGCCACGGATAGCGCGCCTGCGCCGAGACCAGCGGATTCTGGTAGAAGAAATTCGTGCCGATCAGCTCGACCGCGCCCAGGACGTTGTTGAAGAGCGCCCGCTCCTGCACGTCGCAGTAGTGGGCGTCCGTGTGGAGCCGATGCATCTGTTCGGCCCAGAAACTCAGCCCGCAGCCCGCGCACGACTCGCAGTAGGCGTTGTTGGGAAGCTCGAAATCGCCGCCGAACGCCTCGCCGTTGTGCGACGCGCCCACGCCTCCGGTGAGGTAGTGCTTCCGGTGGATGGCGTTGGCCCAGATCTTATCGACCGCGGCCAGATAGGCGCTGTCGCCGGTGAGCCGCGCGACATCCGCCATCGCCGTATAGAAATAGGTGGCGCGGACCGCATGGCCTCTGGCTTCAGTCATCTCAATGGCGGGCTTCTCCGACTGGTTGTAGACGTCCGGCTCAAGCTCGTGCTGGTGGCCGAGGAAGTGCTTGGCCAAAGCGACATACTTATCGCCTTTTCCCGTGCCCTCGACCTCGTTGACCAGACCGCCGAGGCGGCACAGGGCATGTTCCATGCCGGGATGGCCGTTCTTCCAAGTCCGCTTCGGGGGCGGACCGAAGGTGTTGCACAGCAGGTCCGCGCATTTGACCGCTGCGTCGTACAGCCGGCGGTCCTTGCCGCCCGTCATCCGGTAATGGGCGATGCCCATTTCAAGGAAGTACCCCATCACATAGAACTCATGGTCATGGATGGCGGTGAACCGCGGGTTGTTCTTGAGCACGTGAAACGAATGGATGTAGCCGTCTTTGTCCTGTGCCGCCAGTATGATGGGGATCCACTCCTCGACCTTCGCGCGGAGCGCCGCCTGCGCTTTGGCCAGCTCTGCGTCACCTTCAGGGTCAACCTCCAGCGCCAAACAGATCGCCTCCACCGTGTTGTAGATGTAGGCGTCCGACCAAGGCGCCCCGCGGAACGCCGCACGCGGCTCACCCCGCAGCGCCTTGCCGGTATCAATCAGGTTGAGCAGTTCCTGGCCATCGCCTCCCTGCTCCATCTCCTTGACGCAATGCGGCAGCCACTTCTCGGTCTGGAGCTTGATCTGCCGCTTCCAGAAGCCGCCGATCTTGATCTGTTGGAAACGCACCGGTTCCAGAACATCGCCGGCCTGCGTCTGCTCGGCGGCAAACGATGGGGAAACAACGGCAAGCGCTGAGCCGAGTACGGCGAGCGCGAAAGATTGGCTGGGGCTGCACGTTTTCAAACATTCCCTCCTTTATGATTGAACCAGTTTAGCCCGAACGCTTTCGGCATGCAATTGCACTTTCTGCAACGCATGTTGTACTTTTCGCAACCCCATAGCGGTTACACCTCACCTTTGCGCCGGTAATCGCCGGGCGTCATGCCGTGACACCTGCAGAAGAGGCGGTTGAAATACTGGGGCGATGTGAACCCCGAAAGCTTGCTGACCGCAGCCGCAGGATGTGTGGTTTCCGCCAGCAGGCGGCACGCCTCGCGCATCCGCAGCCGGGTGATCTCCTGATGGATTGTGTTTCCCAGCACTTTAACAAAGGCCCGTTCGATCTGCGTGTGAGAGAGGCCCACGTGCCGGATCACCTCCGCCGCGTTCACTCCGGACGGGATCTCTTTGCGGATGAAACGTAGCGCCTCCGAAAGCCAGAGCGGCTCGACGGGGTCGGTCTCGGTCGAAGCCCGTTCAACGATGCGTACGGGTGCCACCAACGCGCGCCGCACGCCCCGGCTTTTCCGCGCCATGAGTTCGAAGAGGTGCTGCGCCCCCAGCCGCCCGACCTGATGCGCGTCCGGGTCGACGCTCGTCAGCATCGGATCGGAAAAGCCGCAGAGGATCCGGTCGTTGTCCACGCCCATCACCGCCACATCCCCGGGCACAGAGAGCCCCAGTTCCTTGCAGAGGGTGACCACCTGATACGCGCGAATATCGTGGCAGCAAAAAATCGCCGCAGGACGCTCGAGCGACTCCAGCCACGCCGCCATCCGGTCCCGGTCGGGCGGCTCGCCGTAACATTCGGCCTGAAGGATCATCTTGCCCAAAAAATCCGAGGAGAAAACAGCCTCCTTGTAGATGGAGCACGTGTGCCCGCGCGTCTCGACCACCTCTTTGAAGGCCGCCCCCCGCAGATCCGAAAACGGCGCGCCCGTGTAGCCGCAAAACGCGAAGTTTTTGAAGCGCCGCTCGACAAACCACTCGGCGGCCATACGACCGATCGCCGCATGATCCGCGTCCACGGAGGAGATCGCGGGATACTCCCTCCAGCGGTACAGGTCCACAACAGGAATCCGGAGCCGGGCGAACGCCTTCGCCATCTTGGCGTTCGGGATCCGCGCGATCACGCCGTCCGCCTTCCCCGCGATTTCGCGCAGCCCCTCCTCCCACGACTCGCCCCCGCCCTTGAAGATCCAGTGCCCGTTGGCCTGCGCGAAATCGGCGATGCCTTCGCACAGCGCCCGCCCGTATGCCCGGGACGTTTCGACAAAAACGGCCACTTTATATTGTTTATTCGACATCGCAGACGCTCAGAGAGGCGTGCCGTGGGCCGCGTTCCAAGGTGAGAACGCGCCTGCGGCGTGGAACTTGACCGTCCGCTTCCAGACCCTGTTGCCGCAGAAGGCGAAGAGCGTGTTGCGCTCGGCCCCGCCGAGACACACGCCGACCACGCGGCCGCGGTCCGGCATCGGCAGGATGACCTGCGTCGGCCCGTCGTCCGCGCAGATCTGGATGCCGGACCGGGTGGCGACCAGCATCTGCCCCTCCTGCGCGTAGCAGACCGACTCGGCGCCGGCGTCGTCCTCCCAGTCCTGCACGTGCAGCCAGAAGAAGCGCTCCTTGTTGGCGAGCGTGCCGTCGGCGTTGACCTGATAACTGTAAGCCCAGCGCGAGTCGCCGTCCGCCACAGAAAGCAGCCACTGGTCGGGGCGGCAGGCCAGTCCCGTCGCGCGCTTCAACCCCTCGTCGACGACCGTCGCTTTCCCGTCGCGCACCAGCCAGAGGCGGGCTCCTGACACATAGAGCGAACCGTCGGGACGCGCAAGAATGTGACGCCCGGGAACGCCTTCGATGACCGTGCGGCGGGCACCTGACTCATCGACACACTCGATCTTGCCCGTTGTTTCCGACACGGAGTAGACCTCGCCTTTCGCGCCGACGGTCACCGCGCTGGCTTTCCCGCTCTTCTCCAGAAAGACAGACACCTGGCCGTCGAGTCCGATGCGGCACACCTTGTCGGCGGCCGGATCTGCGAAGAACACTTCGCCCTTGGCATTGCAGGCCGCGCCGCGAGCATCGCCGAACCCCTCGGCCGCCAAGGTCCAGCCCTCGCCGGGCAGGAGAACATCTAGCATGCGCGGCGCACCCGTTCCGGCCTTGACCGGCGCGGGCCAGTCTTTCCAGATGAAGCGCATGGCCTCCGGGAAGAACTCGTTCCAGCCCGCCACGTGAGGCCCGTCGATGGCGCGGAAGAAGTAGTCGTAGCCTGCGAAGCGCATGGCCTTGTCCATCTCCTGATCCAGCAGGTACCAGTCGCCCGCGCAGTTCTCCATGTCGTGCATGCCGGTCGTGAGGTAGGCGCGGATCGGCTTGGGCTCGGTCTTGCGGACCAGCGTCGGAAACTCGTGTCCGCCGCGGAAAGCCACGAAGCTGCCGCTGTTGGCGTAGACGCGCGAAAAGGCGTCGGGACGCTGCCACGCCGCGTTGAACGCCGCGATGCCGCCGCTGCTGCCGCCCGCGATGCAGCGGTCGTTGCCGTTCGTGGAGAGGTTGAGGGCGAACTCCTTGGCGACGAACGGCAGCAGCTCCTCGACGAGGAAGCGGACGAAGTTGTCGTTGACCGCATCGTATTCGAAGCAGCGGTTGCGGCGGCCCATCGTGCCGGGCATCGGCGCGGGCAGTTCTCCCGGAGACACGAACACGCCCACCGTGACGGGCATGTCGCCCGCCGCGATCAGCGACTCCAGAAAACTTTTTTCCGCGCCGTTGTAGCCGTCCTGCCGGACATAGACGCAGACGGGCTTGGCGGGATCATACTGGGCGGGAATGAACACGGAGCCGGTGCGGCGGGTGCCTGGAAAAATCCGGCTCGCGGTGAACGTGAACTCTTTGACCTTGCCCTTCGCGGCGAGCGGGTCAAGGCGCGGTCCCGACGCGAACTCTTTGGGAATGGTCGCACCGGCCAGCGGCTTGAGCACCCACTGCAGGTGTTCGTCGCCCGCGTTGTAATCCCACAAATCCTGCCGGGAACCGGGCTTGGCGCCGCCGCCGAAGTCGTCGAGCCCCTTGGTCGGCGCGTGTATTGCCAGCAGGCTGATCGAGCCGTTGGGGTTAGCCTTGACGGTCCAGCGCTGCCACGGCTTGCCGGTGTCGGCCTCGAGCACGACCGGCACGCCGTTGTTTGTCCCGCCTCCGGTCACCGCAAGCGCGAGCGTCGGTGCCGAGGCCGGGCAAAGGGCGTAGGCGTTCTCCTTGCGCGTCATCACCCAGACCTGGTTGTCCGCGCCGGTCGGCGTGTTGATCGAGACGGGGTTGCCTGCGGCCGTTCCCGGCGGCACGGCCTCCAGCGCCATCTCCGGAGCGCTCACGGGGATGAGCGTGAAACGCCCGCTCCAGTCCTGCGCCTGCACGCAGGCCGCCGTGAGAATACCGACCCATGCGAAGAGCCGGAAACGTAGACCGTGAAACGCTCGAGTGATATGCTGACTCATATGATTTGCCCCCCTCACATTACGGCGTCAGTGTACCGAAAGCGCCGTGCGCCCGCAAACACAGATTCGGGAAAACAGCCTCTACGCCCTTTCCTGCCGATGCAGGGATGCGTATAATGTAGGCCGTTCTGCGTGGCCTGTTGACAGTCTGTATTTCAAAGAAGGTGACTCTATGCGCGTAGCCGTTTTAGAAGGTGTCCGCCAAGTGGCGCTGCGGGATCTGCCGGAGCCGGCGCTTCACGGGGCTCACGATGTGCTGCTCCGCGTGGACGCTGTGGGCATGTGCGGCTCGGACATCCATTACTACGCCTCGGGACGCATCGGTTCTCAGGTGGTGCGTTATCCGTTTGTCGTGGGCCACGAGTTCGGCGGCACGGTGCTGGCTGTCGGCGGCGAGGTGACGCGCGTCAAGCCGGGCGACCGCGTGGCGATCGATCCCGCGATGCCCTGTTTCGACTGCGACCAGTGCCGCGCCGGTCGGGCCCACACCTGCCGCAACCTCACGTTCCTCGGGTGCCCCGGACAATCCTCCGGCTGTCTCTGCGAGCGGATCGTCATGCCCGAGACCTCTTGCTTTGTTGTCCCCGCGTCATTCACCGACGAGGACGCCGCGCTGGTCGAGCCGCTCTCGATCGGCTGCTACGCGGTGAAGCTGGCGGCCCTGCAGCCAGCAAGCCGCATTCTGATTCAGGGCTGCGGCCCGATCGGGCTCAGCGTGCTGCTGGCCGCGCGTCAGGCCGGCGCGGAGCGCATCTGTGTCACAGAGCCGTTGGAGTATCGCCGCGCCTGTGCGCTGCGCCTCGGCGCGGCGTGGGCGGGCCTGCCGGAGGCGGCCAGCGCGACCTTGGCCGAACGCGAGCCGCTTGGCTTCGATTTCGTCTTCGAGTGTTGCGGCAAGCAGGAGGCCATGGACCAGGCGTTGCCGCTGCTCAAGCCCGGCGGCAAGCTCATGCTGATCGGCATCCCCGCGTTCGACCGCGTCGGCTTCGCCATCGACCTGTTGCGCCGCAAAGAGGTCTGCCTCCAGAATGTGCGGCGTCAGAACGACTGCGTCGAGGCGGCCATCGCTCTGCTCGAGCACCGCCCCGAAGCCCGCGACATGATCACCCACCACTTCACTTTCGACCAGACGCCCAAGGCCTTCGAGACCGTCGCCGGATACCGCGACAGCGTCATCAAAGCCATGGTGCGGTTATAGCCCGTAAGCCCGCGCGAAACGTCAGGGCGGTGCCATGCAAACGGCGAAAGAGAGAGCGAACGCTCAAGTTTTAAACATGGGAAACGAGAGAAGCGTGCGCAGCGTTTGCCGCTCCTCTCCACTTGAGAGTTAAACGTTGAGCGTTATTACCCCTTGCGCACGCCGTCTTCGATGCGGCCGATCAGGCGGAGCAGACCATCGAGGATCGTGAGCGGGTGCGGCGGACAACCGGGCACGTAGAGGTCAACCGGGACGAGGGCCGCGACGCCGTTGTTGACCTGCGTGTGGCCGATGTAGGGTCCGCCCGATATGGCGCAGGTGCCGACCGCGATGACGATGCGCGGGTCCGAGACGGCGTCGTAAGTTTTCTTCAGCGCCAGCTCCATGTTTTTCGAGACCGGCCCGGTGACCAGGAGACCGTCGGCGTGACGCGGCGAGGCGACGAACTGGATGCCGAAACGGCCCAAGTCCCAGCCGACCGTACCCAGCACATTGGTGTCGGCCTCGCAGGCGTTGCAGCCGGCGGCGCTGACCTGACGGAGCTTCAGCGAACGGCCGAGAAGTTTTTTAAGCTTGGCGTCGAGCGCGGCGCCAACCACCTCCACGGCCTGACGTTCGCGCGCGACGATCAGCTCGCTGCGGTTGCGCGCCGCAAGCTGGTAGTTGTTCGAATGCGTGATGGCCTTTTGAGGGCAGGCGTGCGCGCACTCGGTGCAGAAGAGGCACTTGCCCAGGTCGATGCGGGCCGGATCGTTGGCGTCGAGCGCGCCCGTCGGACACGCCTCGAAGCAGGCGCGGCAGCCGTCGGGGCACTTCGCGGCATCGATCACAGGCCGCCCGCGGAAGCGGTCCGGCAACGGCGGCGGTGCGCCGTCGGGATACGTCATCGTGCGGTGTTTCTGTTGCAGCCGGGCGAGAATGACTTTTATCATAAAGGTAACCTCGAAGGAGGTAGGGTTCAGGGGGCAGGGCACAGCCGTTAACCTAACAGTCTAAAAGCCTACAGCCTATCCACCTTTCTCTGTTCATAAATCGTGTCCGCAGTAGGAGAGGTTGAAGCTCTTGTTGCAGATCGGGAAATCCGAGATCTCCTGGTTGCGCAGGGCGTAGGCGAGCCCCGGCCAGTTGTGGAAGGACGGGTCCACCACCTTGTAGCGCGAGAAGCGCCCCTGCGCGTCCGTGAGCGCCACATGGCAGACCTCGCCGCGCCAGCCTTCGTTGAGGGCGACCACGAGGCTGCCGGGGGCAAGCGCTTTGACCGGCACGCGGGCCGCGCCGGAGGGCATGGCGTGGAGCTGGTCGCGGATAAAGCTGATCGAGTGCTGGATCTCCAGCCAGCGCAGGATGGCGCGGGCGAAGACGTCGCCGGTCTCGCAGGAGGAGACGGGGATGTGGGAGAAGCAGAAGATGCCGGAGGGCTGATCGCGCCGCACGTCGCGCTCCACGCCCGAGGCGCGGGCCGCGGGGCCGACCATGCCCAGCTCAACGGCCACGTTGCGCGGCAGGGGTCCGGCGTCCTCGAACCGGGCCATGACCGACTGGGTGCTCCAGAGGAGGTTCACGGCGACGGAGGTGTCCTTCTCGCCCGCATCGAGGCGGCGGCCCAGCTCCGCAAGGCGCGCGTCATCGACATCGAAGCCGACTCCGCCCGGCCGGATCAGGCCGCGTCCGAAGCGGTTGCCGCACAGCAGCGCGGTCATATTGAGAAAATCGCCGCGGATGCGGCCGCAGTAACTCGCGGTGGGAAGGAAGCCGACGTCGCCCGCCAGCGCGCCGAGGTCGCCGACATGGTTGGCGAGACGCTCCAGTTCCAGCGCGATGCCGCGGACGGTCTGGGCGCGGGCGGTCTCCTGACAGCTCGAGAGCGCCTCGACCACTTGGCAATAGGTTGTGGTGTGGGCGACGGTCGAGTCGCCCGAGAGCGTTTCGGCGTAGTGGATCGTGCGCGGTGAAGGGCCGCCGATCATCGCCTCTTCCACGCCGCGGTGCTGGAAGCCCAGCGCGATCTCCAGATGGAACACCTGTTCGCCGTGGCATTGGAAGCGGAAGTGGCCGGGCTCGATGACGCCCGCGTGGACGGGGCCGACCGCGACCTCGTGGACCTGCTCGCCGTCGACGCGGTAGAAATCGCCCACGGCCGGAAGGATCGGCTGGTCCGGCGGTCGGTCCCACGCGTCGCGGCCGGTCCACGAGCGGCAGTAGCGCACCGGCTTGAACCACGGGTGGCCGACGGGCCGCAGGCCGAACTGCTCGGCGATCTCGCGCTCGAAGAGATGCACCTGCGGGCAGCGCGGCGTGAGCGAGGGGAACGAGTCCCCTTCGATGTCCGTCGCGCCCGCGAACAGCAGGTTCTGCTCGTCGTCGGCCAGGATGACGTAGAGCCGTGTGGCGCCGGGAAGCGGCGAGGGCGCGCCGAACAGCGCGCTGACCCGCTGGCGCGCGGCCACGCCGTCGAGGATGGCCTGCTTGAAAGCCTCGAAAGAGAGCACGGGTATGGACGGGCGTCTGACGGCCTGGCCGTTGGTCAGCATCGCGAGTTCGGGGCGGGCGTCGTTCATGGCTGGCCCTCCAGGAAAAGCACCGCGTCGCGGATCAGCGCGGTCAGCGGCGGGGGGATGTAGAGGCCCACGAGCAGGACGAGGAGCATGAGGATCGCGATCGGCGCGGCGGTGAGGAAGCTGTCGCGGTAGGGCGTGTTGCGCGCCTCGAACGACGCGCGGCCCTGCACGACCTTGAGCACGGTCGCGCCCATGCCGATAAAGACCACCAGCAGCAGGAAGAGGAAGAACCCGCCGATGACGAAGCGCCCGGCGTCGAACGCGCCGTTGAGGATCGAGAACTCGCTGATGAACGGGCCGAAGGGCGGCGAGCCTGTGATCGCCAAAAACCCGACGAGGAAGAGGGTGCCGGAGAGCGGCAGGCGGCGCATCGCCCCGCACACCTGCTCGGTGCTCTTGCTGCCGTAGGCGCGGTGGATGTTGCCGGCGGAGAGGAAGAGCACGCCTTTGGTGAGGCCGTTGGTGACGACGTGCAGCATCGTGCCGTAGAGAGCCGGCGCGCCGATGCCGAGGCCCAGCACGAGGATGCCCATGTGCTCCACGCTGGAGTAGGCGAGCATGCGTTTGAAGTCGCGCTGGCCGACCATGAAGAGGCTGGCCACGGCCATGGAGAGCATGCCCATGAAGAGCAGCAGGCGCGAGACGTAAGCGGCTTCGCCCGCCGCAAAGCAGATGTGGTAGATGCGCAGGAGGGCGAGGAACGCGCAGCTGGTCACCCCGCCTGCGAGCATCGCGCCGACAACCCCCGGCGCTTCACCGTAGGCGTCGGGCTTCCACGAGTGCATCGGGGCGAGTCCCATCTTGGTGCCGTAGCCCACGAGCAGGAGGACGAAGGAGGCGTGCAGCCACGGCTTGGAGAGCTTCGGCGCGTGCTCCAGGATGCCTTCGAGCGTGAGGGTGGCTTCGAGCCCCGTATGCAGCGAGGCGTAGGCAAGGAAGAAGGTGCCCAGCAGCGCGAGGGCGATGCCGACCGACCCGACGAGCAGGTACTTCCAGGTGGCCTCGATGCTGCGCTGGGTGTGGTTGAAGTAGATCAGCGGCGCGGTCACGAGGGTGGTGCCCTCGATGGCGACCCACATCAGGCCGAGGTGGTGCGCCCAGGTGACCAGGCTCATGATGCCGAGAAAGACCATGAGGCAGGCGCAGAAGACGCGGTTGGGGCGCTCCTCGCGGTGGCGGAGATAGCCCACGGCGTAGAACGAGCTGGCGCAGAAGAGCGTGCTGACCACAAGCAGGATGAGCTTGCCGAGCGGGTCGAGCACCAGCCAGGCCGCGCTGGTCGTCAGGTTCGGACTGGCCAGCGTCACGAGGGTCAGCGCCAGATGGGCGACTCCCGTCACGGGCAGAAACCACGGGCGCAGATGGTTCGAAGGGATCGCCGCCGAAAGGGCGGCCATCAGGATAGGCAAGAAGATCAGTGCGAACGCCATGGGCTACTCCTTCAGCGAAACCAGTCGGCGCGTATCCATCGAAGCGAACGCCTGATTGATTTGGTTGACGATAATGCAGATCACGAAAATGCCGACGAAGAGGTCCAGCAGCACGCCCATTTCGACGACGAGCGGCATGGCCTCGACCAGCAGCATGCCGAAAATGAAGATGCCGTTCTCCAGCACGAGATAGCCCACGACCTGCGTGAGCGCTTTGAAGCGGGTGGTCAAAAGGATAAAGCCCGCGAGGACGGTCGCGATGGCCGTGGGGACGATCAGCGCGCCGCTGTGCGCATCGGTCAGCGGCAGCTGGTCGGCGAAGAGCAGCGCGAAGACCGTGGCCAGCGCGCCCAGGATCACCGAGGGCTGCAGGCCGATCAGCGGCTCCACCTCGCGCTTGATTTTGACATCGCGCAGCGCGTGGATCATCATGCCCGGGATGATGATGCCTTTGAGCGCGAAGGTCGGGACGACGGTCAGGGCCGCGGCGAGCGTGAGGTGCTCGTGCAGGAGGAGCGGGAGGAGGCTCAGCAGCGCGCCTTGGGCCGCCACGGTCCGGATGACCGAGACGATCCGGCTGGTGCCCAGCGCGAAGAGGTTGAGCATCAGGACGATCACGAGAATAGTGTTTAGCAGATTGGTCATGAGATCACCTTATCAGCAGAATGAAGCCGAACCCGCAGAAAAGCAGCGCGCCGGTCAGAAGATACGGCACATGGCGCATCTGGAGACGCGCCATGACGGACTCCACAATGCCGATGATGGCCGCCAGCCCCAGGATTTCCACAAGGTACAGCGGCCAGTCCAGCCAGACCTTGCCGAACTCGAACGGCGCGATCACATGCAGCAGCACGGTGCCGAGCACGAGCAGTTTGACGGACGCGGCGTAGAGGATCACGCTGAGAAGCGGGCCGCTGTGGTCGAGCACCATGGCTTCGTGGATCATGGTCAGCTCCAGATGCGTGTTCGGGTCGTCCACAGGAATGCGGCAGGTCTCGGCGAGCAGCACGATGAAAAGCCCGATCGAGATCAGCACCAGCGGCGCGGCGACATCCGCCGAGAAGGCGTTCGTGGGCCCTTGCAGCATGGTCGTCAGCGTGAGAGACCCCGACACCTTCGCCAGCACCATGAGGGCGAAGAAAAGCGCCGGCTCGGAGAGGCAGGCGAAGGTCACTTCGCGCGCCGAGCCCATTCCCTCGAAGGCCGAGCCGGTGTCCAGCGCCGCCGACGTGGTGAAGAAACGCGCCAAGCCGAAGAGGTAGGCAAAGAGGATCAGGTCGCCGGTGAACGCGATCGGCGCGTTGAAGCCGCCGATCGGTATCAGCAGCCCGGCCAACAGCACCGTCGCCAGCGTGATGATCGGGCCGGCGCGGAAGACCCATGTCGTGGTGGTGCTCAGCACCATCCCTCTGCGCAGCAGTTTGGCGAGGTCGTAGTAGGGCTGGAGCAAAGGCGCTCCGACGCGGCCGCCGAACCACGCCTTGGTTTTGGTGATCACGCCCAGCAGCAGCGGCGGCAGGAGCAGCAGGACCGCCACATGGAGGATAAGGTTGACTATGGTCATTTTCAACTCCCCATGCCGCCCCAGACGAGCAGCACGATCATCACGATCAGGATGTAAAGCACGTAGACATGGGTCTGGCCTTGCTGCAAGACGCGCAGCTTCGGCAGATAGCGTCCGGTCGTGCGGAACAGCGGCATCACCAGCCGGTCGAGCACCGTGTCCGGCACAAGACTCTTGAAGGCGGAGGGTCTGGGGAAATGGCCGCGCAGCGCGGTCCGGAAATGCTTCGGCCACAGCAGGAACGAGGTCAGCTCGACGAGCGAATTCCCGAGCGAGGATCCGGTGTACTGCATCCGTCCGGTGGGCCGCGCGTAACCGCAGTCCCAGGTGACTCCTTGGCGGACGCGCTTGGTGCGCAAGATCAGCTTCAGCGAAAGAAACAGCGCCGCTGCGAGCCCCACAAGGGCGAGGCCTGCCACCGAGAGCGATTTCAGCGGCACGCTGGCCGCAACGGAAAGCGGTGCGGGGTGTGACGCCCACGTTTGGAAGGCCGCCGCGACCAGCGGCATGACGCCCAGCGGAAACAGGCCGATGACGACGCAGCCGCAGGCCAGCGCGGCCATCGGCATGAGCATGACCGCCTCCGGCTCGTGCGCGTGGCCGCCCGCCTCGCTCCGCGGCGTGCCGAGAAAGACCGCGCCCAGCACTTTCACGAAGCAGGCCACCGCCAGCGCGCCGGTCATCGCCAAGGCCACGGCTGCCAGCGCGACCGCCGGAGCGCCCGCTTCCCCGCCGAGTCCCAGCGTGCGGAACAGCCCGACGTAGAGCAGCCATTCGCTGGCAAACCCGTTCAGGGGGGGGAGCGCGCAGATCGCGGCCGCGCCTACGACGAAGAGCGCCATCACGCGCGGCAGCCGTTTGGCGAGGCCGCCCATCTGATCGATATCCCGCGTCTGCGCGGCATGGATCACCGCGCCCGCGTTGAAGAAGAGGAGCGATTTGAACAGGCTGTGGTTCCAGACGTGCAGCAGCGCCCCGCCGAGGCCTAGCAGCACCCACTCCGCATGGTGCTGCTCGCGCCCCAGCAGCGCCAGGCCCAGCCCCATCGCGATGATCCCGATGTTCTCGATGCTGCTGTAGGCGAGCAGCCGTTTAAGGTCGCGCTGGCCGATGGCGAAGGCGATGCCCGCCACGCTGGTGGCCGCGCCGACGGCGAGCAGCACCGGGCCCCACCACACCGCGCCGACCGGCAGCAGCGCGGTCATCCGCACGATGCCGTACACGCCCATTTTCAGCATCACGCCCGACATCACGGCCGACACGTGGCTGGGCGCATTGGCGTGCGCGCCGGGAAGCCAGACGTGCAGCGGCATGAGCCCCGCTTTGAAGCCGAAGCCGATCAGCGCCAGCACGAAAAGCGTGGTCGCCGCCTCCGCCGGAAAGGAATGGCCAGCCTCCAGCGCGAACGAGCCGGTCGCGTGGCGCCACAGGGCGAACAGCGCGAGCAGGAAAAGGGTGCCGATGTGCGTCGCGATCAGGTAGATCCAGCCCGCGCGGCGCACCTCGGCTTTGTCGTCCTCCGCCGTGGCGGCGAAGTAGGCGGCCAAGGCCATCACTTCCCAGGCGATCAGGAAAAGCACGCCGTCCCGCGCGATGACGACCAGCGCCATCGCCGCGGCGAGCAGCCCGAAGAACAGGCCGAGGCGCCGGCCGTTCGCCGGGTGCTCGGCCTGCTTCCAATAGCCCAGCCCGTAGACCGAGCCCAGCATGGGCACGATGAACACCGGGATCAGGAACCAGGCGCTGAGCGGATCGACCGCCACCGCGAAGCGGCTTTGCTGGAAGCCCCACGCCAGACTCAGCGACGGCGCCGAGCCCGCGCAGAGGATGCCCGCGACGCACGCCAGTCCCAGCAGGCTGCCTGCGGCCATGAGCGCGGTCGCCACACGCTGTCCGGCCGCCGAGCGGGCCGACAACAGGCAGCCCGGCACGCCGCTGAACCCCAACAGGACAATCGCTATCAACAGTAGAAACAGAACATTCATCGGTATCGAAACTCTCTTCTCAAGTCCCTATCGCGCGAACCATTGCGCGAGGTGCGCTTTAAAGGGAAACAGCGTACACAGAAGCGCGAGCAGCGTCAGCAGGATGTAGAACACGTAGTGCTGCGTCAGGCCGCGCTGGAAGCGGTGAAACCAGTTGAACCATCCCTCGATGCGGTGCCCGGCGGGCAGCAGCACCCGGTCCAGCACCGCGTCGTCCACATGGCTGTGCAGGTGGGCCGGCGGCGGGAAAAGGCCGACCACGCGCGGCCGCCGCCCGTGCGGCTGGAGCACGCGGTTGAAGAAGAGGACGATCGTCTGGGCGAAAGAGGAGGCGGTGTACTGCATCCGTCCGGTCGGTCGGGCGTACCCGCAGTCCCACGTGGGGCCGGCCCGCGAGGCCAACGCGGGGCGACCCAAAAAAACCATCACGCCGGCGACGCAGGCGGTCAGCGAGAACGCCAGCACGCTGATCACGCCCAGCGGGGCGATGTGGCCCAGGCGCACGGTTTCCGCTCCCGCGTCCGCGAGCCAGCAGGCGGTGGTCGCATCGAGCACCGGTCCGACCAGCACGGGGGCGAGGCCGATCAGCGCGCAGCAGGCGCCGAGCGCGAGCATCGGCAGCCGCATGGAGAGGGGCGCTTCGCGGGCGTGGCCTGCGGCCCGGGTGCGGGGCTCGCCCAGAAAGACGGTGCCGTAGACCTTCACGAAACAGGCCACGGCCAGCGCGCCGACCATCGCCAGGACGGGCACGCCGACCATGGCCGCCGTGCCGCCGGAGAGCGCGGTTTTCAGCAGTCCCAGATAGACGAACCACTCGCTCACGAACCCGTTCAGCGGAGGCAGCCCGCAGATCGCGACCGCGCCGACGAGAAAGCAGGCTGCGGTCCACGGCATCGCCTTGGCCATCCCGCCCATCCGGTCGATCTGCCGCGTGTGCGCGCCGTGAACCACAGCTCCCGCGCAGAAGAAGAGCAGGGATTTGAAGAAGCTGTGGTTCCAGACGTGCAGGAGGCCTCCGGCCAGCCCCAGGGCGACCCATTCCGGGTGGCCGGACGAGCGGCCCAGCATGGCCACGCCGAGGCCCAGCAGAATGATGCCGATGTTCTCGACGCTGTGGTAGGCCAGCAGGCGCTTGAGGTCGTGCTGGCCGATGGCGAACACGACGCCCAGCAGGCCGCTGACCGCGCCCAGCGCGAGGATGATGCTGCCCCACGCGGCGGGCGGGGAAGGCAGCAGCGAGAGCCAGCGCACCAGCCCGTAAATGCCCATCTTGAGCACCACGCCCGAGAGCATCGCCGAGACGTGGCAGGGCGCGCTGGCGTGGGCGCCGGGCAGCCAGAAGTGGAGCGGCATCACGCCGGCTTTGAGGCCGAAGCCGAGCAGCGCCAGAAAGAAGAGGAGGTGCAGCGTCCCCAGGCTTAACGTGTCCTGTCCGACCGGCTCAAGGGCGTATGAACCGGTCGTGTGCCGCCACAGGGCGAACAGGCCGAAGAGGGTCAAGGTTCCGACGTGGGTGGCGACCAGGTAGACCCAGCTCGCGCGGCGGCTCTCCTCGCGGTGGTCCTCGGTGGCGACGAGGAAGAAGGCCGACAGCGCCATGATCTCCCAGCCCAGCAGGAACGCCATCGCGTGGCGGCTGATGACCAGCAGGGCCATGCCCGCCACCAGGAGTCCCCAGAAGAGGCGGAGCTTGCGGCCGTTGCTCGTGTGGAGCCGTTGCGGCCAGTAGCCCAGGCCGTAGAGGGGGCCGAGGCCGCCCACGAGAAAGACCGGAACGAGAAAGAAGGCGCTCAGGGCGTCGAGGCCGACCACGGCGTTGCCCGCCGCGGGCCACGGGAAGAAGGCGGTGGGCTGACCTCCCCCCAACACGGTGACCGCGGCGCAGACCAGCCCCGTGAGCGCGCCGCCCGCCATGAGCCAAGCGGCGATGCGTTCTCCACGGACCGACGACCGTGCCAAGAAGAGTCCCGGCAGCCCGCTGGCGGCGGCGAGGACAATGGCAAGAATGGTCAGATCAAGGAACACGGATAACCTTTGGGGAAAGGGGTCAACGGTTCACAGCTTTCCAGAGTCAACCTTGGATCTTCAACTCGGCGGTTGTGATCGCCGTCATCAGTTCTTCGTGAGGGGCCTGCCGCCTGAGTGCCGCCTTGATGTCCGGGTTCCGCAGAACGAAACTGAGGCGCGACAGCAGGTGCAGGTGCGTCCGCACGGTGGGGCTGATAAGCGTGAAAAGCGTGTTGACGGGTTTGTCGTCAACCGCATGGAAATCGATGGGGTTCTTGAGAAAACAGAGCGTGACGGTCGGCTTCGAGACGTGCAGGACAACCGGGTTGCGCACGTGGGGGATGGCGATGCCGTCGCCGACGCCGGTGGAGCCCAGGCTCTCGCGGGCCTGCAGCACCTGGTAGAGAAACTCGCGGTCCACCTCTTCCGGCAGCTTCAGCACGTCGACGATGGCCCGCAGCACGGAGGGCTGGTCAGCGCCGCCGATCCCGTAGACCACGCCGCCCGCCTTGAGCGCTTCCGAGAGCGTGGGCATGCTGGATCTGTTCGGCTGGTCCGACGTGAAAAGGTCGGGGGAAACCTCGATGTTGTGAGCGGTGGCCCACTCCAGCAACTCGGACCGGTTGAAGCGGATCTGCTCATTGATCGTGTGAGAAGGAATCTCCTCCTGCTTGACCCACTTGTAGACCGTTTCGTCTGAAACGTTCAGCAGGGCCGCAGCATCTTTAACTGACAATTGCATTCGTGTCGCTCCGCAGACGGAACCGTCTGCCGTTTGAGACATGCGTAATTTATCGCCGACTGTCCAAAAATGTCAACAAAGCTAACACACTAAAGAAAAAAGCCGCCGATACAGGCGGCCTTTTTTACATGGTGGAGCGAAGGAGATTCGAACTCCCGACCCCCACGTTGCGAACGTGATGCTCTACCAACTGAGCTATCGCCCCATGAATTACGAAAAGCGTTTTGAAATGTATCAAACCTCTGCGTCTTGGCGCAAGAGCCATTTTTTTCAAAATGACGCCCCGGTTTTTCCTCGGCGCCATGACGGGGCTGACGGTGGCGTTCATCAAGATTGCGAGAGGGCCTTGGTCAATCTCACCAATAACTTCAACGGTAGGGACGCCTCCCCGAGCCGTCCGCGGCGGTTTCGGGGAAACCGCCCTACCAGAGTTACCCGTAACGTTTATTCCCGCTCCGCGGGCGGCGGGCTCGTCCATAGCTTAAACGGATTACGATTACGATCAAGATTAGGATTAAGAGGAGTCGAGACCATTCCTAATCTTAATCCTATACGCGCGACCGCCACCTATTTGACTTGTGGCTTGGGGGTTCTCAACCCGAACGTCTTCAGTGTCGAGAGAACGGCTTTTCTAAAGTTCACGTCAGAGGCGTTGGTG
>JANYBJ010000314.1 GCA_025360845.1 bacterium
TCCCGTCCGAACGCGACCGTCAGGCAATTGGACGGCGAGGCGTTGAAATCCAGCGAAACTTTGAAGTGCTGTTTATCGCCCAGCGGCGGCAAGGGAACGTGCGCGGCAGTTTCGGTGTCGGCAAAAACGGGGGGCGGAACAACCACCTGCGCGACGGTTCCGGCCTTCACGCTGAAAGCCGCGAGCACCCCGGCCGCAATCACCGTCCAACCGCGTTGCCATGTAAACTTTTTCATCGCTGTCCTTTTTCTAGGCCATCCAGTAAGCGACTGACTAATCCTGTGCGATTAAATTGACTTTTCTGTATGATTATGTCATTTATTGAGGTATGACGCAAGCGTCATATTAAAAATCCGTAAAAAAGCCATCATGAGGACGTGAAGTGTCAGGTTGAAAAGACCGTCCATGATGACAAACGGCAGAAGGTCGCTTGGCAATTAAGCGTGATCGGGTCCAACATCAGGAACATACGTAAAGAAAGAGGGTTGTCGCAGGAGCAATTGGCCGAACGAGCTGAACTCGAATGGCGGTCCGTTCAACGGTTTGAAGTTGGGAAAAGCAACATTCTTACCACAACCATGCTCAGACTGCTTAAGGCCCTTGGGTGCCATTTTGAAGATTTGGTTTCGGGTACAGCGGACAAAGATTGGGAACAAGCAAAAAAAAGCTGATGACGTTTAACAAGTACAAAGACGAAAAAACCTGCGGCGCATTCCGGATCAGCGTTCCCACCACGAAAAAAAAGGCCGCCCCGCGATAAACGGGACGGCCTTTTTCGTGTGAAGCGCTCACGCGCGCTTTACTTGAACGACTCCTCGATCGAAACGGCCACCGAAACGGTCGCGCCGACCATCGGGTTGTTGCCCATGCCGAGGAAGCCCATCATCTCGACGTGCGCCGGAACCGAGCTGGAGCCCGCGAACTGCGCGTCGGAGTGCATGCGCCCCATGGTGTCGGTCATGCCGTAGGAGGCCGGACCCGCGCCCATGTTGTCGGGATGCAGCGTGCGGCCCGTGCCGCCGCCGGACGCCACGGAGAAGTACTTCTTGCCCTGCTCGATGCACTCTTTCTTGTACGTGCCTGCGACGGGATGTTGGAAGCGCGTGGGATTCGTGGAGTTTCCGGTGATGGAGACGTCCACGCCCTCTTTCCACATGATCGCCACCCCTTCGCGCACATCGTCCGCGCCATAGCAGCGCACCGCCGCGCGCGGGCCGTCGGAAAAGGCCGTTTTCTTCGTGACCTTCAACTTGCCCGTCGCGTAGTCGAACTTCGTCTCGCAGTGGGTGAAGCCGTTGATGCGGCTGATGATGTAGGCGGCGTCCTTGCCGAGGCCGTTGAGGATCACCTGCAGCGGATCCTTGCGGACCTTGTTCGCCTTGGAGGCGATGCCGATCGCGCCTTCGGCGGCGGCGAACGACTCGTGGCCCGCGAGGAAGCAGAAGCACTTGGTCTGCTCGCGCAGAAGCATCGCGGCCAGATTGCCGTGGCCGATGCCGACCTTGCGGTCGTCCGCCACAGAGCCGGGAATGCAGAACGCCTGCAGGCCCTCGCCGATGGCCTCGGCCGCTTCGGCCGCTTTGGTGCAGCCCTTTTTCAGAGCGATCGCAGCGCCCAACACATAGGCCCACTTCGCGTTCTCGAAACAGATGTTCTGGATCGAGTCACAGATTTCGTAAGGATCGAAGCCCTTGTCCTGACACAGCTTGCGTGCGTCCTGAAGATCTTTGATCCCGTACTTCTTGCAGACCGCGTCGATCTGTTTGATACGACGCGCATAGCTTTCGAAAAGCGCCATAAGATAACTCTCCTTTCAACTATTCGTGACGGGGATCGATGAATTTCACGGCACCCAGCTCCTTGGTGAAGCGCCCGTACGTGCTGGTCGCCTTCGCCAAAGCCTCTTTCGGATCCACACCCTTCTTGACCTGCTCAAGGAATGGCCCCATGCGGATGAATTCGTAGCCGATGACCTCGTCGTTCTTGTCCAGCGCGAGGCGCTTGACGTACCCTTCGGCCATCTCCAGATAGCGCACGCCCTTCTGCAGGGTGCTGTACATCGTGCCGATCTGGCTGCGCAGACCCTTGCCGAGATCCTCGAGACCGGCGCCGATCGGCAGTCCGCCCTCGGAGAAGGCGCTCTGGCTGCGGCCGTAGGCGATCTGCAGGAACAGCTCGCGCATCGCGGTGTTGATCGCGTCGCAGACGAGGTCGGTGTTCAGCGCTTCGAGCACGGTCTTGCCCGGCAGAACTTCGGCGGCCATCGCGGCCGAATGCGTCATGCCGGAGCAGCCGATCGTCTCGATCAGCGACTCCTGGATCACGCCGTCCTTGATGTTCAGGGTCAGCTTGCAGGCGCCCTGCTGCGGCGCGCACCAGCCGACGCCGTGCGTCAGACCTGAAATGTCGGTGATTTGCTTAACCTGCACCCACTTGCCCTCTTCGGGGATCGGTGCCGGCCCGTGCTTGGCGCCCTTCGCCACACAACACATTTGCTCAACTTCGTGTGAGCAAGGATACTTACAACTCATACAACTTCCCTCCATAGGTGTCCGTAAAAAAACCGCGACATTGTACACAAAACGGGCGTCGCTGACAAATGGAATACGGCCCCATAAAAGCGCAAAAAAAGTAAGACGCCCCCTCCCGCAAACGTATCCAGGATGAAAACCAACCGAAAAGGAGCCCAGCCATGAACACACAAAACACAGCCCTGATCCTGAGGCGGGAACGTTATCTCGATTTCTTCGAGCCGAGCTATCCGCGCCGGCTGCTGACGATGCTTCTCAACCTGCGGAAGCCCCGTTCGTCACCCGAGTATAAAGTCGCCCTCATGGACATGCAGCGGCTGTCGGCACAAGCGGCCGCGGTGCTGTTCACTTTCGTGGCCCTCAGCCTGCTCCTGCTGATTGAACCCGACCCGGTGAAGCCGGACCACATCTATGAGTTCCAGTGGGCCGACCCTGCCAAGGAACAGACGCCCACCCAGCTTGTAGATCCCGTGACAGCCGACAAGCCGGCGGACGCCACCCCTAGCGACGATGCGGCAGCTCTTGCAGACATCGATGTCGCAACCTTCACCCCAAACGTGCAGGTCAACACTGAAGCGTCGACTCCGAATCAACAGGCGCAACCTTCGCCGACAGTGGTAGATTCGGTCGTGCAGATAAAAAGTATGCTCCCTCTTAATATGATCAGCGGCGTCTCCCGAGGCGTTGGCGTCCGCGAGACGCTGCTCACCCAAGGCGGCGGAAACCGGATCACTGAAGACACGGTTCTGCGCGCGCTGCGCTGGCTGAAGAAGAATCAGCAGGCCGACGGCTCTTGGAATTCGCAGAAAGTCGCCATGACCGGCCTTGCGGTTCTCACCTTCCTGGCTCACGACGAGCGTCCCGCCTACTCTCCTGAATTCGGCGAAACCGTGAAAAAAGCGCTCGAATTCCTGTTGGGCAGCCAGAAGCCGGACGGACATTTTAACGGGGTGGACGGAAACGAGTATGCCCATCCGGTCGCCGCCTACGCGCTCTGCGAAGCCTACGGCATGACGCTCAACCCCAATGTCAAGGCCGCCGCCGAAAAAGCCCTTGTGCCCATCATCAAAGGCCAGCACCCGACGGGCGGCTGGAACTATAAGATGGACCCGAACGTCAGCCTGGAGGACGGCAAATACCGCGACGACACCTCCTACATGGGCTGGTGCGCCCAGGCGCTCAAGGCCGCCAAACTCGCCAAGTTGAATGTGGAAGGGCTGGACAAGGCGATCAAGCTGACCGTAAAAGGCTTCCAGAGAAACGCGCATCCGAACGGAGGCTTCGGCTACACGGCGCCGGGCCAGGGAGGACTCACCAGCGTGGGCACACTCTGCATGCAGTTGCTCGGCGCAGCCAATGCGCCCGAGGTGAGAAAATCGCTTGCCCTCATGGACAACTGGAAACCTTCCTTCGACGAGAAGAACCCGCTCAGCGGTTCGCTCCAGTACTCTTACTACTATGCCACCCAAGCCAAGTTTCACGCAGGGGGAAAGCAGTGGGACGACTGGAACAAGGAGATGACGGCGCTTTACGTGAAGGCCCAGCAGATCGAGAAGTGTGCCATAAAGGACGACAAAGGCCGAGACGTGGACGTCGGCTGGTGGATCAACGGGGATGCCCATACCGACCGCCCGGTCATGGACACCTGCCTCGCGGCGCTCCAATTGATGGTCTACTATCGCAACCTGCCGACAACCAGCCATGCGGCAGTGAAGCCTCCCGATGAAGCCCTGGCTACCGCGGCGGACAAAGGGGACCTTTCCATCATGACCGGAAACCTCTAATGCCCTCGGCAGCGACATCAATTCGATCACTCCATTATTCCACTCTCACCGGTTTCCATGCTATGCTACTCAATCGTGAACGAGTGCGGCAAAGAACAAGGCCTTACGGCGATCATCGCGGCTTTCCAGTCGCCGCTGCTTCGCTATGCCGCACGTCTGCTGAACAACAGCACGCTCGCTCAGGACGTGGTGCAGAACACGCTCGTCAAACTCGCCCGGCGCATTCCTCCGGCCGAGACCCTCACCGACGAGGTGCGCAACTGGCTTTTCAAGGTCGCGCACAACGAGGCCGTCGACCTCATCCGCTCGGAGGAGCGCAAGAAGCGGCTGCTCGAAACCTATGCGCAACAGCAGGACTGCGAGACCGACGGCGGCCTCTGTTGCGATACCGGAACCGACGAGCAGGAGCAGACCGTGCTGGCCTGCCTGACGGTGCTGTCGCCGCTTCAAAAACAGGTCGTGCTGCTGCGCCTGCAACAGGGTTTGAGCTACGAACAGATCGGCGAAGTCGTCGGCGAAAAGAGCGGGTATGTCGGCAACCTGTTGCACCACGCCGTCAAAGCCCTGGCAGCCGAAGTGAAACGCCGTGAAGGAGAGACCCCGTCATGTGCCCGCATGAAGAAAAACTGACCTCCTGGCTCTTAGGCGATCTCTCGCCCGATGAGCACCAGGCCATGACGCGCCACCTCGAAACCTGCGCTTCCTGCCGCAGCGTCAAAGAGGAGCTGGAACGCGTCCTGACGCCTTTGCGCAGCGGGCTTGAGAAGGACCGCCACCTGTTCGGCCCGACTGCTCACGTTCGCGGCGACGCCGCCAGTCGCTTCTCAGAAGCCGCACCGCAGCGGCCAAGCCCCTGGACGCGGCTGTGGTCCACTCCGCAGGAAGGGCTGAAGCGCGTCGCGCTCCTGACCCTCTCCTTCGGCACGATCTTCGTACTCTTCTGCGTCATTTTCCAGAGTTCTCAGCGCCCCATCCCCACCCCCGACGCCGTCACCTACATCTCTTTCTTGCAGTCCAACGAGGAGACCGTCCCCCCCCTCGCCCCGGATGCGGAACTGGAAAGCGCCACCGCCGACAAGCCCGTCTTCGCGGAATCGGTTCCCAACCCCGAACCGCCTAAGACGACACCTGCTTCTGTTGCCCTGCCGGCCATCCCCGCCCCTGAACGCCGCGCCCCCTCGCTCCACCGACTCGTCAAAGCCGATGCCGCACAGGGGGAGGCCAAGAAGGCCGTGGCTGAAGCCGCCGCCTCCGCCCCTGCCGCAGCTTCCGCCCCCGCCAAGGCGGCCGCCAAGCGTGAGCGAAGCAAAGCCGTCACCGATCCCGCCAAACAACGCGCCATGGCCTCCGGCGCCACCGTGCGCGAGTTTCAACTCGCCGCACCCTATCCCGTTCCGACCAGCGCCGTGCCGACCAACGCCGTGCCGACCAACGCCGTCGCACCTTCCCTCAAGCAAACCCCATGAACACGACCCGACCACTCAACTCGTCCGTTCTGCCCGTTCTCGGTCTCGCCGTCGCACTCCTTGCCGCCGGTTGCCGCACCACCTACACCACGCTGGTGCAGGACCGCGACACCCTCTACCAACTCGCACCGTTCCTCTATCTCCTCAGCGGCAATTACGACGGCGTCCTCACTGTCGCGCAGTTTAAGGCCGCAGGAAATGTGGGGATCGGCACGTTCGAGGGACTCGACGGCGAGGCCGTCATGCTCGACGGCGTGGTCTATCAGGTAAAAGGCGACGGTTCGGTGACGATCCCCGCAGACACGAGCCGCATGCCCTTCGGCACCTGTACGCTGTTCGACAACGACCTGCGGCGCAACATGAAGCACATCGCTTCGTTTGACATCTTTTCAAAGACGCTGGAGTCCGACTTCAAGGACAAGCAGATCTTTTACGCCGTGCGCGCCGAGGGCCTTTTCAAAACCATCCGCGTTCGCAGTTGCGACAAGCAGGAAAAACCCTACCGGCCGCTTGCGGAGGTCACGAAGCAACAGCACGAGTTCACATACGAACAAACCCGCGGCACGCTCATCGGGTTCTGGACTCCGCCTTTTGTGCCGGGGTCAATCGGCGTGCCCGGGTTCCACCTGCACTTCCTCTCGGACGACCATACCCAGGGTGGACATGTGCTGGATTTCCAAGCCGACGCGCTGTCCATCAGCCTTGATCCCACGCCGCGCCTGACGGTCGACTTCTCGGCCCCCGTGAACATGCCGCTCATGCAACACGACATCGACCAGCAAGTCCACGACTCCGAGAGCAAGCGCTAGATCTCTTCCTCACCCTCATCCTCCTCGTCGCCACCGGCTCCGCCTTCGTCTCCCTCGCCGAAATCGAGATCCAACCCGTCTTCCCCCTCATCGTCATCGCCCTCATCGCCACCCGCGAACAGGCGGCTCTTCAGGCTGCCTGAACCGTGATGCGACTCGCAGAAGCGGCAGTCGAACTCGCCGCACGTGAGGCAGTCCGCTTCGGAGAAGTCCGCCGCGTCCACCTCGCCGTCCAAAACAAGCGGGCAATTCCGTGCCGACGGACCGACAACCTTTCGCATCGCTCCGGGCGGAGGCTCTTTCAGAGCCGGCTTTTTTGGCGGCTCCGCAACAGGCTTGGCCTTCTTCACGCGCACGGCCGCTGGTTTCTTAACTGATTTTTTCTCTGCCATGGTTTGCTCCTTAGAAAGTGACGACCCGATCCATTGCCGGGATTGTTTTTCCATCCTTCATCGTGAAGAGAACGGCACCGAAGTTCACGGTCACCGTCACCCCGTTTGCAAAAACGCTCTGCTGCACGCTGCGGTCGGGGGTCAACATGCGGTGATCCGTCATCTCGGAATATCCCGTCGCACGTGAGACAGGCTCGGCGACCTTGTAGCTCACTGCGAACTGCTCTTTCATCTCGGACCACTGCTTCAGGTTGAGCATGTACATCGGAGGCGTGCCGTACAGCGCGTTGAACAGGTCGCGCTTGCGCCAGATCTTCGGCAGCTTGTTGTTGTAGTCGCCCCAATACCACTGCGCCACCACGCAGTCGTGATAGACCAGCTCCCAAAGCGGCAGACGGTAGGCCTCGCCCACCTGATACTTGGCGACCTGCGGCGGCACCGTGTCGAGCACGCGCTCCATGTTCCGCCCCGCATCTTCGACGCGGTAGCTGCCCAGGCTCAGCATGCCCTCGAAATAGTCGCAGAACGGGACCGACGCCTCGTGCCCGGTCTCGCTGCCGCACACCAGGTTGAACTCCTCCGAGATGACGCGCAAAAGTTCCATCTTGTAGAATCGGCTTTGGGATCGCGTCATGATATGGTCCGGGTGATAACATTCAAACCACGGCGCGGCCACGGTGGTGTCGATAAAGCGCGCGCCGTACGGCTTGGTTTTCAGCTCCTCGGCGATCCGCTTGCGCACATAGGGCAAGGCCTTGGAATCGCAGATCACCGCGCAATCGATCATGCCCTCACCCTCTTTTTTCTCGATCCCCCAGCCATGTCGCCACCGGCCGTTAGTGCCCTCCCAGTTGATGTCCTTCGGAAAAGCCTCCGTCACCCAGTCGCCTTGCGTGTAGCGGATCTTGTCGAAGCTCGCGGGATCCATGATGTCCTGATAGATATCGTAGCGCCCGGTCAACACGTTGGTCAGGGCGTTCATCGCCTTCAGCTCATCCGCGCTTCCGCCCCCGCTCCACAGGAGCCGGTCCATGCCGACCGCCTGCATCTCCTTCACCAGTTCGACCCTCTTCCCATCCCAGCTCCAGATGTTCGCCGCGCCGATCAGCAGGTCGATCTTCGGATTACGCTTGACTTTTTCCGTAAACGGTTTGTAGAGCCCGATCTGTTTCGCGTGCTCGCGGTAGCGTTTACAGATCGCCACATGTCCGCCCTTATCGAAAAAGACATAGCGCGCCTTGCGCGTATAGCCGAACTGCCCCATCGAGGCGTCCCACGACGGCCCGACCTGCCACAGCCCGTTCAGCCCTTTGCGCGCATCCATCGCGGCATCATCCGAGGTCTCCAGGATGCACATCCAGCCCGCCCCTGTCGCGTCTTCGGTCACGCCGAAAAAGCCCATGCAGATGCCGTGGCCGCCATACGCGATCATGCGCCACAGCCCCGAGTGATCTTCGTCAACCGGATAGCTCATGCCTTCGTTCATCGGCACGATCAGGCGGTCGCCCTTGCGCGTCTCGAAGGGATCGGGAAAATCGAGCGGCTTCGCGAGTTCCCCCTCCGAAGCGATCTCGACACCCAGTTCCGGAGCGTCTTTCGACACCGTCAAAGTCGCTTGGATCTCGCGGGTCGTTTCCGGATTCAAAAGCGTCAGCGTCACGCTCCGCTTGACATCCGTCTGTACCGCATTCAACACCATCCAGCCCGCACCCGACGCTGCGGGACGCCACACGCGTCCGGTTCGCGCATCGGTGACGGCGAAATGCCCCGCTGTGCAATCCACGGAGACCGTCATGCCCGAACCTGTAAGCGTCACCTCTTTGGGCATCGCGGGATTCACCCGATCCTGCACCGAACCCGCACGCGTGATCACATAGCCTTCCGCCCAGGCGGTGACCGCGCCGTGTCCGATCAAACGTGGCTCGATGCTTGCCGCACCGTTCGGAACGATGAAGCGCGACTTCAGTTCCGTCCAATCACACGGTGCGGGACAGGTCTTACCGCCGAACGACCACGCGAGCGACTCACCCTTCGCATCGCGCAGCACCACGCCGCTTTCCGCATTCGCCCACCCCTCCGCGGCAGCCAGCTTCACTTTGCAGGTGATCTCAAAGATCTCGCCCGGCTTCACCGCGATGCGCGGAATCCCTGCCAGGCTCCAGTCCTGCTTGCCCGTGTGTTTGACGTTGATAACCGATCCCTCGGCGGTCAGTGTGATCGACTTCTCGTCGCGCGCCCACACGTAGGGCTTCTCGAAGGTCCACTTCTCCTGCCCCGCCGCCACACACGCGAACATCCCTGCAACCGCAAAAACGCCATGCCTCATCATATTCACCCCTAACCGCCTAATTACCTTCAGCCTAAACGCCTATTCCACCACCACGTCTGCCGCCACCGGAAAATGGTCGGAAGGATAGAGCCCGTCCTGTAAATCATCGAAGGTGGCATGCGTCAACACATCGACACCTCCCGAGACGAAGATATGGTCGATCTTTTCGGTAGGCACCTGGTTTAATTTGAAGCCGTTCGAGGTCGCTACAGGTCCCGCATGTGTCGCACGCGTCACGTTGATGGCCTCCTTCAGCACGGCAGCGGCCCGTTGAATCGGCACCGAGCCCGGCGTCGCATTCATGTCGCCCGTCAGAAGCACGGGGCGCCCCTGCGCCAGCTTCATCATCCGCTTAAGGATCAGCGCGATGCCGTTCTCGCGCGCCGCCGCACTCACGTGGTCCAGGTGCGTGTTGAACAAAAAGAACTCCCGTCCGGTCTTGCGGTCGGCCAGACGCGCCCATGTGCAGATGCGCGTACAGGCCGTGTCCCACGATTTAGACCCCGGCACCTCGGGTGTTTCAGACAGCCAGAACGTGCCCGTCTCACGCATCTCGAAGCGGTCTTTCTTGAAGAAGATGCAGGCCGCCTCGCCGCCTCGCTTGCCGTCGTCGCGTCCCACCCCCACGCAGCCCCATCCTTCCGTCAGCAGGTCGTCGACCTGATTGGACGTCGCCTCCTGAAGTCCGACAAGATCGAAACCCCGCCTCTTGATCAGGCCCCGCACGCGGTCCACACGGCACGTCCACGCATTCGCTCCTTTGTCGGCCGGCATGCGGATGTTGAAGGTGGCAAGCCGGAACGGAACGCGCTCTCCCATTTCCAACACTCCCGCATCGAAGTACTGTCCGCCGCCCGTCTGGCTCACCTCCGCCGCCAGCGTATTCCGTCCCGGCTTGAGGGCCTGCCTCGCCGCATCGGCAACGGGAGCGATCATGTAATCGGTCGTGTACCCTCCGAGCTTGACCGCCTCCACCCCGTTCAGATAAACCGCCGCGTCCTCATCGTGATGAATCGAGAGCGCCACATGCGCGGGGATCGCCTGTGGCAGATCAAACACGCGCCGCACCCAGAGCTGCGGCGTGGACCACGGGGTTTCGATCTGACTCCCCGGCGGATTGCCCGCGCCGAACCCTCCCGCGCCCGTCTGCCAAGCGCTGTCGTCGAACTCCGGACGCTGCCAGCCGTCCGCGGGCTTCTGCGTCGTGTAGCGCCACAGGATCTCTTTCGAAGTGCGCCCTTCCGGCACGAGCACCTTGCCCGCTTGCGGTTTTGCTCCAAGCGGCGCGTAGAGGCCGGTCGCGAACGTATCGCGCGACGCGTACTTGCGCCACAGCGCGGCTTCGTAGAGAAAGGGCATGTACACGCCGCCCACCACCGACCGCGCCCGGAAATACTGGAATTTGGCCGTGTCGGTCTCGTACCAATCGCCGAACGGAATGCGTCCGGGCGTCTCGTCGACGAATGCATAGAGCGGCGCGACCAGCGTGTCGAAATCCTCGCGCTTGCCGGTCAGCGTCGCGCACCAGACCAGCCAGTCCGACTTGGTCCAGAGCTTGCGGCTGTCGAGCGGCAGGCCGTAGCGCTGCTGCGCCGTGCGGTAAAAGGCCATCTCGGTCGCGGCGACCTCGGGCGGGAAAAGGTTGAACCCGAGCGCGCGGTCCCAGACCAGGTTGTACTTCATCGACCAGGTGTCCGCCTGATCAAAGGCCAGCCGGTAGGAGCCGCCGCGCCCGCCCTTGGCCGCGTCCAGCCACTTGGGCACCATCGTCTTCACCAGCGTGAGATAACGCGCCGAGGTGGCTTCGTCGCCGTTCAGCTTGGCCATCTTCGCATAGCAGGCCAAGCCCATGAGCGCCTTGACCGACAGGTTCGCGTTGTGGGCGAGGTGTCCGGCGAAGTCATCGGTGCAGAGCTGGTTCTCAGGATCGAACCCCTTCTTCGCAAGGTATTCCGCCCAGCGGGTGACGGTCGGCCACCACTGCGCGGCAAACGCGGCGCTGTTCTCGGCCTGCGACAGCACGCCCAGGCAAATCAGCAGATTGCCGCACTCCTCCACCGGCATCTGGTCTCGCTCGCCGCGCTCGCCCTCGCCGTATGCCTGGCCGTTACCCAGCGGATACTGGCCGATGTCGTGCGGCGCGAAGTCGAAGCGCCAGCGCGGGTCCGAGGCGTAAAGCAGAATCGGCGCAAGCGTCGCGCGGGTGAGCGTCGGACTCATCAGCGCCAGAAGCGGCAGTTGCGGGTAGAACACGTCCACGGTGCCCATGCAGCCGTTGCTGGCGTTCTCCTTCGAGAAGTAAAGCGGCTGGCCGTTCGGGTCGGCCACCAGTTTGCACGCCGCGAAGGACTGCCGGTAAGCCAACGCCGCAAGCGCCGCATACTTCTCGCCGCCGACCTTCAGCAGATCCTTCATCAGCCCGTCGTCGAAGGCCTTCATGCGAGCCGACAGCGTGTCGTATTCGCGTTCCGCGTTTGACAACATGTCGGCGAACGACAGTCCGTTGCGGCGCCACCACGCCTTGAGCGGACGGTTGAAGAACATGACCGAATCGATGTCATCATACGCCAGCAACAGATGTGTCTCCGACTCCTTGACAGAACCCAAATCGCGCACAAGGGCCAACACGGGGCGGCTCTCTTTCACGACAGCCGGCGCTTGCGGGGCTGCCTCTGTCAGAAGGCCCGATTCGGCGAACGTCTTGCGCGCCCCAGGCCCAGACGCGGCATGGAGCGTCACCCCTTTTTCAGGGGCAGCCAGCCAGAACCAGCCCCAGTCCACGCGGATACAGTCACCCGAGTGCCCCAGCACCGGCTGACTGTCACGCCCGAGCCGGGACGCCACGAGGCCGGGCACCTTTTCCGCCTGCCACACCACGCGCTGGCCATCGTCCCCCACCGCGATCTCGCCGCCCACATCGTAGTAGAACCGCACCGCGTGAGGCTTGCCGTCCAGCGCCTTCACGCGCAGGGTGACATAGGTTACGGGACGCGCGAAGACTTCAAGGTTTTCGGGCATGAGAGGCGTCGCGAAGGTCAGTTCCGCCTCGATCACTCCATCGGAGAATCGGCAGAGCGTACGCAACGGAAACACCGTGCAGGAGGTCTGCGGCAGGGCGGGAACATCGGCTGGCTCCGTACCCATCAGACGGCAGGTCTTGCCGTCCACGCGCAGCAGCGCCGTCATGGGCTGGGCCTGTCCCGACCAGTGCTCGGTCGGCTGATCCGCCAGCTTGCCGGCGGGCGACCAAACCGAGAAGAACGGATCGACCGAGACCAGCGGCACAGAAGACGGACGGAACGGAGCGGACTCCACGACACACGGCAACACCAGCACGGTTACGGCCAGCAACGCACGACTCGACAGGTTCCTTCGCATCGCATTCTCCATTTCGCAAGATTGGGGGAAAGTCTAACGCGGGCTCTGCCCGCAACCCGGAATTTCCACCACAAAGACACCTCATGTAGTGTCCCGCAAATAACTAGACAGTGTACCTTAAATTCTATTGACAGGATGGCAGGATGAAACAGGATGAATAACGAGTTAGTCCTG
>JANYBJ010000324.1 GCA_025360845.1 bacterium
GCGGGCCAGTTCCCCGGCCATGTACGTCTTCCACAGATCGACGCCGACCGGCTCCACCGCTTCAAACCGGTCAAGCGCAAAAAAAAGAAAAATGAAAAAGTTTTCGCGCACTGGGCGGACCTCCTTCCGATTTCCCTCGCACTGGACTGCCACACCCCGGCCACCAACCGATTACCAAATCGTTTTTCTGTGCGCTTGAGACGGAGCCACGGTTTTTGCTACGATTCCCTCCCATGAAGTTTTTCTGGCCCATCTATTTTCTCACAGCGGTTGTCAGCACGGCGGGAGTCTATGTCGCGGCTCCTCTGGCCCGGCCTTATGTCGAGGCGGTCTTCGGCAAGCCGAAGGCCGCGCCGTCGCCCGTGTCGTCAGGGGCCGATCCGTCTGGCGGGCTTCTGCTGAAGACCGTCGCGCCGCCGCCTCCTGCGGAAGCGGAGCCCGCGCCGAGCCGTCCCGCCAAACCCGCCGCGGCCGAAGAGGGCGACGAGATGGCGCCGTCGATGAACGGCATTTATCTGGTGTCCCGCGGAGATAAGCCCGGGTGGGGCATCACGAACCAGCGCACCACCTACTATGGACTGGATGGCTCGCGCCTGGGGCACGTTGCCGGGGGCGTGCTGTTGGATTTTAAAGCCGAGCGCGTTTCGTCCATCGGCAACATGGTGGAATGCGTGCTGCTCGAAAACGGCAAACCGTCCGTTCCCCGCCTGGTCAGCAAGAAGGATGTCTATCTCTTTACCGGGTCCTATGCGAAACTTTCGGACAAGCAGCGTGCGGACCTGCAGGCCTATTACGCGTTCAACGGCCAGATCGGCGCGCGTAAGGACGAGCTGCTCCAGGCGGCTGCGGCTAAAAACCCGTTTTTCGCGACTTACAGCCAGGCGTATCGCGCGTACACGGCGCACCTCGACGCGGCCAAGGCTCTGACCGTGAAGCGCGACCACGCCACCGAGCAGGACAAAACCCGCCTGGAGGAGCAGTTGCGCGAAATGAAGATGGCCGAGACAGCCCTCCGCACCGAGTATGAGGCGGCGCATACGAAATTCCGCTCGTGGAAGGAACAGCACGCGGCCGAACTCGCCAAAGCCGAGGATGACCCGGACGTGAAGAAGTGGACGCAGGAAATGGCCGCGCTTCGCAGGGGCATTCTGGGGCTGGGGCTTTGAGAAGCGCGTGACTACTACTGCGCCGGCACGAGCCGCTCAACGCCGCGCATGTACGGCCGGAGCGCCTCGGGCAGGAGCACCGAGCCGTCGGCCTGCTGGAACTGCTCCAGAAGCGCGATCATCAGGCGCGGCAGCGCCACGCCCGAGCCGTTGAGCGTATGCACCAGGCGCGTCTTGCCGGTCGCGTCGCGGTAGCGGCAGTTCAGGCGGCGGGCCTGGAAATCCTCGAAGTTCGAGCAGGAGGAAACCTCCAGCCAGCCCTGCTGGCCCGGCGCCCACAGCTCGATGTCGTAGCACTTGGCCGCCGAGAAGCTGATGTCGCCCGAGCAGAGTTCGAGAATGCGGTAGTGCAGGCCGAGCCCTTTGAGCACGTCCTCGGCGTTCACCACCAGCGTCTCCAGCTCGGCGTAGGAGGTCTCCGGCTCCACGAACTTCACCATCTCCACCTTGTCGAACTGGTGGACGCGCAGAATGCCGCGCGTCTCTTTGCCGGCCGAGCCCGCCTCGCGGCGGAAGCAGGGCGTGTAGGCGGTGAGATAGACCGGCAGCGGCCGGTCGATGATCTCGTCGCGGAAATAGTTGGTCACCGGCACTTCGGCCGTGGGGATCAGCCAGAAATCGTCGATCTCGCAGTGGTACATGTCCTCGGCCATCTTCGGGAGCTGGCCTGTGCCGCGCATGGAGGCGGTATTGACCACGAAGGGGGGCAGCATCTCGGTGTAGCCGTGCTGCTCGGTGTGCAAGTCGAGCATGTACTGGACCAGCGCGCGCTGAAGCTTCGAGCCCGCGCCCAGCAGCAGCGGGAAGCCCGAGCCGGTGATCTTCACGCCGCGCGGCAGATCGAAAATCCCGAGCTTTTCGCCCAGCGCGATGTGGTCGAGCGGCTTGAAAGCGTAGATGGGCGCGACGCCCTCCACCTTCGCCACGCGGTTGGCCGAGGCGTCCGGACCTGTCGGAATGGTCTTGCAGGGCACGTTCGGGATCGAGAGCATGGCCGTTTCCAGCGTCTCTTCAACCCCGCGAAGCTGGCTGTCGAGCGCCGTGATCTGGTCGCCGATGGCGCGCACGTCGGCCTGCACGGCGGTGGTGTCTTGGCCCGACTTCTTGAGCGCGCCGATCTCTTTCGAGCGCGAGTTGCGCAGGGTTTTCAGCTCGTCGGTCTGGGTCACAAGGGCGCGGCGCTGCTGATCCAGGTCGCGGGCGCGCTCGGCCAGCGCGACGTCCGCACCGCGGCGGCGCAAGCCCTCGGCAACCTCATCGAAATTCTCACGGATACGTTTGATGTCTAACATGAAAGCCCTCGCAGGTTAAGAAAAGGCCTTTATGTTACCCCATTCAGCCCCTTGGCGCAAGCCCGAGGCAGGACCTCAAAAATGCGCTTGCGGCATTCGGTTCATTAGTGTACCATCGGTTCATTATGAAAAAAGCACCTGCTTATGATGTCCCCGGTCTGCGGGCCGGCGTGAGGCTTTCGCGGCTGCTGTGCGAGTCGCCCAAACCGCTCGGGCTGGCCGAACTCTGCCAAGCCTCCGGCCTGAGCAAGCACATGGTTTACCGCTGCCTCCAGACGCTGCTTTCCGAAGGCATCATCATCGAAACAGGTGAAGGTCCCAAGTACGAGCCGTCGCTGCTCTCTTTCCACTACAACTCCATGCCGATCGCGCGCATGACCGTGACCCGCGCGTCGGAGGAGCCCCTCCACAAACTCTGGGAAGAGCTCAACGAATGCGTGTACCTCGGCGTGCTGCACGAGAACCGCATCCTCTATCTGATCCACCACGAGGGCGGCCGCGAGATCCGCTCCGGCGGCGGACGCATGGGTGGCCGCTACGTGCTGCACGCGGACGGCGCGGGCAAGGTGCTCGCGGCCTACGCGGACGACGAGCTGCGCGAGCGGCTGCTCGCCGAGGGGCTGGAGAAGCTGACGACCCACACGCACGCGGAGCGCAAGAGCTTTCTGGCGGAGATGGCTCGCGTCCGCAAACAGGGCTTTTCCATCGATAACGAGGAGTATATCAAAGGCGTCATCTGCTTCGGCGCGCCGGTCTTCAACTACGCGGGACAGGTGGCGGGCGCGATCTGCAGCTCCGTGCTGACGATCCATTACACGGTCAAGGAGCTGGAGGAGAAGATCGGCCCGAAAGTGATGGCTTGCGCGAAGCGGATTTCCGCAACCATGGGGTGGGCCGGGAAGTGAGCTGATCGCGGCAGGGACGCCTCCCCGAGGCGTCCGCGGACGGTTCGGGGAACCGTCCCGCCCCGTTGGATGTTGGCAAACAGAAACAGGAGATGAAACATGAGTGACAGAAGAAGAACAGCAGGGGTTATCGGCGGTATGGCGAACCTGTTCTGGCATTCGAACACCGGGATCAACGTGGCGGCGCAATGGCTCGAGTTCGACCTCGGCGCGACGTATGATGTGACGAACGCGCTGATCTGGCAACTGGCCCAGGCGGGGCTCACCGCCCGCGGCGTTCAGTTGTTCACGATCAGCGTGGCCGGTTCGGAGCATGTCTACTCAACGTACGCGAATGACAACTGGCTGAACCAGGCGACGGGCGCTCCAGAGGAACCGGTTCAGGTGGTGCCTTTGGCAGCGAAGAACATCAGGTATGTCAGATTCGAAATCAAGTATAACTGGGGAGCAGACCGTATCGTGGGTCTCAGCGAAGTGCGGTTCGAGGGTGCCCTGTCCGCGCCACCCCCCACGACGTATATCCTCCTGCCCGTCGGCGCGTCGGCGAGTACCACGTACGATCCGGCTTCAGGTTTTGTTTCGCCGCTGTACATGACCGACGGTTCCGGCTTGACCGGTATCGGACGGCTGGCTACGCACTCGAATGCGAATGCGGCGAACCTGTTCTGGCATTCGGATGGAAGTTACGTCGCGGGGCAATGGGTCGAGTTCGATCTCGGCGCGGCATACGATGTGAAGAATGCGCTGATCTGGCAATTGGCTCAGGCGGGTTTGACCGCGCGCGGCGTCCGCGAGTTCACGATCAGCGTGGCGGGGACGGATCACACCTTCTCGACGCTCTCGAGCAGTGTTCTGAACCAGGCGACAGGCGCTTCCGAGGAACCCGTTCAGGTGGTGCCTCTTGTGGCGAGTAACATCCGTTACATCAAGCTCGAGATCCAGAATGACTATGGAGACAACTACGTCGGCCTCAGCGAAGTGCATTTCGAGGTCGCCGTGCCCGAACTGAACACAACCGACGTGACGCTTGCGCCCACCAGCGCCTCGGCAAGCACCGCGTTCCCCTACATGGGCTATTATGATTCGCGTTTCACGATCGACGGCTCCGGCATGACCGGTACCGGACGCCGGGCCACGCATTCGAATGCGAACGGGTGGGGCCTGTTTTGGAATTCGGACGTGAATGTCGTCACGTCGGACCAATGGATCGAGTTCGACCTCGGCGCGGTGTATGATGTGACGAATGCGCTGCTTTGGCAAATGGCTTGCGCAGACTTAACCAAAACCGGTGTCAAGGAGTTTACGATCAAGGTGGCGGGGTCAGACCATGCCTTCTCAACCTACTCGACAGGCAACATCCTGAACCAGGCGTCGGAGGAACTGGAGCAGTTCCCCCGGGTGATGCCGCTGGTGGCAAAAAACATCCGGTACGTCAGGTTCGAGATCCAGTCGAACTGGGGAAGGCCAGACGGCAGCGTCGGCCTCGCCGAAGTGCGGTTCGAGGTCGCGCCGCCCGAGACGAACGCCTTCATCCGCATCCCGGTCGCCGACGAAGTCAGCAGTTATAATTTCAATAATCCCAAAGGATTCATGATTGACGGCTCGGGCCTGACCGGAACGGGTCTCGCGGCTACGCACGCGAACGGGCTGGGCGAGAACTGCATGTGGCTGTCCAATTACGGGACGGTCGCCGGCCAATGGACCGAGTTTGACCTCGGGGTGGAGTTCAAGCTGGTCGCGGCGGCGATCTGGCAGTTCAACCAGACGGTAGGGGGTATCGGAGAGCTGTCGTCGGAATATGTGAAACGCGGGGTCAGGTACATGACGATTTACACGGCTGGCAGCGACAAGAGCTACGCGGAGTACGGGACTTTCCAACTGGCCAAGGGCCTCGGACTCCCGGCAGAGCCGGCCCAGCTCGTGAGCCTGAAGGCCTCCGGGGTGCGGTACGTGAAATTCGTCGTGAACGCAAACTGGGGGTTCCCCGACATGGTCGGCCTCAGCGAGGTCCGCTTCCTGTACAAGCGCACCGGCACGCTGCTGACCTTGCAGTAGAACGATGGGACAAAGAATGAAAGTTACAAATCACGCGATCCTAATGCTGGTCCTGTTCGGCATGTTGAGGGGAGCCGCCGAAACGGCCGTGCAGGTGCCGGGGAAATGGACGCTGCTGCCGCAAGAGGCCGTGTCGGCAGAGATGGCCGGCTTGCACCCGGCTATTCCCCGCGAGCATTCGGGACAGAGGGCGGCGCTTGCGTCGGCGGAGGTGCGCGCGGCGGACGGCGCGCGCGTCACGGAGCTGAAAGGACAGTCCGGTGTGCGGATTGAGGGAGGCGAGGTGACGCTGGTCTTCAGCCCTCAAAAGGAGCCGGACAAGTATACGCGGATGGCGACCCCGCCGGCGGGTGGCGCGGAGTGGTACGGCTCGACCTACTGGACGGGCGGAGAAGCGTGGGCGCGCGTGGGTAAGGACTGGATGCATCCCGGCGACAACATGGACGTGGCGCGCGTGTTCACCGCGTCTGCGGACGGACGCGTGTCGGTCTCCGGAACAGTCAAGAAACTGCACCTCGACGGCGACGGCGTGAAGGTGTCGGTCCTGCACAACGATAAAGAGGTATGGGCTGCTGAGCTGGACGGTAAGGACGCGGTCGGCAAGGAGCCGGCGCTCACGCTGGAGGTCAAAAAGGGCGACTCCCTGCGCTTCATGGTCAACCGCCGCGGCGGTTTCACATGCGACACCACGGGCTGGGACCCGGTCGTGGCGTACGCGGGCGGGGCGACCTCGCGGGCCTCCGAAGGGTTCTCGGACAAGCAGGGCGCGAACGCGTGGACGTACGAGTGTTTCGGCGGGGCGGCCGCACCGGCGAGCACGCCCGAGGTCTACGGGGTCGGCAAAGACTTCCGGCTTTTCAAAGGGGCCATCGATGCGGCGTCGGCGTTCCCGTTCGTGATCGTGTCGGACGGCAACAAGGAGGACGGCTACGGCGGCTATGTCTTAGCCCTCGACACAGACGGCGCGTGGACGCTGGCGCAGGATAAGAATGGACTGAAGCTGTCAGGCGCGGGAGCGGCGGCGACGGTGGTGCGTTACGACGGCACTTGGGTCGAGGGGCTGAAGCTGCTGGCGGACATTTGCGGGGACAGCAGGAACGGCTCACGGGGACGTTCGCCCTCCATGACCGGGAAGGCCGTTGGAGGGCGAGTGTCCTCACGAGCCGCGATTGCTGGCTTGGAGAAACTCGACACAGCAGTCCGCTCCGCTTACGACAAGGCCGTGGCGGGCGTGCCGCACGCGCCGGAGCTGGACCTGTTCCTGCTGGCGGTGTCGGAGTGGGTGCAGGACGACGGCCTTTTCGGCGGCGGAGATGAGAAGCGGTTGGCGGAGTGTGTGAAGGACCAGACGGAGCGGGCTGGACGGCTCACGGGGAAGGCTATACCCCCGTCAGGCTCGGGCTGGGAAGGCTACCTGCGGGCGCGGCTGGTGAAGCGGAGCGCATTGTTGTCCGATCAGAAACTCGGCTTCGGCGGGGTGCTCTTCTGCACGCGGCGCAACCCGACGTACAGCCACGAGGTGGGGCAGTACTTCGGCTGGCGGCAGCGTCCCGGCGGCAGCCTGTACGCGTTGGAAAAGCCGGGCGTCTCGCTGGCCTGCCGCGATCTGGTGAAGGGGCAGCTGCCGCAGGGGAACATCCTCGAGCCGCGGCTTTCGTATGACGCCAAAAAAATCCTGTTCTCGTTCGTCGAGACCGCCGGCGCGCTCGACCCGCGCAAGGTGGCGCTGCGTAACGAGGCCGACACGAACCATCACTATTTTCATATCTACGAGATCGGGAGCGACGGGACCGGGTTGCGCCAGCTCACGAAGGAGAACTACGACGACCTGATGCCGGAGTGGCTGCCGGACGGCGGGATCGCCTTTGTCTCCACGCGCCGCCGCGGGTCGTCGCGCTGCTTCTGGTGGGGCTTCGCCGACCGCTGGCACTCCTACACCGTGTTCCGCATGAAACCCGACGGCTCCGACATCCGGCAGCTCTCGTGGAACGATGTGAACGAGTGGTTCCCCTCGGTGTCGAACAGCGGCCATCTGCTTTTCGCGCGCTGGGACTACATCGACCGCGATGCGGTCACGCACCAGAACCTCTGGTCGATGCGCCCCGACGGCACCAACCCCATGGCGGTGTGGGGCAACGAGACGCCTAAGCCGCACTGCACCTTCCAGGCCAAGTCCGTGCCGGGCAGCAGCAAGATCGTCTGCGTCGCATCGGCGCACCACGCGATCACCGGCGGGCCGGTCATGCTGATCGATCCCACGGTACACAACAACAGCCAGGAGGCGGTGACGCGGCTGACGCCGGGCCCGTATCCCGAGGCCGAGTCAACGGCCATGCCGGAGTGGTACAACGCGCCTTGGCCGCTCTCCGAAAAGCTGTTCCTTGTGGCCTACAGCCGCGACGCGCTGATGTTCGAGCCGTCCCGCGACAACCCCGACTCTGCGCTCGGCCTCTATGTGATGGATGACCAGGGCAACCGCGAGCTTCTGTACCGCGACGGCAAAATCGGTGCGACCTGCCCGACGCCGCTCGCGGTGCGCCCGACGCCGCCGCAGTTGCCTTCGGTGCTCAACACGCTCCTGGCGAAGCGCGGGCTGGGCGAGGTGTTCCTCTCGGACGTGTATGAGGGACTGCCCAAGGCGGTACGCGGAACGCTCAAGCAGATCCGCGTGGTGCAGATTCTTCCCAAGACGACGCGCGACGGAAACGCGCCGCGCATCGGCGTGGCGGGCGAGGAGAACGCGCGGGTCATTCTGGGCGTGACGCCGGTTGAGGCGGACGGATCGGCGCATTTTCTCGTGCCTGCGGGCAAGGCGTTCCTCTTCCAGGTGCTTGATGAGGACGGGTTCGCTTACCGCACCATGCGTTCGAGCACCTCGCTCATGCCGGGCGAGCGTGTCTCCTGTGTGGGCTGCCACGAGAACAAGATGACGGTTTCGGCCACGGCGCTGAAAGTGGTGGCCGCGATGAAGCGCCCCGCAGCCGAGCTGACACCTACACCGGAGTCGGGGCGGCCGTACGGGTTTGTCGAGAACGTGCAGCCGATCTTCGACGCCAAATGCGTGCGCTGCCACAACGACAAAGAGGCCAAGGGCGGGACCAACCTCTCGCGCACGATCACGGGTGCGAACGGCTACACCGCGTCGTACGAGTCGCTCTGCTTTGCGAACGGCTCGGCAAACTGGGATTCCGCACGGCGCATGGTGAAAAAGGGCGGCCAGCCGCTGGTGGCCTGTTTTCCGCTGCGCAACCAGATCCAGGTGACACCCGAGGGCGGTGCCGACGGCGCGCGCGGCTGCGCGCTGGTGCAAATGCTCAAGGCGGGACACAATGACGTTAAACTGACCGCCGAGGAGCTGCGTCGCATCGGCACGTGGATCGACCTGAACGCGGTCTTTTACGGCGTGTACGAACCCGAAGAGCAGCTCGCGATGCAACGCGAGGGCAAGCCGGTCCCCATGCCGCAAATACAATAGTTAACTAACCGAAGAAACCAACATGGCCGCCTACTTGATGGAAAAAAGCTTTCTTTTTTTGATTCCATTGGCGTGCCTGGCAGGCCCGCCGCAGTCGGTCTGGGATTCGGGCCTGTTGAAGGAGGCGGTTGCCGCGCCGGAAGGGGCCCGCGCGGTGACCGACAAGACGCTGGTCCTGTCGGGGCAGCACGCCCTCCGGATGGACTCCGCCTGTCTGCCGGAAAACCTCGCGGCTTTTTCCGTCAGCGCGTGGGTCAAGCCGGAGTCGTTCGACCCGTATAACGAGATCTTCCGCATGGAGTCGGTCGAGGGCCGCGTGCTCTTTTCGTTTCAGGAGAAAGGCACGATCCTTTCGCTGGGCTTGCACGTCAACGGATCCTACCAGGAGTGCGACGCGCCTATCCGGCCCGAAGGGGTGCTGGACGGGTGCTGGCACTTTGTGGCCGCGACCTTTGACGGCAAAAAGCAGCGGGTCTTCGTGGACGGCGCCCAAGTGGCGGAAGCCGCGCTGCCCGGGGTGGCGCATGCCGCACGCGTGCCGGGGTTCGTCGGCTCCGCGGGGGGCGGCGGCGAGTTCTTTCAGGGCGGGCTGGACGACCTGCGCCTGTACACGGAGGCGCTGACGCCGGAAGCGATCCTGACCGCGTTCAAGGCGGGGGCCGCACAGGTGACGGCGCGCAACCTGACGACGCTGCCCGCAGAGTGGAAGCCTTTCCTGCAGGAGCGGCCGACGTTTTCCGCCACGCTGACCGAGGCCCGCGAAACGCTTAAGCGGAGCGGGCCTGCCTGCCCGCCCGCGGTCAAGGGTTTGTTCGCGATGAACCTGTCGGCGCGATTCCCGAACGCGTGCAGGAATTACGTGCGGCTGTTCCGGCAGGCGCCCGCGGGTTTCTTGACCGCGCCAGACTTGGGCGCGTTGAAAGGCGAGCTTGAGACGCAGATGACGCGGCTCACCGAGTACATGCCGCTGACCGATGCGCAGTGGGCGCGCTGTCCTGCGGACGAAAGGAAGCGTTGGCAGGAGATCAAGGCGTGGTCCGACCGGATGGGCGCGCGCGTTGCGGCAGGCGGAGAGGCGCTGGGGGCTGTGTTGCTTGAGTCCGTGGCGGCCGACTGGCCGGAGGTGCCGGAACGGCCGGCGGTGTCGGAGGCGGTCGCGCCGTATGTGCGGCCCGCCACGCCGGATGTGCGCACGTTTACGCGGGAAGAGGCGAAGGCGGCGATCGAGCGCGACTGGCTTTATCAGGTCAGCGACAAGCCGGATCTTCGGCAGGAAATCGCCCGCACGCGCCTGCTGGCGACGCGTCTCGGGCTGCCCGCCTATGAGCTTGACTCGGTGGCCGTGGCAGCGGCTGAGCCGTCGCTTTCGGCGGAGAAAACGAAAGCGCTTTATCTGTCGGTGCGGCGCATCCGGCGCGGGCTGATGCTGGTCAACCCCGCGGTCAATTTCACGCAGTTGCTGCTGGTGGACATGCCGTATCCGGCCGGCAGCGAGTGGCCGCACGAGACGCGTCACCGGCTCGGCTACATGGCGGTTCCGGGCGGGCAATTGCTCGTCGTCGACGGGCTGTCGCTGGACGGCAAGGTGCGGCGGCTCATGCCGCAGGCGCCGCTGCACGGAAGCTTCTGGCGGCCCGACCTCTCGTTCGACGCCAAGCGCGTACTGTTCTGCTTCAAGCCGCACAACGAGAAGGCGTTCCACATCTATGAGATCGGTCTGGACGGCACGGGGCTGCGGCAGATCACGTCCGGCATGTTCGACGACTTCGATCCCGTGTATCTGCCGGACGGCAAGAACTTCGTTTTCTCTTCGACGCGCGGCCACACCTATGTGCGGTGCATGCCGCCCACCAACGCCTATCCCCTGACCCGCTGCGGCCTGGACGGCGAGAACCTCTACATCATCTCCGCGAACAACGAGCCGGATTACCTGCCCGCCCTGATGAGCGACGGCCGGATCATCTACACGCGCTGGGAGTATACCGACAAGCCCCTGTGGCGCGCGCAGAGCCTCTGGACGGTCAATCCTGACGGCACGCAGCCCAACACCTTCTGGGGCAACCAGTCGGTGTGGCCAGACCTGCTGAAGGACGCGCGACCGATCCCCGGAAGCCGCCGCGTGATGTTCACGGGCAGCGCGCACCACAACTGGTTCTCGGGCAGCATCGGCATCGTCGACCCGGACAAGGGGGCGAACTTCCCGAACGGGTTGACCAAGGTGACGGCTGAGCTGGCCTGGCCGGAAAGCGGCAACGGCCCGAGTGACCCTGTCGAATCGCCCGACTATCAGGCGTACGGCACGTACGACGCTTATCAGACGCCTTATCCGCTGAGCGAAAAGGATTTTCTGGTTTCGGCGCGCCGCGACGGCAAGTTCGTCCTGTACCTGATGGACACGGACGGGAACCGCGAACTGATTTACGAAGGTGCCAACCATATTTTCCACGCCCAGCCGGTCCGGGCGCGGGCTGTGCCGCCGGTGTTGCCGGACCGCGTCAAATGGCCGACGATGGCGGAACGGCTGGAGCCGGAAGACGGTTCGATCTACAGCGTGGACGTCTATCACGGCGCGCCGCCGCAACTGAAAGGCAAGGCGAAGTATCTGCGCGTGCTGCACATCGAGCAGAAGACCTACACCTATTGGAACCACCGGCCCGCGCTCTCGACGGGCCCCGTGGTCTCGCTGTTGCAGTCCGACGGCGTCAAGCGCGTGCTGGGGACGGTGCCGATCCAGCCGGACGGCTCGGTCTGGTTCCG
>JANYBJ010000009.1 GCA_025360845.1 bacterium
CCCCCTTCTCCGCCCGCTATCCTGCGGGCGTGGGGGCGGCGACCGAGGTTGCGGGTCGTTTTGCCGGATGATCATTCAAATGGTGATCGTTGCGCGTGTGATTGTCCGCCGGATGGGTGTCGCGGTGGTTGTCTGGGTGCCGTTACGTATGTTCGGTGTGGTTTTGGCGATGGTTGTCGGGTTTCAGATGGGTGAAGCACATTTACGGGCATGGTTTCGACACGCAGTGTTCTCTTTTCGGTACGCAGTACTCCTTTCGACGGTCTGCGCCCTCTTTTTCAACACAGTGTGCCTTGCCGACCTTCCTTCTGTGGGGTTTCGACGGTCTCGACTCTCTCTCCGACCCCTAACGTGGTTTCGGTCCCCTTTTCGAGACGGAGTCCCTGTCTGACCCTACCCCTATTCCAGCCCTATATTTCTGTGGGTTGCTCTGTGACTTAAAACCTCTTTTACATTTCCGGAGGGGTCCTATCTTTATCTCATCAATTAACAGTTCTGGTGTCTCTACACTTCCCCCCCCCGCTATAAGAAAGCGGGGAGGGGTTGAGTGTTGTTTTAGATACACCTTTACGGCGTTACGTTTCCGATGGGTTGGAAGTGTCGGAAGTGTTCGGCGGCAAGTCCAGTTCCAAAGCCTGCGGAGTGCTGATCAGTTTGTCGCGCTTGCCTTTCCTGCGTTCGACCAGACTGCCTTCCTCGAAAGCCTTTTGCAGCCACGCCTCCCGCCCGTCGCGCGTGCCGCCGAGACCCTTGATCGCCTCGCGGTAGGCCATCTTGGTCATGCCCTTTTCCGAGACAAGCGCCAGAGCCGCCTCTTCGTTGAACGGCGTCGGCGCGAACAACCGCGTCTTGCTTGTCGCTTTGCAGGGCACCCGGTCCGGGTCGTAGGTGAACGCCTGGTCGGCGAACTCGAGGGACATGTCCTTGCGGGGCGGTGCGTTGCGTGCCAGCGCGGAAAGCACCATCAGGTTGTCGGCGTTCTCGTCGGCCTCCGACCACATGGTCAGCGCGAGGGTCGAGTCGACGTCGCGGTTTATGACCGCAGACCCTGCCCCCCTGTCCCTGACGTTGCGGTCCCCCGCGGCGCCTTTCGGATCGTGGTGGACGATGACCAGGGCCGCGTGCGTGCGGCAGGACATCCGCTCCAGTTCGGCCACCAGCCTTTTCCGCTCCGCCATGTCGCTCTCGTCCGCTCCGCCGTCGAGTTTGTACAGCGGATCGAGGATGATCACTTCGGCACGGTGTTTGATCGCCGCCGCCTCGATGTCGGCTAGCGTCACGCCGCGGCCCCGCCCGTTCAGGATCTCGAGCCTGTCTCCTAACAGGTCAGCTTTCACTTCCAGAGTGGCGCACATCGCCCGTAATCGGCGGTGCTGCCAGTCGGGAGTGTTCTCCAGGTTGACCAGCAGCACGCGCCTCCTTTGGGGAACGCCGAAGCCGAGGAACTTGATGCCGGACGCGATGCAGATGGCGAGTTGGAGGGCGAGAAAGCTCTTTCGCGTTTTCGACGACCCGACCAGCAGGACCCTGCTGTCGCGCTCGAAGATCTGTTCCAATATGTATTCCGGCGGCGCGGGCTCACTTGCGAGCCAATCGGCCGCGTTGGCTGTCAGCGGTTTCCGCGCCGATTGCGGCAACCCCGCGAGGGTCTTCTCGAACGCCATGCGCAGCGCCTCGACCCCGTCGGCCGCCTCGACCCGCTTCACGGCCTCGCGTTTGAGCTGGGCGTCGCGGAGCTTGAGGCCGTGGTACCGGGCGTGTGCCTCGACGCACGATCCTTCTATCAGCGCCTGCCCGGTCTTCGCGTCAATCCCGGCCTCGATCACGACCGCATACAGCTCAAGCGGGACCGAGTTCGCCGTCATCCGTTTAACCGCCTGGAAGACCTGCCTGCACTCCGGACGCGTGAAGCACTCGTCTGTGAGTGTGAGGTCGGATGTCTCGCTCAACGCCAGTTCGGGATCGGTGAGCAGACACCCGGCCAGCGAGGTCTCGTCGTTTTCGATGAGGTTCTCTTTCACGCTCATTTCGCACCCCCTTTCAGGAGCGCGGTCAGCGCGTACGACGGCACGCGGAAACGGCCGGCGCGAGTCTCCACCACGGGCAAGCGACCATCCCGTGTCATGCGATACACTGTCATGCGCGCGCAGCCGAGTTCCTTGGCGGCCGCTGACAAGGTCAGCAAACGGCGGTCAGCGGGAGTTGCTTCGGTTTGTCTGTTCTCCAGAAGCGCTTCCACTCGCGCCAGCATTTCGGGCGGGGCGGTGAGCAACTTCACCATCAACTGTTCTCTGGTCATGATCATAAGAACGCCTCCATTCGTGTCGCTCGCACCCTGCGCACCATGCGCACCATGCGCCCGACGGGCGAGCTTATATATGAGGAGGAAAAAAGCGCACAATATGTAGTTGTCTCGGGCGTTGGCATCTACCGATACAAACGGAAAAGACCCAGCAAATGCCGGGTCTTCATTGTGAACGATTGTTTGTTCGGGCGTTGGTGTGGATATGCGCTAAGGCTTGATTCTGTAGCGTCCTGTTCCGTTTCTTCCGGGTCCCTCCGGCTCGGTCGCTAACTTTCTGAAACGTTGTGCATCGTTTTTCGCGAAGCGCTGAGGAAACCCCTTTTCCAGTTTGACGAATTCGCCTTGCGCCGTTACTAAAGCGCGAATATCGTTCCATCGTTCATCGCCACGGATCGTGAACTGTTCACCGTCATATTTGAGACTTTTGTTCAATTCTAGAATTACCAGTTTGCCTACAGCATCGGGCGTTTTCTGGGCGGCGGGCTCTTCGGGTGACTCGGGCGTACGCCCTTGATTCTCGTTTCCGGTGAGCGGTTCCGGCGGATTAGCCACGGTCGCCGATAGCTCGGCCGGCATTACGGCCGGCGGCTGTCCAGACAGGCTGAATCTGTCCAGCAGCAGCTCAAGCCCTTCATGGACATTTTTGGGCGCATCCCACGGCAGTTGCGGCGGAAACCATTCCTTTGTTGCCCGGAGCCAACCGCAAATTGCGTCGACTTGCGCCTTTTCCACGTAAGACGCACACAACACATGTTTGATCAAGCCGCTGGCCTCTTCATGTGCCCAATTGAGCGTATTCGACACTCGCGACTGTACATCAGCCCGTTCCTTGGCAAAGACCTGTTCGCCATCCCGCATGATCGATGAGTAGCGGGATATCCAGGCTTTCGCAACCGAAAATGCCGTCTCTTTCGGCCAGTTGCCAAGACCCTTGGTTTGCGCCTTCATCTCTTCTGCCTGTTGCGCGATGATGTTCACCAGAACCATCTTTTTTTCAAAGGTGAGCGTGGCGTCTTTGTTTGCAAGCGCTTCCGGAATAAACATGGGAATGCGGGCGCAAAGGTCTATCATTCCCGCATGATTATCGTCGGGATCGAAATCCGATTCACCTGTAACGCGGATGAAGCCGTTGATTTCCAACAGAAAATGAAGGCATTCTTGAAGCGTCTGACCGTGACTCCCCGCATACTGTTCAAACGCCGCCCGACCTGCGCGTGAAAGCTGCTGGCCGTCCCGTTCCGCAGCGAGTTCGAGTTTCTTAATCTCCTCGATGGTCAGGTTACCGCGCTCGGCCCTGCGTATGAGACTGTAGACCTCTTCGTTCCGCGGGCTGTTGATCCTGTATGCAGCGCAATCCTTTTGTTCAGCGTAACGCGACTCCCAATGCTGTTTAAACCCCAGATATTCGATAATCGGCTGGACGCTGCACGTCGCCTCGCCATCCCGCCGTATACTCTCCTCTGACTGGACCAAGTCGGCGATAACCCGGTTCATGTCTTGGCCGACCGGTTTCTTCGGACTGCTGTCATCCTTTTGGGTACTGCTCATAGCGTCGCCCCCCCTGTGTTACGCCCCTTGAAGCATCTTGGCCAGCCGCGAACGGTCGGCTTTGTTCAATTTCTTGAATTGCGCTGCTATCTCCGCTACACGGTCGGTTTCGGCTTCCGGAAGGGCGGCGGGTCTCGGTTCTGTGCTGCCGCGTCCCGTCAGAGAGGCGGGGAAGGCGGCTTCAAGTTCACCGGCCATATCCGTTCCTTTCGGTTTGAAGTAATGCTTCAAGACCACGTCAACCGTATTGTGTCCGGTCAGCGCCTTCAACTTGTCTACGCCGATCCCCGCGTTTAAGGCCAGTGTCACAAAAGTTGTCCGCAACCCGTGGAAGTCGTACTTGGACGCGGCTTTCAACCCGACCGCCCTATCTAGCCGCGTCACGACCCTTATCGCTGCGTTGATGCCGGGAGTCTGCGTATCGGGAAGGAATCGGACCTTCGCCAGCTTCTGGGCTTCGTGAAGCAGCATGGAAATGCCGCCGCGCGATATGCACCGTTCTTGCTGGATCACCCGGTACGATTGCCCGCTCGCGTAGCGGGTCAGCAGGTCGGCCATCTTTTCACGTTTCTTTGAGGTCATTCCTGTGGCCTGTATGGCCTTCAAGACCTTTGGAAGCACCTCTGAAAGAGGGACCCGCTCGGGCGCGGCTGCGTCCGCTTGTTCCGCTTCCGGCGGTTTGGCGAAGGCCAGGGCGAAAGCCCGCTTGATCCGCCATGAAACGCCGCTCGGGTTTGTGCGCAACTGTTGTTCGGCTTCGGGAAACACGTATTCCGCGTTCTCTTCCCGTTCGGCAAGCCGTCCCTGTAAAACCGTCCGCAGTCTCGGCATGATCGGCAGGTACAGTTCCGCCCGCGTCTTGGAAGTGGTCAGTTTCAACACCCCGTTATGCAGATCAACGCTCTCCCACCTCAAGCGGCACACGTCGCCGCGACGCAATCCGGTTGAAAGCCCCGTCACGATCAAATCGAATGCCATGCGGTCCTCGGAAGCCGCTTTTAGCAGCCGTTCCACTTCCACCGCGTTCAACGGTTCGCGGTTGAACACCTTGTCGCCGTCCGATGTTTCCACCGCCACACTTCTGAACGGGTTTTCGATAGCCATCGGCAGAGCCATTTTCAGCGCGTGCCCCACAACCGCCTTGACCTTGCGGATGCTTTCGGCGGTTCGCGTGCGGCCGGACTCGTTTGGCGCAAAAAGGGTTTCTATGTACGCACCGGCAACCTCGGGGGTGATCTCCAAGACTTTAAGCAACCCGCGCTCTTTCGCCCATGCCACGAAGTTCTGGACCGTCTTGATCTTCCAAGCCTCATGCTGCTGGGAACGCTGCCGCCGGTGCTTGGTGTCGCGGATCAGGTCCGGCAACACATCAAGTGGCGGCTCCTCCCATTTGGTGTTGGTCTTCTTTTCGACCAGCTTCTGAATGTGGTAGGCGGTGTCTCGCGTTTCGGTCGCTTCTTTAAGGAAACGGGCGAGTTCGTCTTCGGCGGCTGTCCTGGAAGCTTCGAAGGCGGCATCCCCCGTTCGTTTGAGACTAAACCCTTCCGGAGCGGTCCCGGCGACCTTGGTTGTCAGAGCCTTGAAAAGCCGTTTCCCATGCTTATCGGTGTACCGTGCGAACCAGTGGTCAATCGGCTGGCCGTCCCTGCCTATTTTCAGTTCCAGTCCCATGACAAACCTCGCTTCCCTTGCTTGTGTTTCGGTAAGTATAAGTATGCAAAAAGAGGGGCCGTCTTGCAAGGAAAAAACCACAACAAAACCACAACAAGGGGGTTTTTGACACACAAAACCCCGTATTTATTGGGTTTTTGTGGTTCTACTACCTGCTTTGGGAGCTGGATGTCGGGGGTTCAAATCCCTCCGCCCCGACCACTTATTTGACCCTGTTTTTATTGAAAAAGCCCAATAAAAACGGGGTTTTTTGTTTGTAGGCCCGCCTGCCGTCAACTTGTGCTGAGCGGTGGAAATCGGTGGACAAAAACACAAACACACACACAAACAGAACACAAACGGCGCGGTCTGGAAACGGCTGGAGAGGGGGGTTCAGGTCAACCTCCGCCGGCCTGCGAGCCTCAAATCTGCTTCTTTTTTAGCGCAGAGCGTCTACATTTCGTTCAGCGTAAGGCCTTATTCCGCTTTCCTTTGTATTCTCCACCTCTCGTTTCCCCGCTTTTTCCTCTTTCGGCCATGTCATACTCAACCGTGTTCCGCTTAATCCGGCAGGCATCGAGATAGGCCGCATCGGCTTTCTTCCCTTGCCCCAGAATCAGCGGCAACGCCTGGAGCGTCCGGTAATGGGCGAGGTTCTTGTCCGGGCGATACCCCTGAGCAACCAGCAGAACCGTGCACAGCTTGGGCGCCGCGTTGTAAGCGATGCCGAACCGCCAGTCCGCGGAAACCTGCTGCGCTTTCGCGTCGGTCAGATCTCGCCGGACAATCGCGAAGAGATTAGCGATTTCCTGCGGCGACGTGCGGTGCTCTTTGAGCCAGCCGTTCTTCTTCCATTCCTCTAAGCTCATTCTCATCCCCCACGATCATTTGACGTTCCGTGCCGATGACAGAGCAGATGAAATGTTCGCCCGCCTCGCACCGGCCGAGATACTCCTCCAGCGTCATCACATGCGGATTGATCTCCCGCCCCAGTTTCGCCGTGTCCTCAGCTAGGCGCGAGGCCAGCTTGCGCAGGCTGACAGCGCCGATGACCATCAGGTCGATGTCGCTGCCCGCCTTGGCCTTGCCTGACGCGACCGACCCGAACACATACGCGTAGCAGATATCCTTCGTCCCGAGGGACTCCCGCAAGACGCCGTAGACGCCGGTGGTGCGCTGCACCAGTTCGCGCAGGGAAGAATAGAGCGGATGTTTCGGGTCCGCCGAGTAATAGAGGCGGTTCCCGTCCCGCTCCGAGGCGAGCAGCCCCATGGCCTCCAGCTTCTTCAGATCCTGCTGGACCGTCCCGAGCGACGCACCGGTCTCGCGCACCAAGGCCCGCAAATGCACCCGCTGCGGTGACGTGCCGAACAGGCACGAGAGGATGCCCGCCCGTGTCCGAGACCCCAAAAACTGTTCCAGCGCGTTCATGTGTATGGTTGTACCATACGACTCCAGTTTCATCGGCACATTCGGAAGACGCAGTTTCATTCGTGACAGGAGAACGGCCAGCTCCTTTTCCGGTCTTGTTACGACACGGAGCTTGACGGTCTGCCCTTGCCTGGTCGGCATGTGGATGTCCATGGAATGGATCTGC
>JANYBJ010000027.1 GCA_025360845.1 bacterium
TCAGATCAGTGACTCGCATACAACTCTCCTTTCGTTTCCGAAACAGAGTTTTATGCGTTTCACGCCTGAAAATCAAGCGTCCGGTTCGCTTCCGGATGCCTGGTTTTCAGGCAACTTTTCCGCGTTTCGACGAAGAGCCGATTCGGGTCGGTTTTTCCTTAATCCGGCTTCCAGCGGCCGATGTCCTGCGGGCGGACGGTTCGGCGTTCGGGACGGAACGCGTAATCGCCCCACAGCGGCAAGTTGAGATCGGTCCAGCATTTGATTGCCTGCACCTCGTGAGCCGTGAGCTTCACTTCCGCGTGGTTCTTGTCCTTGAGGATCGTCCAGAGCCGGCTCTTGACGGTGCCGAACGTGTAGGGCGCGGCTTTGTACGGCACCCCCGCCTGATAACCCCAGTCGAAGTGGTGGAGCGTGCCGCTGAGCAAGAGGCTGCGGTAGGAGACCGGGATGTTCTCGTTGTCGCGTGTGTCAGAGAGGTCGATTTTGTTGGGCGTTTTGGCGTTGTGGCAGGTGACGCACCGGCCGTCGAGCACCGGCTGCACGACGCTTTCAAACCAGAACGGTCCGGCGCCCCACGGCGGCGCTACAGGCGTCACGGGCTCGTTTTTCATCGCCTGCATCTTCAGATACGTCCGGTCCGGCGTGATGAGACGGCTCTCGTGGCAGCCGATGCAGGAGCGCCGCTCGCCGGGATGGAGCTGCACGACCGACCGCATGCGCTGGATCTCATTGTAATCCGCGTCGAGCAGTTCGAAGAAGAGCACGCGCCGGGCGGGCGCCAGGAAATTCGCCGAGCCGTCGGCCTCGACGGGCACAGTTCCGATCACGCCTTTGGCGACGTAAGAAGGCCAGCCGAAGGGACCCCGGATGAGGTCGACCGGCGATGCGTACCAACTCATGAAGGGATCGTGATCAGCTTGGTAGGTGCCGTCCGGCATCTGCCGGAGCGGCGTGGGAAGTTCCTCGCAGATGCGCAGATATTTTGCGGCTCCGGGCTGCACCTGCCCTTCGAGGCCGCGGTAGACGTTCTCGATCGAGAACTGGCCCTGGTCCTTTTCGGCGAGTGCGGGAACGATCGCGCCGCGCATGACAGGCGGGACCGGCCTCGGGCGGAACGGCAGCGGACAGATGCTGTCGATGGCGGGGTCGGTGTAGAGCAACTCGCGGTTGCCGAAGCGGTCGATGAGGTAGAGGCCGAAGCGGTCCTGCGGCGCGTGGGCGATGAGGATGACGTCTTTGGTGACGGGTACCGGCTCGCGGAACGCCTCGCTGTTCGGGCTAAAGCCAGGCCAGGGAATTTCAGGTGTGATGGTGCTGATCGCGGAAGGGTCGTGCGGTCCTTTGGCGAGGTCGAGCAGGGCGACCGGGCCGTTCAGGTCGCCGAAGTGGGAGATCATGACCGCGCACACCTCGCGAGTGCCGGTACCCGGCATCTGCCGCGCGTTGGCGAAGCCCTGAGGCAGCGCGATGGTGTTGCCGAAGGTCAGCTCGGGGTACGTGCCGTCCGTGCGGATCGTCCAAAGCGTGTGGCCGTAGTCCGCACCCTTGTCCACGTATTCCGAGCGCGTCCAAAGAATGCGTCCGTCGTCGAGCACCGAGGGCGCGAACTCGGTGAGGTTCGCGTACGAAAGCGGCTCGACGGCGCTGCCGTCCAGCTCCATGCGGTAGAGCACAGCCGCCTGCGGCCGCCAGCAGATGAACTTTTTCTTGCAGCGGGTGGTGATGAAGGCCAGCCCTCCGTCCGGCAGCGGCGTGGGCCAGAAGTCGTGGAAGGGGCCTTCGGGACTGATGCGGCGGCGCGTGCCGGTCGCCACCTCCTGCTCGAAGATCCGGTAGTACTCCTTGGCGTCCGAGCGGTAGCCGTAGTAGATCTTTGTGGCGTCGAAGCTCAGCGACGGGTCGCGCACCACGCCCGCACCCGCGTCGAACAGGCAGGTCGGCTGCGCTTTTTCGGGAACGAGGCTGCCGTTCTCAAGCGGGATCGCGAGCGACCAGACGCCGCCGCCGGCGCGCCATGGCGAGTCGAACTGCACGCTGTAGTTGTGCGAGGGATGGAAGGGATGGCGCTTGCTGAAGAGCAGCTTCGCAACAGGAGCCAGCTTCTCGTCGTGCAGGAACAGCGTGCGCTTGGCCGCGCAGACGTCCCACAGGAGGGCGTGTTCGGCGGCGGTGTCCGGCTTGCCGGCCTTGAGCAGGGCATCCTGCCGTTCTTGGAACGCCGCGAGCCGCTGCCGCTCCGAGGCCATATCCTGCTTGTCCGCTGCGCGGCGAGCGATCAGGTCGCCATAAAGCGTCAGGGCGCGCCGGGATGGAAGGTAGCGGAAGAGCGTCAGCCGCCAGGCGTTGCCGGTGGCATCCGTGAATTTCATCACGGCTTCGGGGCCGATCGGTCCTTGACGAGGAGTGACCCGGAGGTCGCGCGTGGCGGTTGGGGCCGCGCCGCTTTTGACCTCGACCCGCATCGCATCCACGTCGTCCGTCACCGTGAGAGCGGTGTCAGGTGCCGAGACGGACACCCGGATGTTGAAGGCGCTGCCGTCGAAACCTCCGTTTTGACGCACGGCGAAGGGCGCGGCGAAAAAATTCACCGGGCGTCCGCCGGGCATTGTCCATTGCCCGCCGATGCCCGCGCCGACGTACAGCCCCTGCTTGCCGTAGTCCGGAAACCAGGCCAGAGGCAGGCGTGTCTCGAAGCGGGAGCGCGCGGCATCGAAAGAGCCGGGGAGTGCGGTCGCCGCGTCGGAGGGTCTGCCGTCCGCGGCGAGCGGCTGCCACTTCAGGCCGTCAGTGGTCAGAATGATCAGTCCGCGGGACGGCTGGTTCTTCGTGCCGACCAGCGCAAGGTGCGCCGAGAGAAACCGGTCGGCGGTGACGGCCAGATAGAGGTCTGATCCGCAGACGCCCGCCTCGACGGCCTGCTCGGTCAGCGGGGAGTTTTGCCATCCGGCGATATGACAGACGCGGACGATGCCGCGCGAGGCGGCCTGCCAGGAGGGGTCATCCGGCTGTCCGTCCAGCTTCGGTGCTGCGGGCAGCGTCGGCAACGGCAGCAGGTCGTCTTCGGCATGCCTCGGGTATTTACTCTCGGGATAGGGCGTGAGGCGGAGTCTTCTCTCGATATCGGCATAGCCGTAGGTCTTCAGCCACGCATGCTCTTCGCCGAGGATCGCCGGCCGGAGCTGCGCCGAGAGATCGGAGAGTCCCTCCGTCTGTTGCGCAGTCGGGGAGAGGGCGCCGACTTTCGCCGCGGGGATGGCGTCCGAAGAGCCGAACACCTCGATTTCGTCGAGTCGGGGATTGTCGCTGTTGCAGGATTGGATGACGATGCGGACCCGTCGCGCCTGCACGGGAGGGAACGTGAAAACCGTTCGCGTGAAGACCGGCTCGCCCGCGTAGGCGTAGACGGTCTTCCACACCGCTGCTGCGTCAGTCGCGGATGTGATCTGAAGGGTGAAAGCGGTCGGCGCGCGGTCGCTATAGGTGCGCGACGAGTCGCTGCCGAGGGCGACGCGGCAGATGTGGAACACGCCGCCGAGATCGATCTCGGCCCAGCCGGTCGGCGCGTCGGAAATCCAGCTGTGGCTGTTGCCGAGCAGACCGTCGTTGAGATGTTCGACGCGGTGGATGGCGAAGCCCGGCAGCGTGCCGGAGGCCGACGCCTTGGCTTGGGAGCGAAGAGAGAGGTTCTCGAGGCCGGACGCGTCCGTTTTATGCGCCGCATCCTCCTTTTGGGTGTCGGTGCCGACCACTGGAGCGGGACCGGGCGGATTCGGAATGTTGACGAGGGATTGGGAGTCGGGGTCCATGCCGTCGATGGCGACGGCATGGAAAGTCAGAGCGAGGACAGCGAGCAGCGACAGGTGGAAAAGAGGGAGTCTCATTTGTTTTTTCCTCCGAACCCCAAGCGGGCCGAGATGCGGTCGGCATGCGCTCTGACGACCGCGCCGATCTCCGGGATGTGTTGACGGTCGACGTCCATCATGAGCCCGGTCACCCAGACGGACGACACCGGATAGCCGCTGCGGTCGAAAATCGGAGCGCCGATGCAGTAGATACCCTCAAACTGCTCGCTGTCGTCGAACGCGTAACCGTTTTTGACCACGTCGGCCAGTTCGCGGCGCAGACGCTCTTTTGAGGTAATCGTGCGTTCATTATAGCGGATGAACTTAATCGAGGCGATGATCTCTTCGCGCTCTTTTTCGGGCAGGAAGGCGAGAATCGCCTTGCCCGGCGAGGAACAGGAGATGCCGATGCGGTAGCCGAGTTTGGAGACGAAGCAGAACATGCGCGTGCCGATGGTCTCGTCAAGCACGATGATCTCCGTGCCTTCGCGCACGCCGATCAGCACGGTGTCCACCACGCGGTCACGCAACTCGCGCATGATGTCCAACGCGTGCTCGACCAGATTGGTCTCGGTGATCGCCCGTTGGCCGATCAGCAGCAGCTTGGTGGTCATGCGGATCTGCTTGGTCTCCGGGTCGCGGGAAACCAGCCCCATATCCTCCAGAGCCATGGCGATGCGGTAGGCGCTGGAAACGGGGCAGTCGAGCGCCGCCGCAATGTCGGTGAGCACTCTCCCGCCCGGATGGTGCGAGAGGTGCTCCAGAATCTGGATGCCGGTCTTCAGGCTCGGCACATCATATTTCGGCTTTTTTGTGGTCATTGACGTTCTATCGGATTTGAATCAGGGTTCCCCGCGCATGGTAGGCGAGATCGATCGTGTGCTCGCCCAGCACGAGCGTGGCCGTGTAGATCCCGGACGGAGTGAGAGCAACCGTCCAGCTCGAGAGATCCGGTGCGCCCGCCAGCGCTCCGAAGGTGAACAGGTGCTGCGTTGCCGGCATCCGGGCACCCTGCGGGAAGGTGACCGTGACATGGCCGTTCGACGGCAGGGTGAGCGTTCCGGAGACAACGATCTGATCGGAAACGTCAGCCGTGGCGTCGATCGCGATCTCGCAGGCGTTGGACAACACCAGGTCGCCTCCGGTGGTCAAGGTCTGCGGGGCACCCCCGACGGTTCCGGGAGTGACGACTGCGGCTGCGACCGTGCCGTTCGACACGGTTCCCCCGCCGGACAGCGTCTGCACGGTGAAGGCGTTCACACGCAGGTTAATCAGTGCGTTGTTGCCCAGCGACAGGGCGGTGAGCGGACCGCCACGCTGCCGGACGTGGTGATCTGGATGTAGATGTTCCCGCCGATCCGGTCGCCATATTCGCCCGCCGCGCTGCGCCCGGAGACGATATCGCTGATCATGAAAGGCGTGGCGTTGCTCAGCGCGATGCCGGCGAACGACATGTTGACGGTGCCGTAGGTTCCGCCGAGAGCGATATCGCGGGCCAAGCTTAGGGACGCGGTGATCCAACTGTAGGCGTTCCCGTAGGCGCCGTCGTTCAAGTGCGCGATCGTGTGGGGGCCGCCATACTCGCCGATCGCAAAGGCCATTCCGCTGGCGGCGGCCGCGGCAATGTTCGGCGGCGTGTCCGGGACGGCCGAGCCGGCGGCAACAGGCTGACCCGCAGGCCAGTTTCCGGAGAATATAAAGTTGGGTGAGGTAACCGGTCACGGACGCATGGGCGACTGAACAAGCCGCTAAACACGCGGCGATCGCTGTCGATATCAAACTGACTCTCGTGCGCATGGACTCCTCCGGTTTTTTGTCATGACTAGAATTTCAACAAGCAAAAGCAACTTCACTGTATGGAAACACTCTAGCGGAGTGACATGCACTTGTCAAGCGGGCTAAGCAAGAAAAAATGCGCGCCAAGTGAGATCCCGTTGTCAAGGGAACCCCAGCAATTCTAAATTTGGCAAGGAAGCGCCTCACGGCGCCACGAACGCAAGAAAGCTTAGGGAAATCCGTTTGTAGTGTGCCCGTTAGGGCATTCTTTCAGGGCGGCCTAAGCCAAATTTAGTGCCTTACAAACCAACAACGGCAATAAAAAACAAGTTGTTTCACCACGAAGACACGAAGTGTACGAAGAAACACAAAGCCAGAGGGAGGGAGAAGGCTGTTAGGTGTTTAGGCTGTTAGGCTGTTCAACTCCTAAATTCTCCCTAACTCCTCACAGGTGGTTAGTGCCTTACGAACCAACAAGCACAATAAAAAACAAGTTGTTTGCACCCTCGCCCTCTGGGAGAGGGCCGGGGTGAGGGTTGTGGGCTTGCCCACATTGGTGTAGTGTCCCGCAAATAACTAGACAGTGTACCTTAAATTCTTTGTTTATCAGACGGGCTCAAGTGGCAGAGGGTCGAGCAGCGCGCCTGTGCGCAGGCAAAAGAGAGACCCCCTGCAAGAACACGCTGCCTTCTTTGAAACCCTCCGTGGTCTGGCGGAGCAGGTTCAGGCTCTTAATCAGCGGGCCGTGATCGAGTATACCCCAGTGGTGGAGTCCATCATCTGTTGCGGCGACCGCGATATCCGCCACATCGAACACACACACCCTCGACGGCCTGCTCGATTTCTGCGGGCACGATCCGGCCTTGCAGCTCTACCGCAGGCTGTGCCGTCATCACTACGACATTGACCCCGCCGCCACCGTCAGCTATATCGAGGCCTACCGCGAAATGTGGGACTCGGAAAGGGAGACCGCGCCAATTAGCGCCTGTTGCCGGGCGGGTTGGGCGCGACACTCGCGGTCGCGGCGGGTCGCAGGCAGTGAGCGCTGTTGCCGAGACACCGCACCCCTCACGTTGTCTTTTGCATACGGACACGTCTTTACGCAGATCACAAACACCCTTGGTCATTCTCAGTTTAATGTCTTCCTTCGCCACAACAGCCAGATGGCGATGCTCTTGCCGTCGACCAGCTCGCCTGTATCGAGCGCGGCGTCGATCTCCTCTGCCGTCATCACCACCGGCTCAAGATTCTCGTCGAAATCAGGCCGCTGCGCGTCGGGCTCTTGCGACAGCCGGGCATAGTAAAGGTGCAGCCACTCCTCCGAATAGCCCGGGCAAGGCACGATCGCGCCGATCTTCTCCAGCGACTGAACCCTATACCCGCTCTCCTCCTCCATCTCCCGGCGGGCGCCGTCCTCGGCGGGCTCCCCCTCTTCCAGGCAGCCGGCGACCACCTCCAGCAGGGTCTGTTCGATCGACCGGCGATACTGTCGGACCAGCACGAATTTGCCATCCGGACGCTGCCCGAGGATCACCGCCGCCCCGCGGTGGCGCACGATCTCACGCGTCGAGCGCCGCCCGTTCGGCATTTCAATCTCGGCCACGTCGATCGTCAAAGCCCGGCCCTGAAAGACCCGTTTCACCCCCAGCGTTTTCTCTGTCAGATCCATAAACACCTTTTCTTATTGGGCGGCACCTTCAAACGGATTAAGATTACGATCACGATTAGTGCCTTACGGCTTCGTAACAGTGATAAAAAGAACGTTGTTGCCCCCTCCCTCGCCCTCTGGGAGAGGGTCGGGGTGAGGGTTGCGGGCTCCGCCCGCGTTAGGAGAGACCGCAGCCATTCTTCACCGTAATCTTAATCTTAATCGGTCAAACGGTTTGTATTTTAACCCAGCCGCGAACGGGGAGGGAACAGAATTCGGGGTTTTTTCAAAATCCAGTTGACATTTTGGCCAATAAGGTGTTCAGTATAAACAATTTGTTTGACCCATTGGCCTCTACGGACCTTTACGCTTGAACGTGCTGTTAACAATTATCACCCGAACCACTCTGTTTACCGCACTCGTCTGCCTGGTAACGGCTGGTCTTTTCATCCTGCCGCCTAAAATCTCGCAGATGCGGCGTCTGGAAAATCAACGGAACGAGTTGCTCCGCAAGATCGATCACAAAAACATTGAGATCAAAATCCTGAAGGAGAAGCAGCAGCGTTTTAAGACCGACCCGGATTTTGTCGAGTATATCGCACGACAGAACAAGCGTGTCCGCCCCGGAGAGCTGGTTTTCGTTTTCGACTCGGATGACGTGAAATAGGCGCCGCACATCCGCGCTTTTCTGACCACGACAAGACGGGCCGGAGAAATCCGGGCCGTTTTATTATTTCCGCTAAAGGAGCCCGACAACCATGTTTCGACTGCTTCGATTCCTGACAGGCGCGGCCTTGTTGCCGCTCTGCGTTTCGGTTTCGTTGGCCCTGCTCGATACCCTGCGCAGCATCCAAGCCTCCGGCCTGTTCCTCTCGCCGGAAACCATCTGGCTGCTGACCGGCTACTTCCTGTGGCTGGGCATGTGGTTTTTTTTACCCCAGCCCGTCCGCGTCTATGTGGTTGCTCATGAGCTGACCCATGCGCTGATCGGCATGCTCTTCGGCGCACGCGCGAAGAACATGAGGTTCTCCGTCAAGGGCGGCAGCGTGAGCCTTTCCAAAAGCAACCTGCTCATCACCTTAGCCCCCTACTTCTTCCCGTTGTACACCGTCATCGTGATCCTGCTCCACCTGCTGACCCGCGCGTTCATCGACCCGGTGCCCCTGCCGCTCGTCTGGCTCTTTTTCGTGGGCCTCACCTGGGGGTTCCACGTCACCTTCACGGTTCAGAGCCTGATGATCACTCAGCCGGACATCCAAACCTACGGGCGTCTTTTCTCCTATGTGATCATCTATCTGTTCAATCTCGCAGGCGTCGGGCTGTGGATCGTCTGCACCACCTCGGCCACCTTCAGCACCTTCGCCGCCGCGCTCGGCACGCACACCGCCGCCGTCTACGCCTCCGTCCAAGACGAGCTTCACGCCCGCTTCATCTTTTTTTCACACACCGTGCTGCCCCCCCTTATCAAGCTGCTTCATCACCATGGCACATGACCGTCGGCACCTACTCCAAGACCAGTTCGCCGAAACACTCCGGCAAATGGAAGTTGAGCGCCGACACAGGCGACCAGGCGAGCCAGTGCGGATGTGAGGTCTTGTCGCCGCACTTGTAGAAATTGGCCCGCCACACCGCACCGCTCCGGCCGGCCTCGCCCACGAACGCGTCGAACAGCGCCAGCGGCAGCTGATAACACACATGCCACGCCACCGGTTCCGCGATCTCGGGCTCCACCACGGCGGGAAGCGACGAGCGGACCACCACCTTCCTGCCCCACTCAACCGGAACCACCGTATATCGCTTGAACCCGCTCTCCGTCCGCGCCGGATCCTCCACGTAGTACAGCAGCAGCGTACCGCCCGCGTTCACCTCGAAATTGAAATACCCCTTGCCCGCTTTCGGCTGCACAAAGAACTCCACGCAACTGTCCGTACACACCGGCGCCTGGTAGGCCGTCTGCACCGAGCGCACATACCGGTCCTTGACATCGAACCGCACATACAGGTTCACGCCGTCGTGCAGCAGGCGGAACGCGGTCTCGGGCCGGTGGTCCGAAGACTCCGGACGCGCCTCCCCGATCCGGCCCTCTTCCGCATGCGTAAAATCCACCGCCTCCAACGCCACCGCCGGAATCCTCCTTGCCGTGTACCGCTTCATCTTTTCATCCTCCCCATGTGCGGCCGCACACCACAGGACCGTCAGTGCCGTACCGATCACTCGTGTTCTTGGACCCATGCGCATCAGTCTACACGCACCGGTCCTCCCGCGCAACCTTCCGCACGCCGCCGCCACCCCTTTCCTTTTTTCAAACCGCCCCTTTTCTTATTATGGTTGCGTCCCTCTTTCGCTCCTTGTATGATTGTCCCTGATGTTAAACCTGTCGAACAGAATGCCCGTACAGAGAAACCGTTGTTCGGGCCAGGTGATGCTGGAATACGTGATCGTGTTTGTCGCGATGCTGGGGGTCGTCTCCGTGCTCGCGCTGTTTCTGTATTCGGTCAGGCAACAATCGAATCGGACATTGGACTTGGTCGCCTCGGAATATCCCTAGGCCGCCGGTCCCGTTGTGGTGAAGGTTGAAAAAAGTATGAAAAAAAGCTCCAAAAGCCGTAGCGGGCAGACCATGGTCGAGTACATCATCATCGTCGTGCTCATCGCAATCACCCTGCTCGTCCTCTTCTCGCGTCTCAGCAAGGCCACCGGCAAGAAGATCGCCGGCGCGACGTCGGCTCTCGACGCCGATGTCGGCTCGGAAGCGGCCACGCTGGCCAACGAGATCGACGAGAGCAAGGTGAAGAACCTCAACACCGACGGCACCTTTAAGTAATCCGCCGGGGCCAAGGTGACGGCAGAGAACAGGCGCACGACTGTTCTCTGTTGTGTGTTTTCGTTTTCACACGCTCAGGCTGCCAACCATGAACGCCCCACATACAGAGCCCCGTTGCCGACCGTTTCGCCGCAACGGCCAGGCCATGATCGAGTCGGTGTTCGTGATCATCTTGGCGTGCCTCTGTTTTCTCGCCATTTTCCAGTACGCCAACCTCTTTTCTTCCAAAGCCATCCTGAGCCACGCCGCTGCCCGTGCGGCCCGCGCGCGTTCTGTCGGGTTCAACGAGTGGATGGTGAGGAAAAGCGCCCGAGTCGCCGCCATCCCCGCCTCCGGCAAACGCCTCACGCCGGCCTTCGCCGGAATCGACCCTGCCATCTCCGCCGCGCTCGGCCGGAACCGTGTGGGCGACATCTGGGACCTCGCCCTGCGCTCTTCCACCCGTTCGCCCGGCACCCAACTTGAGCTGGGGCGCGTCCCCGACTACATGGACAGCGTCAACAACCCCACCGCGGAGAACCTCCTCAACTACGAACTCTGGGACGCCCTCTCCGTAGACATCAAAGAGTCGCTCGACCTGGACGGAACAACCCCCGGCACGCTCCGCGTCACCGTGCGCCAGCGCCATCCCCTGCTGACCTCGCTCGCGGCCTTGGCCGAAGGCGAACTGCGCGACGCCCAAGGGGAAGACGTCGCGCTCGAGGGGTTCTTCTCCATCGAGAGCCACTACCCGCTTTACATCGAGGACATGAACTGGTGAAGCGTGAAGGCAAAAGGCTGAAGGCTGAAGGCAAAAGGACGTGGACAAACACGCCCTTGAACTTATTTATCGCTTCATGCAGCCCTTCATCCTTCATCCCTCATCCTCCATCCTTATCCCGCGCCCGCTCCGGCCAGGCCGTGGTCTTCCTGCTCCTGGCCTTCACCGCGCTGGTCTTCGTGCTGCTCTTCAACGTCGACCTCCACCGCATCATCCAGCGCAAAGACCAGGCCCAGAACGCAGGCGACGCCGCCGCCCTCGCCGCCGCACGCTGGCAGGGCGCCACGCTCAACCTCGTCGGCGAACTCAACCTGATGCACGTCCTCGCGCTCGCCACCCAGGCACCCGCAGCCGTGGACGCCATCACCAACATGCAGGCCCGTCTCTGTTTCACGGGCCCGATGACCGCCCTCTTCGCCGCCCAGATCGCCGCAAAGAACAACCACATCTACGTCGACCCCGACATGACCTCCTTGCTGACCGAACACGCCGCCACGGTCCGCACGGAGTACAACACCCGGTTTAACGGCGAGATGTATTTTGCCGAGCCTTGGGTCGGCGCCTGGTCAGAATACGCGGACATGCTCGAACTCATTGCCTCCGACGGCATCGCCGCCGGTCCGGACAACACCCAGTTCTATCTCGATCCCTCCACCGGCCACCCCCTCATGGAGAAAGCCTTCTACGAGGCCGTCGAAAGCAGCAACTGGTGCTGGTTCTATCTCCACGCACGCGGCCTCTTGGAATCTTACGACTCCTATCACGACTGGCCCCCGCTGCCCGACCCGGACACCACCGATTATGCCGACAGCGAGATCTTCGGCATCGGCCTGCACCCCTACACCTCGCCCATCAAGCAACTCTTCTCGGCCTCCGATCTCGAAAAACTCATCCAAGAAGCCGACCTCGGTCCCGTCTCCGCCGCGACTCTCACAGCCTCCAACGCGATGGACTCGGTCGAGACCTGGTACGTTTACAACACCAAAGACTGGACCGCCTGGGACCTCATCAAGCCCGACGGCGAGGGCTCCTTCCCCATCACCGGACCCGTGCGCGCCGAATACGACTACGCGGGTGCCGACGCCGTGGTGCGCGTCTATGCCTCCGTGGACCGCATGACCCCCGGGCTTGACGGCGGCAGCCGCAGCGACAAGGTGATCTGGACCTCCGCCGCCAAACCGTTCGGGTACCTCGACACCGATAACAAGAAAGAGCGGCCCGATTCCGCCGCCGACTTCGTGCTCCCCGCCTTCCGCAATGTGCGCCTCATCCCCATCGACTCCGCCAGCGGCTCCGACAACAACTCGTCGGACATCGACTGGGTGCGGCACATCAAGAGCCACCTGCGGCCCTATCTCGACGTCGGCCCCAAACCCTCGGGGTGCCGCTATTGCCGCGCGCTCGCGACCTGGGAGGTCCGCGCCTTCCGAAAGGTGGGCATCGACTGGCTCGAACTGTATTGCGACAACTGCAACGTGCCCTCCGGCGGCGGCGGGCAACGCGGCGGCGGCAGCAGGAGAGGACACTGATCATGCAAGGAGTCAGGAGTCAGAAGTCAGGGGGCAGGAGACAAGGGACGGGTATCCGCGGTCGGAGCCCTTCCACTGCTGACGGCCCGCTGCCCTCTGCCCTCTCTTCTCCTTCCCGCTCCGGCCAGGCCGCCATCGAACTCGCCGCAGGGCTGCTGTTGCTGCTCATCATCCTCACCGGCCTCATTCACGTCAACCGCATGGCCCGCACCTCGCTCTTCCTCCACGCCGTCTTGCGCGGAGACGCCGGCGAGCAGGCGATGATGGACACGGCCACCTCCGTCGCCCCGCTTTACATCTCCGATTGGGAGCCCGGAAAAGACAAGGTCCGGTACACGGCCGATGACCAGCCGGTGCGCAACGGCGCGATCCTGCCGGCGACCCTTTCGACCCTCACCGGGAATTCGGTCAAGAACCCCGGCGACTGGGGATACGTCACCGGGTCACGCCTGCCCACCTCCATGGTCCAGCTCAACGCCTCGCCCCTCATGGCCACCACGCTCGGCTTCATCCACCGGGAGGAAACACTTCACGTGCCCGTCGACCCCGTCATCCGCCAGCTCATCTACGGCAAGGACGAGGTCGCCATCAAAGAAGAGGTTTGGATGCCTCTCATGGGAGGGCTGTACTGATGCACAGCAAGGGTTCAGGGTTCAGGGTTCAGGGTTCAGACGGCCCCTCCGCCTTCCGTCCTCCGCCCTCCGCCCTCCGCTCCTTCATCCTTCGTCCTTTAGCCTTCCTCCTTTTCTTCTCCCTCCCGCTGCACGCGGACGTCTTCTGGCGCCTGCCCAAAAATGCCGACACGGTTCTGCAACAGATGGGCGGCGTGCGCGTCTATGCGACCGACGTGCAGGTGAACGGCGCACCCGGCACCCTCGCCGCCTACGCGCTCGACTTGACCGCGCCGGAGGCGGGCGCCGACCTTGCCCGCCGTCTAGGCCTGCCGCCCGCGCCGCCTTTCGGCTCCTCTCTGATCACCCATGTGGAGAAAGACCGCATGCGCCGCCTCTTTATCCTGCCCTCTCCAGCCAGCAAGGCCACCTGTGTCGTGCTTTCGTTCGACCAGTCGCTGCGCGATTTCGCACGCTCCAGAAATGAGCCGCCGCAATGGCCCGAGGGCCTCCCCGCCCTCAAGGCCACGCCGACCTTCTCCGCCCTGTGCGCCTTGACCCGCACCTCCTTTGTCACCGCCGACACACCCGATACGCCCGACGCCGCCGTGCGGGAGGCCGCGCAAGCGCTGCGCGGCGCGGGCTGGCAAGAGGCCTCACCCGGCAATGCCGCCTTCAAAATTCTAACCTCCGGCAAAAAGCAGTGCGTCCTTCTCGCCACCCGCAATCCGCAAACCGAACGAACCACGATTAGCGTGTTGCAAAGAGAGGGTGCTACCCCGTAAACTAAGCGCGTCCCGTGTCAGATGGAAAAGGAATCCGAAGCCATGAAGCAAAAGTTGATTTTGATTATCTCGGTCGTCATCGGCCTGCTGGCCGCCGTGCTCACCCGCACCTACCTGAACGCCAAAGACAACGAGATCCTGAAATGGAAAGCCGAGTTTGACAAGAAGAATGTGAAGATCGCCGTGATCGGCGTCAAGAAGGACCTCCCCTCCGGCACCGTGCTCGCGATGGATGACATCGGCAGCATCAACGTCATTGAGAAGTCCGTCAAAGGCCACATCGTCAAAGTCGAAGACCATCTGGCCCTCATCGGCCGCAAAACCATCCGTCCCCTGCAGGCTGACGCGCCGGTCTTCTGGTCGGACATCGAGGGCGGCGACCCCACCTCGCGCGGACTCGCGGGCGACATCAAGCAGCGCATGCGCGCCATCTCCGTCAACGTCAGCGGCTCGGCCTCGGTCAGCGGCATGGTCAAGCCCAACGACCACGTGGACGTGCTCGGGACCTTTTCGTTCCCCTCCAAAACCCTCCAGGGCGAACTGGAGCTCGTCACCCTGACCATCCTGCAAGACGTGCTCGTCCTGGCTACCGGCAAGGAGACCGCCAAAACGCAACTCATCGCCGACAGCCGCGCCGGGGCCTCCTACAGCACGATCACCCTCGAAGTCACCCCGCGCGAAGCCGAGATGCTCGTCTTCTCCGAGCAGATCAAAGGCCGCATCTCCCTCGCCCTGCGCAACCCCGACGACGTCTATTTCGAAAAGGTCCTCCCGCGCGTGAATTTCGAGATGATCCAGACCGAAATCGAATCCCTCAACACCTTCCGGCAGCAGCAGCTCTTGCGCAAACGCGCGGAGTGATCCTGCTGCGGACATGCAGGTCCCGCCCCTACTGAACCCCGAACCCTGACCCCCTTGCCTATGACCTTCTTCCTCGACATCGCCCATCCCGGCCAACCCCCCAACCGCTTCGAACTGCCGCCGGGGATTTACACCATCGGCCGCAGCGAGGCTTGCAAGATCCGCCTGCGCCATCCGGAGATCAGCGAGCGGCACTCCCTGCTGACCCTCCGCGATTCCCTCGTCACCATCGAAGACCTCCACTCCAGCAACGGCACCTCCGTCGACGGCGTGCCCATCCAAGAGGCCACCCCCGTTCACGAGGACGATGTCATCGGCATCGGCCCCTGCCTCCTGCGCGTCTCCACCTCGAAGGGAGCGCAGGGCTACAGCCCGGCCCCCGCGGAGCCAGGAGTCAAGGCCCCGAGTTCAACGCCGGATGTGCCGACGGCGCTCCCTCCCCCTGTGCCGCCCGTTCAACCCGCTGCTCCCGCCGCCGACCCGATGGCCGCGATCATCCGCGAAATCAAAAACCAGATCCACCGCGAACTCATCGAGCGCCTCGACCTCAAGCGCATGACCGTGTCGCGCATCGGCACGGACGAGCTTCAGACCAAAGCGCGCGAGGCCATCCGCTCCATTATCGCCGAAGTCCGCAAAAACCAGAAGCTTCCCGGCGGCATCGACCCCCGCCGCCTTGAAAAAGAGATTTACGACGAAGCCATGCGCCTGGGCCCGCTCGAGGACTTCCTCGCCGACGAGTCGATCAACGAAATCATGGTCAACGGCCCCGACCAGGTCTACGTCGAGCGCAACGGCAAACTTGAACTCTCCGGCCAGACCTTCATGGACGACGAGTCGGTGCTCGGCGTCATCGAGCGCATCGTCGCGCCCATCGGCCGCCGCATCGACGAGAGCCAGCCCTACGTCGACGCCCGCCTGCCCGACGGCTCGCGCGTCAATGCCATCATCGCGCCGCTCTCGCTCACCGGCCCCTGCATCACCATCCGCAAGTTCTCCAAACGCGCCCTCACGGTCGACGACCTCATCAACTACGGCACCTGGACGCGCAACGCCGCCGACTTCCTGCGCATCTGCGTGCTCATGCGGAAGAACATGGTGGTCGCCGGCGGCACCGGCTCCGGCAAAACCACCCTGCTCAACGTGCTCAGCGGCTTCATCCCCGCCACCGACCGCATCGTCACCATCGAGGACGCCGCCGAACTGCGCCTCGCGCAACCCCACGTCATCCGGCTCGAAGCGCGCTCGCCCAACATCGAAGGCCGCGGCGCGGTGCCCATCCGCGACCTCGTGCGCAACTCGCTGCGCATGCGCCCCGACCGCGTGATCGTCGGCGAATGCCGCGGCGGCGAGGCGCTCGACATGCTTCAGGCCATGAACACCGGCCACGACGGCTCGCTCACCACCGTCCACGCCAATTCGCCGCGCGACGTCATCTCGCGCCTCGAAACCATGGTGCTCATGTCCGGCATGGAGCTTCCCTCGCGCGCCATCCGCGAACAGATCGCCTCGGCGATCGACCTCGTGGTCCACGAGTCGCGCCTCAGCGACGGGTCGCGCAAGGTCGTCTGCATCTCCGAGGTCGTCGGCCTCGAAGGCCAGCAGATCATCATGCAGGACCTCTTCGAGTACCAGCAGACCGGCATCGACGAAAAAGGCAAGGTCACCGGCCGGTTCTTGCCGACCGGCGCGATGCCCACTTTCTACGAACACCTCAAGAGCCGGGGGCTCCATATCGAGCCCTCGGTCTTCGACCCCGCGAAGCAAGGCGGTGAGGCATGACTCCCGAAGCCCTGAGCGTCATCAGGTGGACCGCGCCGGCCCTGCTCGGTCTCGCTTTCGGAGGCTTCGCCTTCACCATCGTGCGCGCCATGGGCTCGGGAGCGGGCGCCTACTCCGACTCCATGTCGACCGAGACTTCGCGCCAGTTCGAAGACCTCTTTCTTTTCATCCCCGCCAAGCGCATCGCCGAGATCGGCTGGGCCGCCGCGGCCGCCATCTTCCTGCTCTGCTTCATTCCGCTCTTCGACATGAGCAACCCGATCGCCACCACCGCCGGCCTCGTGCTCGGGCTGATCTTCGGCGCGCTGGCGCTGTCGATTCCCACCAAGATCGTCGGGGTCATGCGCGAGAGGCGCCGCATGAAGTTCAACATCCAGCTCGTCGACGCGCTCGGCAGCATGAGCAACGCCCTGCGCGCGGGCTTCAGCATCAACCAGGCTTTCGAGACCGTGGTGCAGAACGGCGAGAAGCCCATCTCGCAGGAGTTCGGCGTCATGCTCCAGCAGATGCGCGTGGGCATGAACTTCTACGACGCGCTCCAGAGCCTCGACAAGCGCGTCGGCTCCGACGACCTCACGCTCGTGGTCACCGCCATCGACATCGCCCGCCGCACCGGCGGCAACCTCACCGAGATTTTCGACAAGATCAGCCTCACCATCCGCGAGCGCATGCGCATCGAGCGCCGCGTGATGACCCTCACCTCCCAAGGCCGGCTCCAAGGCATCATCGTGGCCTGCATGCCCGCCGTGCTGGGCGTGGCCATGACCTTCCTCAAGCCCGGCCTGATGATCCCCTTCTTCAAATCCGTCAACGGCATGATCTCGGTCGGCATCACCGTTCTCCTGATCGCCGTCGGCTGGTTCTTCATCCGGAAGATCATCAAGATCGACGTGTAGGCGATGCGGGACACAAGCGAGAACATCTGGCGCGAGGCGCTCCTCCGGCTGCGGGCGTTGGACGCGGCTTGGGAAGAGCCTGCCGCACGGCAACGCGAACTGAAAGCCTGCCGGGAGTGGACCGCCGCTCAGGCCTCGCTGCCGCGTCTCTCCGCGCTCGCGCGCCTGCTTGAACCCGACCTCACGCGACAGCAGTTCTGGTGCGTGCTGGTTCCGGTCGAGCGCGAGGTCTCGCGCTGCAAAGTCACCGATGTGGAGATCCTCGATGCCGACCTGCCGGCCGAGCACCCGGACCTCCAGCCGCCCATGCCGCTGACGGTTGTGGCGGACTCCATCCGCTCGGCCTTCAACCTCGGCGGCATCTTCAGGACCGCCGAATGTTTCGGCGTCAGCGAGGTGCTGCTGTGCGGCTACACGCCGGCGCCCGAACAGCCGCAGGCCGCACGCGCCGCGCTCGGCGCGGAGAAGCTGGTGCCCTGGCGCTCGGTGGAAAATATTCTCGAAGCCGTCGCCGGTCTGAAGGCGAAGGGCGTGCGCTGCCTGGCATTCGAGACGGTCGCCGGCGCGCCGGATATCGCGGAGTTCGCATGGACGTTCCCCTGTGCGCTGGTGCTGGGCAACGAGCGCTTCGGGCTCGGCGCGGAGGTGATCGCGGCCTGCGACGGCGTCGTGCGCATCCCGCTCTACGGCCGCAAAAACTCGCTCAACGTGGTGACCGCCTTCGCGGTCGCGGCGTATGAAATCCGGCGGCAGTTTGAGCGCGGACGGCCTACCGCGTAACGAGGGCAGGCAGACTGCGGGTCACCCAGTCCGGAAGCACCGGCTCATGCGGGATCACTTCCGCGCCCCGGTTGATCTCGAGTTTCAGCGAGGCGCCCGAATAGGTGTTGTCGAACAGGTAGGCGCGGTCTGAAAGGGCTACGGCCTCTTTCAGCAAAGCCAGCGACCGGCCATACCGCTCAACGATCTTCGCCTCCGGCACCGCGTACCCGCCTTGGGTCACGCTGAGCGCCACACGCAGTTTGCTGACTTCAGGCGATGCCACGCAGACGTAGTACAGATAGATGGCGTATCCCGCTTCCTTCGCCTGCCGCAGCAGCGTCAGCTTGGACGGGTGCGAAAGCGCCGTCTCGAACGAGATCTCCGCGCCCGCTTCGATCAGGCGTGTCAGCAGGTAGTCCGCAAGAATGACCGTGGCGTAGGACAGTTTCGGAGAACGGTCGCATCCCTCGACGAGTGTTAAGCGCCCGCCCTGCTCCAAGGCGAAGGGAAAAGGCCCGGCGTAGCGCGCACACAAAGGGTGTCCGCTGTAAAAGGCCTCGAAATCCTTGCCGTCGAGCGAAGGATGGACAAGCGGCAGCGTGACCCCCACGCCGGTCTCCAGCATGCTCCGTAACGCGTCGGCCTGGACAGGGATGCCCACGCGGAAGTTTTGGGCAATCGACTGAAAGATCGACGACTTCCCTGAGCCATTGGGGCCGGCGAGAATACGCAAGCGTTTCTGGTGTTTAGCCGGCGAAGGTGTAGCGTTTGTTGACATCGATAGAAGTGGTTTTTAAGGCAACTTTAAGAACATGGCGCGGAGCCTTGACGATGCACGCACCCTCTGCGGGATCGACGAAATATCCGACCCTGTTGGCCATGCGTGCCGCCTTGCGCGTCGCCTTACGCGCAAGCATGGCGACACGGGCGACATCATCGTCGTCAAAAGCAGGCAACTCGGCAGGTGGTGTTTCTGTCATGGGGCTCCTCGCGGTTAAAACGGTTTGTTTATAGCAGAACCCCGTTCGGAGAGGAAGCCTGTTCGTCAGCCCGGCGAACGGGCGGGGGGGGGGGGGCGCAAGGGGGGTAGGTGTTTGGATA